>DAOLIP010000001.1:0-107720 GCA_035328475.1 Ferruginibacter sp.
GATTCGGTAAAAACGATCAAAACAATACCGGCCGAAGAACTAAAGGCCCTGGCAAATAAATACCTGGTGCCGGAAGATTTTTACGAATTAGTTGTAATTTAAATTATGCAAAAATGGTTTATTAAGATACTGGTTTGTTCGGTGAATGTGTTTGTGCTGGCCTATATCTTGCCGGGCATTACGATCGTTGATTTTTTCACCGCAATTATTGTAGCGGTGGTCTTATCGCTGCTGGATGCATTTGTAAAACCCCTGCTCGTTCTGTTCACATTGCCCGCTACGATCATTACGCTGGGCCTTTTCCTTTTTGTGATAAACGCCGGCATCATTTTATTAGACGCCTATTTTGTTCACGGCTTCCAGGTAAAAAGTTTCTGGCATGCATTGTTATTCGGCGCCCTGCTCTCTTTCTTCAACTCGGTGGTACATCGCAAGGCTTTTCGTACAGGTGACGAAAAGGAGGGAAAATAGGTGAGCCACGAAGTAGAAAAAATGCATAGCCTTTTTCTTAGTGCCTTAGCGTCTTCGGGGCAAAATTATTTTGTAAAAAATACCTGTCATTAGAAGCTTGCCTTGCTCCGTTGCAACGGCTAAGCAAAGGTTTACAGTTCACTACTCAATTCTCATATTCACCCGCCGGGCCTGTTCTTTAATGATCTTTTCCACTTCGGTTTCTAAAGTAGGTGCATTGTTTTTGGCAGCGGCATTTTTAACCCGTTCAGCCGCTATATAAGCGTCTCTTTGTGTATTCAGCTTTTTTATCTCGTTCTGCACATTGCTGCGTTCAACGCTTTTTTGATTAACGATGGCTTTCAGTTCATCTTTGGACTTATTCTTTAAACTATCCGGCAGATCCTTCTTATCAATTTTATCAAACACCGCATCGCCTTCTTTTTCTTTTGCATCCACCAGGTCCCATTGTGCATTATTATAAACCTTGCCGTTGCTTTTTGCTTTGATGCGTTTAATGCCGGCTGTTTTGCTCATGGCTGCATTTTGTTTGTCCTGTACCGCCTGGTTGCCGGAGTAATACACTGCGTTTGACCCATAAGCTACATAGGTTGCATTCAGTTTTTCATTGTAGCTGTATAACAGGCTGTCGTACGGGGTAGCAATATCTTCGATTCTTGCATCCTGGTTTATATTGCTGAAACTTCCGTTGCCGCATTCGGCGCCCAGGTTCCAGTGTTCTTTAATACCGTCCATACGGCTGCCGCAATAGATTGTGTTCACGATCACGCCCTTCTTCTTTGCTTCGGCACAGGCTTTTGTATAATGAAGGTTGCCCTGTAAAAAATCCTCGTTGCCCGCAATGAAGATCACTTTATAACTTGTACTGCCGGCATCCCATGCCAATTGATCCATCGAAGTGAAGATCACCTGGCCGCAATACTCATCTCCGCCAAGTGTGGTAAGACGAAACAGGTTCTGCGACAGCGAATCCAGGTCGCTGATGAAGCCATTTATCTTCTTCACATACCCTTCTTTTACATTGTTGCTGCTGCGGCCATATTCATATAAGGCGATCTCTAACTGGGGCGTTACATCGTTCTCACATTTTGCTTTTCCCATTACGGTCACCATATTCCATAACTGTGCCTTGGCCTGTTCGATAAGCCCGTCCATACTATTGCTCACATCCAGTAAAATGGCCGCCTGTATTTTTGGTTGGGCGCTTGTAACAGGGTGAGGCCTGCCTTTGTCTTTAGCTGGGCCGGTAAAAGAAGAAACAGGGATGATCAATGAAAGGGCAAAAAAGCCAAGGGCTGCAGTTTTGATAGGTGCTTGCATAAAAAGTAGTTTTCAGTCAGATGCAAGGCAATGATCATTTGCATATGCTGTTTTTTAAAAAGAACGGCCTTTAAGTTTGCGTTAACAATCCCGGCCGGGTTCCACATCAAAATACAAAAGCAATTTGGTAAGCTGCGGCAACATCTGCTAACTTTACCAATAATTTATCAGAACATATATTATGCAATTCGACAGAAAAAATCTGGACAACGAAGAACTGGTTTCGATATATAAAAAACTGCTGCTGCCCCGTATGATCGAGGAAAAGATGCTGGTATTGCTGCGGCAGGGAAAGATCAGCAAATGGTTCAGCGGCATCGGGCAGGAAGCCATTGCAGTAGGTGCTGCCCTGGCCTTGCAGAAAGACGAATGGATCATGCCCCTTCACCGCAACCTGGGCGTATTCACTTGCCGGGATATGCCGCTGAGTAAACTGTTCATGCAATGGCAGGGGAATAAAGAAGGATACAGCAAGGGCAGGGAACGGAGTTTTCACTTTGGCAGCAAAGAACACCATATCTGCGGCATGATCTCTCACCTGGGCCCGCAACTGGCGATCGCCGATGGCGTTGCGCTTGCATATAAACTCCGGAAAGAGAACAAGCTTTCTCTTGCATTCACCGGTGATGGCGGTACCAGCGAAGGCGATTTTCACGAAGCATTGAATACGGCGGCCGTGTGGGACCTGCCCTTGATCTTCATCATTGAAAACAACGGCTATGGGTTAAGCACACCCGTTAATGAGCAGTATCGGTGTAAGAGTTTAGTGGATAAAGCGGCGGGTTACGGAATAGAAGGCGTACAGATCGACGGAAACAATATCTTATCCGTTTTAGATACCATTAAGGGCGTCCGGGATTACTGCATAAAAAATCAAAAGCCTTACCTGATAGAATGTATGACGTTCCGGATGCGGGGACACGAGGAAGCCAGCGGCACCAAGTATGTTCCCAAAGAACTGTTTGAACAATGGGAAAAGAAAGACCCGGTGAAAAACTTTGAGCAATATCTTTTTGAGGAGAATATTTTACCCGTAACGAAAATTGACAGCATCAAAGCTGAGATCAAAACCTATATCGAAACAGAATTAAGTATTGCATACAATGCAAAGCCACTTACTCCTGATTCAAAAGAAGAGATCTCCGATGTGTATGCGCTAAGAAAAGATACAGGATACAGGATACAAGATATGAGTACTCGGTATCCTGAATCCGGTATCCCGAATCCGGTATCTTCGGAAAAACGTTTCGTCGACGGCATCAAAGAAGCCCTGCACCAATCCATGCAAAAACATCCCAACCTCATTTTAATGGGGCAGGATATTGCCGAATACGGAGGCGCTTTTAAAATTACTGAAGGCTTTGTGCAGGAATTTGGAAAAGAACGGGTGCGTAATACACCGCTTTGCGAAAGCGCCATCGTGGGCGCAGCGCTTGGCTTAAGTTTAGAAGGATATAAGAGCATGATGGAAATGCAGTTTGCCGATTTTGTTACCGTGGGCTTTAACCAGATCATCAATAACCTGGCAAAGATCCACTATCGTTGGGGACAAAATGCCGATGTGGTCATTCGCATGCCAACAGGCGGCGGTGTGGGGGCCGGCCCGTTTCATTCGCAGAGTAATGAAGCATGGTTTGTACACACGCCGGGATTAAAAGTGGTTTACCCAAGTACACCGGCCGATGCAAAAGGATTACTGATCGCTGCCATCAACGACCCCAACCCGGTTTTATATTTTGAACATAAAGCATTGTATCGCTCTGTTAGTGGTTCTGTGCCCGATGAATATTATGAGATCGAGATCGGTAAAGCAAGGCTGGTGCAAAGCGGCGGCGATATCAGCATCATCACCTATGGCTCGGGGGTGCATTGGGCCATGGATTATGCAAAGAACCATGAAGACATTTCTTTTCATATCCTGGACCTGCGGACATTATTACCGCTGGATCATGCTGCCATTGAAGAAGCTGTTGCTGCAACCGGCAAGGTTTTATTATTGCATGAAGACACACTGACGGGCGGTATTGGCGGCGAGATAGCTGCCTGGATTGCCGAAAACTGTTTCGACAAACTGGATGCGCCGGTGATGCGTTGTGCATCGCTGGATACACCCATCCCGTTCAACCTGGAGCTGGAGAAGAATTTTATGGCGTACAGCAGGCTGGATGAGTTGGTAAAAAAACTGATCAACTATTGACCTTGTCATTCATATAAAATGATATAGTGTTCTGCTTGAACCACATAGACACAATAGAGAACATAGAGTTCACATAGATTCTTGTGTATTTACTATGTGTACTATGTGGTTCAAGGCAACACATTAATTAAAACAAACCGGCAATGAAAAAATATTTCCTTTTTCTTATTGTGATCAGCGTTTTCAGCTCTTGTGATCAAAAAGACAAACAAACGGCTGCAACAGCTCCCTTATATGATACCGCATACCAGCCGGCTGTTTTTGCAGACGCCGGCCGGCTTGATAAGATCATGAAGACAATACCGGTAATTGACCAGCTGTTTAAAGCATATGCCGATTCCAATCATTTACCCGGCGTGGCCTATGGTTTAGTGGTAGACGGCAAGCTTGTTTACAAAGGAAATATCGGGTATACCGATGTTGAAAAAAAGATACCGGTCACTTCTGCATCGCTTTTCCGCATTGCGTCGATGAGCAAGAGTTTTACCTGTATGGCCATTTTAAAACTGAGGGATGAAGGCAAACTGAATTTAGACGACCCGGCTTATTTATATATCCCCGAACTGAAAAATTTAAAATATCCAACAGCCGATGCACCGGTAATCTCGATCCGTCATTTGATGACGCATGGTGCCGGCTTCCCGGAAGACAATCCCTGGGGCGACCGCCAGCTTGCCGACAATGATAAAGACCTGATGGAGTTCATCGGTAAACAGATTTCTTTTTCCAATCCACCAGGTATTGCGTACGAATACAGTAACCTGGGTTTTGCATTGCAGGGAAGAATCATTACAAAAGTTTCTGGCATGCAGTACCAGGATTATATCAAAAAAAATATCCTGGAACCGCTGGGCATGAAGACCACTACTTATGAATACGGAGATGTGGCTGCTGATAAACTGGCACACGGTTATCGCTGGCTGAATGAAAAATGGAATGAAGAAACATTGCTGCACGATACAAAAGACGGAAGCTGGGGTGCCATGGGTGCCATGATCAGTTCCATTGATGAATTTGCAGGGTATATGGCATTTCATCTTTCTGCCTGGCCGCCCAATAATGCAAAAGACGACGGGCCCGTTAAAAGAAGTTCGGTAAGGGAAATGCATCACCCATGGAGATGGAATGGGTTCAACCCAAATTTTAAATACCCTGGCGGGAGAGCCTGTGCAGTAACGGCAGCGTATTGTTATGGCCTTGGCTGGGTGAAAGATTGTGAGGGCAGAACGTTTATTTCACACAGCGGAGGCCTGCCCGGCTTCGGAAGCCAGTGGCGCATTATGCCCGATTACGGGATCGGCATTGTTTCCTTTGCCAACCGAACCTATGCACCCATGGGTTTTGTGAATTTAAAAGTTTTGGATACCATTATTAAAATGGCTCAACTGCAACCCAGGCAACTTCCCCCATCGAAAATTTTAGAACAGCGTAAGAGTGAATTAATGAAAATACTGCCCGACTGGGATAAAGCGGAACAGAGTGGCATCTTTGCCGAAAACTTTTTCCCCGATTATCCGATCGACAGTTTAAAGAAAGAGGCCAGAGACCTGTATGCGAAAGCGGGGAAAATAATAGCCGTAAACGCAATGAAACCCGAGAACCAATTACGGGGTTCGTTTATCATTGAAGGCGAGAAGATAAATATGGAAGTATACTTTACCCTGTCGCCGGAGAACCCGGCACTGATACAGGAGTATCATATAAAGGAAGTATCGAAACAATAATTTTACTGCGGAGACGCAAAGGCGCAGAGATTGAGATCAAACAAATTTTATTTCTCCGCGTCTTTGCGTCTCTGCGGTTTATAACTTCTCCCCCGGATGGTATTTTCTCTCCACCTGCTTCATCACATCTTCTTTATAAAACAATACGTCCTTAAACTGTCCCTTACTGTACATCAATCCCTGGTCAAAAAAATGTTTGGAATTTTCATCGCCGCTTTGTCCGCCGGCTAACAAAGACCTTGCTTTTATCTTGTTACCAAACTCCACGGCACAAATAAAACTATTTCCATTTACGCCATATCTTTTTTGGGTGCCGGGGAAGGTTTTGCTTGTATAAGAAGGAAGCATGCCCCAGGCAGATGAAGCAAAACCAACGGGAATGCTTGGCTTGCTGTCGTCAAATGTATAATCAAGCTCGGATGAGATGCGCTGAAACCGGTTGATCTCTCCCCAGGCTATTTGCCATTTGCCAAACCTGCTCTGCAGGTCTTTAATAGTAGCCAACAGCGGAGTGATCATGTCTTCGGCAGGTGCTTTTGCTGCAAATTGTTTTGTTTTTGTAACCTGGTCAACAAACTCAAATTCATCTGCATCAGAACTCTGCTGAATTTTTACGATCAGCCGTTGCCCCCATTCAACAGCCAGTGTAGTGGCAATGGAATTTTCATCGGCACGGTAATCCCATTTTTCTAAAATACTTATCGCTTCTTCTATTTGTTTAAAATCTTCTACCGGGTAATTGGTAAAATCTTTTTTGTGAAAAGCGTTTACCAGTGCCGGCACTAAAATCTCAAAAGCAGATAATCTTGTATCGTAGCCGGCCTTTATCAGCTTGTTTATATCGTATTTACTTTCTTCAGCCAACACCCTTACTGCATTAATGCCGCGGAAGTTCTCTCCGTCGGGCGCCATATAAGCCGGGTAATTTTGTTTCAGCGGACTGTTGGCACCAGCAACCGTATAGGGAGTGGAATTACAATTCTGCAGCCAGCCATTTGCCGGGTTAATGCTTTGTACAATTTCGCTTACCGGGTGCAGGTCCTTCCATTCGGTTGCAGCAATGGTCCCATCAACAGCTTTGTTCCAGTTGTATTTTGTATCTCTTGCCGGAATTCGGTTGCCGTGCCAGTATGCAATATTTCCTTCGGCATCGGCATACACGGTGTTGTTGGAAATATTTCCTTTCAGGTCCAGCGTTTTTTTAAAATCAATAAAACCGGTTGCTTTGTTTCGTAACCAGCATTGCATTAATCCTTCTGCAATGCGGTTGTCGGCCCGCAGGCTGAGTAGCTGCCCGTTGCGGTTTGCCATGATGGGGCCGTGATGGGTGAAGAACACAGTAACCGGTTTGCTTTTGATCTCATTTCCCGACAGGTACTTCAGCAATATCTTTTTTCCAGTCACGGGTTTTTGCTTTCCCTCGTACTCATATATCCAACCGGTATTTGTTTTCGAAACTTTTTCAATGTAGGTATCTGCTGCATCCACACCACTTGAGGTATGCATCCATCCGCAGTGTTCATTAAAGCCCTGGTAAATGAAGAACTGTCCCCAGGTAACAGCACCATATACATTCAATCCTTCTTCGCTTACCATATGTACCTCGGGGCGGAAATAAAAAGTCACATGCGGATTGATATACAGCATGGCATTGCCCGAACTGCTGATCGTTGGTGCAATGGCAAAACCGTTTGAACCGGTAAGCATTTCCTTATCATCGCTATTCCGGAAGGAAGAAAAATTCTTTCCTTCGAGGTAAAAGGAAGAAAATTCTTTTTCGGTGATGTCGCCTGTGTTGATGGCATTGATGCTGCCGTCTGTCCATAAAAAAGGATACCAGGGTTTAAAGCGGGTTATGGAGGCCGGCCTAACTGTTGGATGTTTGTATAAATAATAATTAATGCCATCTGCAAAGGCATTGCATAGTTTCTGCATCCAAGCCGGCGATCTGTTGTAATCATCCACGGCACCGGCAGAATCAAAAAGTATGCGGTTAAGCAGGTCCCAGGCTAATTCGGTTTCGCCTTTTGTTTCTGCAACCCGGCCCAGTTTGTCAACATAGTTCATCTCCACCCGCTTAAAATCATCTTCGCACTGGGCATATAGCAAACCAAATACGGCATCGGCATCTGTTTTACCATAAATATGCGGCACACCATAGTTATCACGGATGATGGTTATTTGTTGTGCCTGTTTTTCCCAGCGGGTAATTTCTGTTTTGGAAAAAGGCTGGGCAATTAATTGAAAAGGGAACAGCAGTATTACCAGTAATGATCTCATGGGGATTATTTTTTAGGTTCATTGGCCTTAAGTACACGAAGAAAATTGCCTCCCAGTATTTTGCGAATGTCTTTTTTGCTGTATCCTCTTTCAACCAGCGCTTTTGTAATTAAGGGATACGTGGTAACATCGTCTAATTGCTGCGGCGTAAGATTGATACCGTCAAAGTCGGAGCCCAGGCCCACGTAATCGATACCTGCCAGGTTCACGATGTAATCAATGTGATCGATGATCATGGATAAAGGCGGACGTATGGCATTTGCTTCTTCGGCATATTTAGTATAGAGATAACTCATGGCGTAAAAATCACCCATTCCGCTTTTCATCAGCGAATCATTTTCGGCCACATGATTTTTAAAAAAGGCAATTTCTTTTTTATCAAAACTGCTGTCGATAAACCCAGGGTTAAAATTCAGCTGGATGACGCCACCATTCTTTGCGATGGCTTTTATCTGGTCATCTTTTAAATTACGCCGGTGCGGAGTAAGATTGTAAACGCAGCTGTGCGAAGCAATGATGGGTTTGGTACTGAGGTTGATCACATCCCAAAATGTTTTTTCGCCGGCATGGCTCACATCTATGATCATGCCCAGCTGGTTCATGCGTTGCACCACCAGCCTGCCAAGATCGGTGAGGCCTTTGTGCGGCAGGTTTGGCTTTGTTGTTTCATCGGCGGCGCTGGTGGCCCAGGAGGGTGCAATGTTATGTGTTAAGGTTAAATACCTGGCACCACGGGCATAAAGCGAATCCAGTTTTTTTAGGTCGTCTTCTATCATGTGACCGCCCTCTACTCCAAACATAGCAGCGATCTTATGTTGTTTTACTGCGTTGATCAATGCTGCATAACTGTAAACTTTTACAATTTTATCGGGGTTACGTGCTGCCACGGCATCCAGGCTGTCCATTTCCCGGTTGGCAAAGGCAAACGGGTTTTTCAGGTCACCATCACAATACACAGAAAACAATTGCACATCCAGTCCGCCTTTTTTCCAGCGTGCCAGGTCGCTGTGCGTTTTGCCGGTAAGGTCCTGGTCAAAAACAATACCCCTGTCTGCTGCCTTCATCAGGATGTCGTTGTGTGTATCAACCACAACCGAACGAAAATGTAGTTTATTGTACGATTGTGCTATAACAGAAATACAATAGGTAGTTGATAACAGGTAAAGAGAGATTCTTTTCATGCGCAGTCGGTTGAATGATTGATCGGCTTTTGTTCTTTTGTTTTGTACAGACGGCTATCAGCTTGTTTTTATTTTAGCATGGCAAGACATATTTGAAAGTAGCTATTTTTCTCCATTTGATCGCAGTTGTGTAAAACTGTACTTATATGGGTGCTGTGATCTCGTTGTCTTTCACCAGGCTTAAAAACGGTGCTGTAATTGTTTATGCATAGAACTGCAGAAATAAAGATAAAAAGCGGGCTTTACCATCCTCCCTGCAAACCTGCACGCAATGCTTCCCGGTACCTATTCAGGTCAAATGAGTAGAGATAGGGCGCTTTGTGTGCAACCCCTTTTTTTATTTCTTTTAAGCGGCAGAGAATACCATAATTCAGAATTTTTCTTTGAAAATTTCTCCTGTCAAGCGGTTTATCAAGGATTGTTTCGTAGAGTTTTTGTAACTCTGGCATGGTAAATTTTTCTGGTAACAGGTTATAGCCAATGGGCTGATAATTTAACTGCATACGGAGAGCCTGCAGCGCTTTGTCGAGAATCTTTTTGTGGTCAAGCATCAGAGCGGGAACCTTACGGATGTCCCACCACATACATTTTTCGGTTAGCGTATCCTCGGAAGGGCTCACCTTTGAAAATTCAACGAGGGCATAATAACCGATGGTAATGAAACGCTGAAGTAGCCAATGTTCGCTTCGCACCGTAATGCCATCCTTCTTAAGGTCCCGGTTGTGAAAATCCTTGTCGTACCGTTCTGTATCACCAAATGCATGGAATTGCTGTAAAAAAATTTCATGCAAACCCGTTCTTTCCTGGAGTACGCGTTGGGCAGCCACATCAGCCGGCTCATCCTTATAAACAAAGCCGCCGGGCAACCCCCACATATTGCGATGCCGGTGTTTCAGCAGCAGCACCTTTAATTCGCCGTCATGAAATCCAAAAATCACGCAATCAACAGATAAAGAAGGCAGAAACCAATTCTGCCCTTCCTCTATTAATGCACCGATGGCTTCATTTTTAGTCATGGAATGTTTAATGATATAAGCATTTTAGGCAAAAATATATAATCATCCTCTTTGCAAAATTAAAAAAAGAAGTATATTGTGTCGTGTTGACGCAATGAAACTAAATTGTGTACATACCACTACTTAAGATTGCTTGTTCTGTTATTCAGCCATTTTCGGCACAATCAGTCTTATACCTGTAGTTAATCCGGTAAGGCGTCATCAGCCTTTTTTACGTACCCAATGAATAATGTATAACATGCAGTGCTGGTGAATGAGCCTCAGTTGGCGGTTTGTTCAAAAGGCTTTGCACTGCATGCTGATAAAAAAGTAGAGAGTTGGAGACATTTAACCGCTATAACCCTGCTTGCTGAATGGTGTAGAATCATTTCCGGCAAAAAGTGTAAGATGGAGTTCAATTAAAACAAAAACGCAACTTATGAGAAGGATCGCATTATTTTCTATCCTCTTTTTCATTTCGGCATCCCTGCCGGCACAGTTAAACCAGGTACTCGTTAACAAAGACGGGACAGGATCAAGGTTAACGGTGAATGGAAAAGATTTTTTTATCAACGGAATGAACTGGGATTATTTCCCGGTAGGCACAAACTACACCTACAGTTTATGGAAGCAGCCCGATGATGTTATCATGGCGGCGCTTGACTATGAAATGCCGCTGTTGAAAAACATGGGTGTAAACACCGTTCGCCTCTACACCGGTGTGCCTGCCAGGTGGATAAAATACATCTACGAGCATTATGGAATTTACACCATGCTCAATCACTCCTTTGGCCGTTATGGGCTTACCATAAAAGGTAAATGGGAACCCAATACAGATTATTCCAACCCGGCTGTAAAAGCGTTGTTGCTGAAAGAAGTAAGGGATATGGTAGGTCAATATAAAAACACGCCCGGCCTTCTGCTTTTCTTATTGGGGAATGAAAATAACTACGGCCTTTTCTGGCGGGGTGCAGAAACGGAAAACATACCGATGGCCGACAGAAGGTCTACCAAAGATGCCTATCATTTATATAAGCTATTCAATGATGCTGTAAAAGAAATGAAGGCTATTGATAATAGTCATCCAATGTCTATATGCAATGGCGATTTGCTTTTTGCAGATATCATTGCCAAAGAATGTACGGATGTTGATATCCTTGGCATCAACACTTACCGCGGCCTTACTTTTACCGACTTGTATGACCGGGTTAAAAAAGAACTCGGCAAACCCGTTATCCTGACCGAATTTGGCTCCGATGCTTACAATACACAAACCAACAAAGAAGATCAGGAATACCAGGCAAAAATACTGGTGAGTAACTGGAAAGAAATTTATGCCAATGCTGCCGGTATGGGCAAAAATGACAATGCGCTTGGTGGCTTCACCTTCCAGTTCAGCGATGGATGGTGGAAAACAGGACAGACATCGAACCTGGAAGAGCATGATGTAACCGCCTCCTGGTCGAATGGTGGTTACCTGAACGACTACAAGCCCGGCGAAAATAATATGAACGAGGAATGGTTTGGCATCTGCGCAAAAGGTCAAACAAATGAAAAGGGTACCTATCAATTATACCCAAGGGCTGCCTATTATGCATTGAAAGAAGTGCACCAGCTCAATCCGTATAGTGCAAATGCAAAAGCACAGGCCGGCATGATTGATAATATACAAATTGCCGATGCGGCGCTGCGGGCAAGAGGCGATAAAGCCGCTCTGCATAGCGAAGAAAAAGGGAAATTGTACCTGAGTGACCTGCAGGCTAATTTTTATACCTTCAATACCGGGGGTAGTCTTATTTCAACTCCGAAAGAAGATGATCCTGCGACCACAGGCTATCCTACCCGTTTGGGATTTGACCACATGCAGTCATTTAACATTGGTGTAACTGCCAAGCCTGCACCCAATATGACGGCCAATGTACAGTTTAATGTGCTTGGTAACGTGGCAGAAAATCCCATCGATGAAGTGTTTTATGAAAACAGGGGAAGAAAGATCACTGTAAACACCCCAACAGGCCCCCAGCAAATAAATTCCAATAACCGCATTCAATTATACCGCAGCAGTTTCAACTGGAACAATAAATTCTTTAATCTTACCGGTTTTTACCGCACCGGTCATTATCATTGGGGATACGAAGGTGATTTCTTTGGCCTGTATCCCGAAGCGAACTACGGACCCAACATTGACATCTATAATGGCGAAGCCCCTTTTGGTTTTGAAATAGAAGGTAAAAAAACCATTAAAGGCTTGAAAGTTGCTTTTGGCCCGGAACTCTGGTGGGGAGCCAACCCTGCGATACTGGCCAAGTACAGCCGTAAAATTGCCAGGTTTGATGTTACTGCTATGTTTCATGAAGACCTGACGCAGCGCAGTGGGCTCCAAAGTTCATTTGCCGTTCCAACCCCAAAAACAAGGAAAGCCGCATTAAGTGTTTCCAGGAAATTTGAAAAATTCGGATTTGATATTGGTGGCTTGTGGGCAGGGCAGCCGCTGAATGGAAGAACCTTTCAGCTAATGAGGGATGGTAAGGTTTACCAGGACCAAATAAAAACACAGGACAATTTCGGGGGTAAAATAAAACTTACCTACTCTGCCGGTATCGTTAACTGGTATGGCCTTGCCTCCTATATGGGCCTTGTTGCCAATGCCGGCGTCGATCAAACAAAAACATTCACCGGCTGGAGATTAAAGGATTTAGGCAGCGGCAATATGTATAATGTGCTTAGCGGCTTTGCGGTGAATGTGGGTAAGCTGCAGTTTGCTCCTAACTTTTTATACCAAAAACCAATTGAAGGCCCGATACCTGCTGATGTGCTGGCGCCAGGCAGGCCGAGAAATATTTTAGACGACCCTTTCTCCGTTCGTTCAAACAGGGAGACAATAGCCGGAGAGCTTTTGTTAACCTATGACCCCACTCCGGCTACATGGATGTATGAGTGGGATAACGACAGGGCGGAAGATGCAAAACTGGCAATCAGCGCCGATTTCGTGTATCGCCACCTGCCAACCGTACAAGATGCTGCAATTGGGATATTAGGAAACGGAAGAACAACATTTGTTTTCCCCGGTTCTGCTCCCGCCCAGGATTTGTGGGAAGTAAATACAAGGGTTGTTTCCAAAGTAAATCCCAACCTTGGTTTAATAGCTAACCTATATGCAGGTAACGGCCAGGCAAACGGCAACGATAAACGAACCATCAACCGCTATGGTTTTGACCTCCGCACTATTTATAAGAAAACAAAACTCATAGCTATTGGTAAGTTTAACGACTGGGGTCCTTTTGACTACCACCGCGATTTCAACCTCACATTCCCGCTGCAACTGATCGCAGATATTTCAACAGAAGTAGGAAAACCCGACTGGTTTATTATGCCGGGCACTAAAATCGGCATCAGGGGAACTTACCGTACACTCAACAAATACTCTCCCAGGTATTCGCCCATCAAAACAATTGACGCTGCTGGCAATTGGGTACCTGACCCCAATGCCATCGGCTTTCCCGATGGTAATGAGTGGGAGTTGCGCACGTACATTCAAATCAACATAGGAAAATAATATTTGGCCAGTCCATCAACAATAAAGAAACTTATATGAAACAGCGTACATCACGTTTAATTTTTTACAGCAGCTTTTTTGCTGCAGTAATACTGCTTTTTGCCGGTTGTAAAAAAAGAGATATTGCAGATTTACAAAACCCATCTTTTCCAAACCGGGCAGAAGTTTTTATTGATGATTTCACCCCCGACCTGGCATATGCTGCCTTTGGCGGATCTGATGTAAAAGCTTTCCAGGTTGACAACCAGGTAAGTTATGGCGGTACCCGGCAATCGATGCGCTTTGAAGTGCCGGATGCCAACAGCCCGCAGGGCTCTTATGCCGGCGGAGTGTTCTTCAGTAAAACCGGCAGGGACCTGTCTGGTTACAATGCGCTTACTTTTTACATAAAAGCCACAACGGCAGCAACCATCGGTGTGCTTGGCTTTGGGAATGACCTGGGCGAAAACAAATACCTGGTTACCCTGAATGGATTACCGGTAAACAGCAACTGGAAGAAAGTTATAATACCCATACCAGATGCAAAAAAACTTACACAGGAAAAAGGATTGTTTTATTATTCTACCGGCCCGGAGAACGGCAGGGGATATACATTCTGGATTGATGAAGTGCGCTTTGAAAAAATGGGAGACCTGGGGCATGCCTCCGCTTCCATTTTAAATGGCGTGGATAAACAACAGATCTCTTATATAGGTGTAACCAATACCATCGACGGATTTACAGCAACCTACAATATGCCAAGCGGGATTAACAGTACATTGAGCGTATCGCCCTATTACTTTAAATTTTTAAATTCCAACGCCTCAGTAGCATCCGTTACAGAAAAAGGAATTGTAAGTACGATCGGGGGTGGCACCACCCAGATCACCGCCACCCTGGATACGATGACCGCAAAGGGAAGTCTTACCCTCAACTCGGCAGGAAACTATGTAGGAGCACCTGTCCCTACAAGAGACGCCGCGAATGTGATTTCTGTTTTCAGCGATGCATATACCAATATTAATGTGGACTATTATAACGGATACTGGGCGCCCTTTCAAACTACACAATCGGCCGACTTTACAGTTAACGGAGATCATGTATTAAACTATACGAACTTTAATTTCGTTGGCATCCAGGTTACTTCGCCAACAGTCAATATTGCTTCAAAATCAAACCTGCATATGGACCTGTACCTGCCCGACAACCTTGCTACCGGAGCTACCTTTAAGATTCGGGTGCTTGATTTCGGAGCCAATGGAATACCGGGCGGGGGCGATGATGTAAGCGACATTGTTTCTTTTACAGCTCCAATACTTACAGCCCGAAGCTGGATAAGCTTAGACGTTCCTTTCTCGAGCCTGCCGCAGCTCACCACAAAAGGGCATTTCGGACAAATCATTTTTGAGGGTACCAATATCTCCAATTTCTTTGCTGATAATATTTATTTCTGGAGCAACCCGGTTGTTCCACCAATAGCAGCGCCCATACCTACCCGTCCGGCAGCGAATGTGCTTTCCGTTTTCAGCGACAGCTACACCAATCTGCCTGGCTCCGACTTTTTCCCTAACTGGGGACAAACAACGGTAGTAACACAAACACCTATTGGCGGAAACAACACCCTTCGCTACAGCAATTTTAATTACCAGGGTTTGCAATTGGCCGCTAACCAAAATCTTACCTCGTACCAGTTTTTGCATTTAGACTACTACAGCGCCAATGCGGGCACGTTGAATGTGTTTTTAATATGCCCTCCGGGTTCACCAGGCGGAACAGCCCCATGGGAAAAAGCATTCAGTCTTCCCGTGCCAACCGCAGGATGGAACAGCATAGATATACCATTGTCGCAGTTTACACCACAGGTGGCATTGAACAATGTGTTCCAGTTTAAATTTGACGGCGGCGGTGGCAGCGATATCTTTTTAGATAATATTTACTTCTGGAGAATTCCGCCGGTGCCGCCGGTTGCTGCACCTGTTCCAACTTATCCGGCAGGAAATGTTATTTCAATATTCAGTGACAGTTATACCAATGTGGCCGGCACCGACTTTAACCCCAATTGGGGTCAGGCAACTGTTGTTACCCAGGTGCCTATTGGCGGAAACAATACATTACTCTATACAGGCTTGAACTACCAGGGAATTCAGATAGGAAGCAACCAGAATGTTTCGGGTAAAACGTTCCTTCACCTGGATTACTATTCAGCAAACTCCACAGCATTGAACATTTACCTGATATGCCCTCCGGGTTCACCGGGCGGACAGGCGCCATGGGAAAAAGCATATCCATTGACAGTACCTACTGCCAATGGCTGGAATAGTGTGGACATACCCTTATCATACTTTACGCCCATTGTGGCATTGAACAATGTATTCCAATTCAAGTTTGATGGCAACGGTACCATTTACCTGGATAATATTTTATTCAGGTAGTGGCCTCATTAATTAATCAAAAAAATAGAAACATGAATTTCTCTATAAAAAACTTCACAAAAAAAATACTGTTACCGGCGGCTCCCTTATTTACAATGCTGCTGGTGCTGAACAGTTGTAAAAAGGATGCAGTGCAAACCCTCCCGCAGCGGGATTGGGAATTGGTCTGGAGTGATGAATTCAACGGCACAGCCGGCAGTGTACCGGATAATACAAAATGGTCGTTTGATATTGGAACCGGAAATAATGGCTGGGGCAATAGCGAACTGCAATACTATACCAGCCGCCCGGATAATGTACAGCTTGATGGCAGCGGTAAGTTAGTGATAACTGCCAAAAGTGAATCATTTGCAGGATCGGGGTTTACGTCTGCAAGAATAAAAACAAAAAACCTTTTTGCACAGGCGTATGGCCGTTTTGAAGCCAGGATAAAAACGCCAACCGGCCCGGGATTATGGCCTGCTTTCTGGATGCTCGGATCAAACATTGATGCCACACCCTGGCCGCATTGCGGCGAAATTGACATTATGGAACAAAGGGGCCAGCAACCGGCTGTTACCTGGGGCAGTGTACATGGACCTGGTTACTCAGGAGGCAATGCTGTTTCAAAACCATATGGTTTGACGAACGGCCGCTTTGATACGGAGTACCATCTGTACGCTATTGAGTGGGGCGAAGGGTATATTGATTACTTTGTTGATAATTATCTATTCCAGCGTATCACGCCGGATAATGTTACCGGTCAATGGGTATATGATCATCCGTTTTTCATTATTTTAAATGTGGCCGTTGGCGGCAACTTCGTTGGTTTCCCCACAACAGGAACCCCCTTTCCCCAATCCATGTACGTGGATTATGTAAAAGTTTATAAGCAGAAATAACCAGTACTTAAATTAACCGTTGGCGATCTTTTAGAACAGATTACAGCCTTACAGAATACCTGGGGCTATAAAGTAATTGAGCGTGAATAAAAAAGGGAACGCACTCTTCCTTTATTTATTAAATACCCTAATTGCATGCATTTATGCATTCATCGTATAACAATACACAGACAGAGCTAAACAAGAACTGTCTTACCGAAGTAAAATGGGACAACGAAGTTTTTTACAGGATTTCAGGGGTACATGCTATGCGGCCCTTTTTTATGAGTATTGTAAGCGACTCCAATCACTGGCTGTTTGTTGCAAGCAATGGAGGTATCAGTTCCGGAAGAAAGAATACAGAATTTTCTTTGTTTCCTTATTATACAGACGATAAAATAATAGACACGGCAGAAATAACAGGAAGCAAAACCATTCTGCGTGTTAATCAAAACGGAAAAACTGTTTTGTGGGAACCTTTCTCCATCCGTAGCGAGGCTGGTTTTAAGATCATACGTAATCTTTATCAAAACCGGTTCGGTAACAAAATTCTTTTTGAAGAGATCAACTATGATCTGGAACTGCATTTTCTGTACGAGTGGAATACAAGCGATCAATATGGTTTTATCAAGAAAGCAAAACTGCTTAATGTATCGGGTAAGGCAATACAGGTTGAAGTGCTTGATGGATTGCAAAATATTTTGCCTTATGGTGTGCCAAGCGATTTGCAGACAAAAACCAGTAACCTGGCTGATGCATATAAACGCTCTGAATTAATTACGGAAACAGGGCTGGGCATTTACACACTAAGTGCCATCATCGCTGATAAAGCGGAGCCAAGCGAAGCATTAAAAGCAAACATTGCGTGGCAGTCGGGGCTGGAAAAACCAGTTTACCTGCTTTCTGCTTTGCAGCTTCAGAATTTCAGGCAGGGGATCGGGCTTATTCAGGAGGACGATATTAAAGGAGAAAAAGGGGCTTATTTTGTTGCAGGCAGCGTAATGCTTGAAACAGGAGAAGAAAAAAAATGGATGATTGTTGCCAATGTAAACCAAACCCAGGCCGCCATTGTTCAGCTGAATGAGAACATAAAAAATGATGCAGGTATCCGTAAAAAGGTTGAACACGATATTGAGGCCGGTACAGAAAACTTAATTAAACTTGCCGCTGCATCAGATGCACTGCAATCAACTGCAGATGATTTAAAAGATACAAGGCATTTCTCAAATGTACTGTTCAATATCATGCGTGGCGGCATATTTGACAACAACTACCAGATAGAAAAACGGGATTTTGAAAAATATTTACAAAAGGCCAACAAAAAAGTTTTTGAAGATGCGGCCACCCATATAAACAGTCTTCCGGGGATTTTTTCTCTGGTTGAATTGAAAAGCATCGCACATCAATCAGGCAACAGCAATTTTGTACGCCTGGCGACCGAATACCTTCCATTAAAATTCAGCCGTCGACACGGCGACCCAAGCCGGCCCTGGAACCAGTTCTCCATCAATACTAAAAGTGAAACCGACGGATCAAAGATTTTAGATTACCAGGGAAACTGGCGGGATATTTTTCAAAACTGGGAAGCACTGGCACATTCTTATCCTGCATTTATTGAAGGGATGATTTATAAATTCCTGAACGCATCCACTTTTGATGGCTACAATGCCTACCGCATTACAAAAGATGGTTTTGACTGGGAAACAATTGAGCCTGATAATCCCTGGAGTTATATCGGCTATTGGGGCGATCACCAGGTTATTTACCTGTTGAAATTTCTGGAGTTTGCAGAACGGCATCAGTCGGGCACTATTGAAAATATACTGGGTAAAAATGTTTTTGTTTATGCCAATGTGCCTTACCGCATTAAACCTTACAACGAAATTGTAAAGAACCCCAAAGACACAATAGTGTTTGACCACAGCAGTGAAAAGCAGATACATCAACGGATAAATGAGATGGGCGCAGATGGTGCTTTACTTACTGATAAAAACGATGAAATTTATCATGTAAACTTTGCAGAGAAGATATTGGCAACCGTTCTTTCCAAACTGTCCAATTTTGTACCCGAAGGGGGAATATGGATGAATACACAAAGACCGGAATGGAACGATGCCAACAATGCACTGGTGGGCAACGGGCTTTCTATGGTAACACTTTATTACCTGAGAAGGTTTTTGAAATTTATACAACCCATTTTTCAAAATACAAAAGAACAAAGCTTCGCAGTTTCTGCAGAACTGCATTTGTTTTTTACAGAACTGGCTCAGGGTTTTGAAAAACATTCGTCTGTCCTTTCATCACTCATTGATCACTACGCACGAAAGCAAATAACAGATGCGCTGGGCCTTGCAGGAAGCAATTACAGGAATGAAATTTATGCACGGAAGTTTTCAGGAGAGAAGAGGGCGCTTTCTGTAAAGCAGTTTTCTGTATTTGTGGATCTGTCATTGCAATTCATCGAACATTCCATCAGGGCCAATAAAAGAAATGACGGACTGTACCATGCGTACAATTTGCTGAGTTGTGACGACAACCGTGTAAAAAAAATTACTTATTTAAATGAAATGCTGGAAGGCCAGGTGGCTGTATTAAGCTCCGGATGTCTTTCTGCCGATGAAAGCCTGTTGCTGCTGGATGCGCTGAAACAAAGCCCGCTCTACCGTAAAGACCAGCAGAGTTATACTCTTTATCCAAACAAATTGCTCCCCGGGTTTTTAGAAAAGAATAATATCCCCGGGAGATCATTTGGCAGTTCGAACCTGCTTACAAGGCTGATGGACGATGGTAATACAGCCATTGCTGAAAAAGATGTGAGGGGCAATTATCATTTCAACGGTAACTTTAAAAATGCTGATGATTTGCTAAAGGCACTGAACGAATTGGGGGACAACTACCGGGCTCTTGTAGAAAAGGAAACATCATTGGTGCTGGAGATTTTTGAAGCCGTTTTCAATCATAAAGAATTTACCGGCAGATCGGGTACGTTTTACGGGTACGAAGGATTGGGGTCTATTTACTGGCATATGGTTTCAAAACTATTGCTTTCGGTACAGGAAACATGCACCAGGGCCATCAAAGAAAATGCAGATCCCGAAATCACCGGTCGGCTTGTTGCACATTATTATGAAATTAATGAAGGGATTGGAGTACATAAATCACCGGAGCTTTACGGTGCTTTCCCTATCACCCCGTATTCACATACCCCATTTAATAAGGGCGCCCAGCAGCCAGGAATGACCGGGCAGGTGAAAGAGGATATTCTTTGCCGCATTGGTGAACTGGGCGTGCATGTACAAAATGGAAAACTGGTATTTCAACCGGTACTGCTTCGCCGGCAGGAGTTTTCAGGCGAAGGAAAGGGAATTGATTTTATTGATGTGTTTTCTCAAAAGCAAAAAATCAGCCTGCAGAAAGACTCGTTGTTTTTTACGTACTGCCAGGTACCGGTTATTTATTGTTTGAATGATGAGGAAGGGATGGAGATTGAAAGAAGGAATGGTTCAAAAGAAATGCACAACAATGTGCACATGAATGAAACAGATACGGCTTCTGTATTGAACAGGACCGGCAGCATTAAACAAATCAGGGTGTTTTTAAATGAATCCCGCTTAAGAATGTAAACGATGCAGCCATGAGAAGAAAATTTGTTTTTTGTTTCATATTGTTTATTTGTATTACAATGATAGCTGTTGGGCAAAATAAAAAAAACAGGGTTACAATAGTTGAAACATCTGCAGGCGGGAATAAATTATCGCCCGTGAACCAAACAACTGCATCAAACAATATTATCTCTATTTCAATAAAACCGTTGCAGCGCTTTCAAAAAATCACCGGTTTTGGCGGCTCTTTCACTGAGTCTTCGGCATACCTGCTGAATAAATTAAGCAAGGCAAACAGGGAAAAAATACTCAAGGCATATTTCAGTGATGAGGGAGCTAACTATTCACTCACACGCACACATATCAACTCATGCGATTTTTCATTAAGTAATTATGCATATGCCAGTGTGCCTGGCGATAAAATGCTGGAACACTTCAGCATTGATGAGGACAAAAGTGATTTAATACCGGTGATTAAAGCGGCGATGCAATTTTCGTCACAGGGATTTAAAATCATTGCCTCTCCCTGGACGGCACCACCCTGGATGAAGGATAACAACGACTGGCGGGGTGGCCGGTTATTGCCCGAATACAGAGAAACATGGGCATTGTATTTTTCTAAATACATAAACGCATATAAAAAGGAGGGCATCCATATTTGGGGTGTTACAGTGGAAAACGAACCGCTTGGAAATGATAAGAACTGGGAGAGCATGCACTTTACTCCTGAAGAAATGAGCGGCTTTGTAAGAGATTATCTTGGCCCTCAGTTTGAAAAGGATGGGCTATCACACATACCCATTCTCGGTTACGACCAAAACCGCGGCGATGAACTTGAAAGATGGGCGAAAGTAATGTTTGAAGATAAAACCGCTGCAAAATATTTTGGCGGCACAGCCGTACACTGGTATGCCAGTACCTACGATTATTTTCCGGCATCGCTGCAATATACCCACCAGCTTGCCCCCAACAAGTATTTAATAAACACCGAGGCATGTATTGATGCCGATGTGCCCAAATGGAAAGACGATAACTGGTACTGGAGCAAAGAAGCAACCGACTGGGGCTGGGACTGGGCATCTGAAAAAGAAAAATACCTGCACCCGAAATATGTGCCTGTATTCCGTTACGCAGCAGACATCATCGGTTGCCTCAATAATTATGTTGACGGCTGGATTGACTGGAATATGGTACTGAACAGGCAGGGAGGCCCCAACTGGTTTAAAAACTGGTGTACCGCCCCGGTAATTGTTGATGAAGAAAAAGAGGAAGTGTATTTTACCCCGCTGTATTATACAATAGCGCATTTCAGCAAATTTATTCGACCGGGTGCAACAAGAATTGGTTTTGAAAACACCGATGATGAATTGAAAGTTACTGCTGCTGAAAACCCAGATGGCTCTGTTGCTGTGATTGTTTTCAATCCGGCAGAAAAAGAGAAAACATTTTCTGTTTCCTTACAAGAACAAAAAGCATACTCAAGTATAAAGGCCAGGGCCATTCAAACTATTTTATTTAAAAAAGCCAAAACAAAACAGTATGATAAATAAAACAGATCCGAAAGATATTGTACCCATCGGGCAAAAAATTGCCTTTGGTGCCGGAAACCTAACCAACCAGTTATTGCCTGCTGCATTGGGGGTATTTATGTTTTTTTTGGTGGTGGGTTTTGGAATGAGCCCTTACAAGGCAGGTATTTTGGCAGCTATTCCCAGGTTTATTGATGCGATACTTGACCCTATCATGGGATATATTTCAGACAACACACGTTCAAAATGGGGAAGAAGGAAGCCATATATTTTCGGCGGAGCCATTGTTACGGGTATTGCATTTATCTTAATGTGGCAACTCAAATTGCCCGAAGCAGGAAACAATCATGAAACCTATAATTTTCTTTATTTCCTGGTGATGTCAGTGGTGTTTTACCTGGGATATACCGTTTTTGCAGCCCCTTTAATTGGCCTGGGTTATGAAATGACCCCGGATTACAATGAAAGAACAAGGTTAATGGCCATGTCGCAAATCATGGGGCAAATAGCATGGATGATTGCTCCGTGGTTTTGGTTTTTGATTTCAAGACCCGAATTATTTCCTAATGCGCCAACTGGGGTGAGGCAGCTTTCCGTTTGGGTAGGCCTGCTTTGTTTAATTATGGGCGTGATGCCGGCATTATTCTGCAAAGAAATTGACCAGTCTAACTTACAGGGACAAACAAAATTATCCCTTCGTGACCTAGTTGCCAATATGAAGCATTTTTTCAGGGATATTAAGAAAACAATAACCAATAAACCATTTTTACGGCTCTGCGGAGCCACGTTCCTGGTGTTTAACGGTTTCCAGATTGTTGCGCAGTTTGCCTTTTTCATCATCATCTTTTATTTATACAAGGGCGACCAGCAGGCGGCAGGACAATGGCCGGCATGGTTCGGAACCGTGAGTGCGCTGGCAACAGCCTTTTTTGTAATTCCCATTATCACGTATATGTCCACAAAAATCGGGAAGCGAAATGCGTTCATTGTATCCACCGTCATTTCAATTGTGGGTTACGCATTAAAGTGGTGGGGCTTTCATCCCGGCAATCCCTGGTTCATGTTCATCCCAATACCACTAATGTCGTTTGGCATTGGTGGTTTATTCA
The DNA here is from genome assembly GCA_035328475.1 of Ferruginibacter sp. Classification (GTDB taxonomy): domain Bacteria; phylum Bacteroidota; class Bacteroidia; order Chitinophagales; family Chitinophagaceae; genus Ferruginibacter. Next base: position 23,236 of record DAOLIP010000001.1, read on the forward strand.
CCTTGATGATGAGTATGACCGCAGATGTATGCGACTATGATGAGTTAAAAAACGGCATGCCCCGAAAAGAGGCCTTGTTTGGGGCTGTGTACTGGTGGATGGTAAAGCTCGGCACGTCGCTGGCATTGTTTTCAAGCGGCCTCATATTAAGCAGTGTTGGCTTTGATCAGAATGCACAGGCACAATCTGCATCTGCAATAACCGCATTGCGCCTGGCCGATATCATTGTACCATCCGTGGCAGGCATTCTTGCCATAATTGTTATGTGGGGGTATAATATTTCAGAAAAAAGGGCCATACAAATACGGGAAGAACTTGTAAAAAGAAGGGGTGAAATATAATATTAATAAAGGGTAAAAAACTACTGCTATGTCATTCAGAAAAGAAAAGATACTTTCTATAAAGACCGAAGTACACACGGATTATGTGGAAGGCGGATCAGAAGAAACATTAGAAGATTTATTTGCCGGAATACTTCAAAATGGTGTTCATGGATTTTGTTTTAGTTTATATGAAGACGGACAAAAACCCGGTGATATTATTTCAGAAGCACAGGTGCGGAGGCGCATGAAAATTTTAAAACCCCATACAAAATGGGTCCGTTCTTTTTCCTGTACCGAAGGAAATGAATTTATTCCAAAAGTGGCAAAAGAAATGGGAATAAAAACCCTCGTAGGAGCCTGGCTTGGAAATGATGATGAAATCAATCAACGGGAAACAGCAGGCTTGATTCAACTGGCCAAAGAAGGATTGGTAGATATTGCTGCAGTGGGCAATGAAGTGATGTACAGGAAAGATTTAACCGAAGAGGAACTGCTTGCGTTTATAAAAAAAGTAAAAACTGAAATTCCAGGCATACCCGTTGGATATGTGGATGCGTATTATGAATTCTCTCACCGCCCGAAAATCACAGAGCTGTGTGATGTAATACTGTGCAACTGTTATCCATTTTGGGAAGGCTGCCCTTTTGAAAGCTCACTGGATTATATGAAGCAGATGTATTACCAGGCAAAGGCAGCAGGCAACGGTAAGGAGGTAATTATTACTGAAACCGGCTGGCCCAGCCAGGGTGAAAATTTAAGAGGTGCATTTCCATCTGAAAAAAGTGCGAGGGATTATTTTATCAATACGCAGCTGTGGTCTGCCAGCGACAACATCCCTGTATTCTATTTTTCGTCTTTTGATGAAAACTGGAAGGTGGGTGCCGAAGGGACCGTAGGCGCATACTGGGGCATTTGGGATAAAAATGAGCAACTGAAATTTTAACAATGAATTTTTTCGAACAGTTCAACCTGCCATTTGCAAAGGCCATTTGTTACTCAGGTTTCAGGGATGGTCAACAGCCGGGAGGAATAACACCTTCCTATGATGAAGTGAAAGAAGATTTACTGCTGCTTCAGCCACACTGGAAATACCTGCGTTTATACGATTGTGATGAACATGCCAGAACCGTTTTGGATGTTATCACCAATGAGCAAATGGATTATAAACTGATGATGGGTGCATACATAGAAGCAGAAATGAACAATTTTGGTTGTCCCTGGGGTGGTGGTGTGTATACAGAAGAACAACTTAAACTGAATCAAAAAAGGAATGACGAAAAGATTCAACGCCTGATCGATTGGGCCAATCAGTTTCCCGAAATCATTTTTTCGCTTTCAGTTGGAAACGAAGCCTGTGTGGACTGGACAGACCATTATGTGCCTGTGCAACGGGTGGTTGAATTTGCAAAAAAAGTGAAACAACAGGCAATGCAGCCCGTAACTTTTTGTGAAAACTATGTACCCTGGTTAAATAAACTGAAGCCTCTTGCAGAAGTGGTGGATTTCATTTCTATTCATACGTATCCGGTGTGGGAATACAAAAACATACATGAAGCCATCGAATACACCAGTGAAAATTATAAGATTGTTGCAGATGCTTACCCCGGTAAAGCAATAGCAATTACCGAAGCGGGTTGGGCTACCAACTCAAATGGCAGGGGCATTCATCCCGAACACGTGAATGAAGAAAACCAGAAAATCTATTTTCAAGATTTAATGGAATGGTCAAAAAAAAACAAAGTGCCTGCATTTTTCTTTGAGGCATTTGATGAATCGTGGAAAGGTTCCTCTCATCCGCTGGAGCCGGAAAAACACTGGGGGTTATTCAGGATCGACAGGTCGCCGAAGCTTGCGATTGAAAAACCCGGAAAAGTTACGTTGCACCAACCCTGATGGTAACGGCATCATGCAGCGGATCGGAAATTCACGTTTATACTTTTATGTTGCAGACCCCTTTTCCCCCACAAACCACTGCTCTTTGTTTTTAAACAACACATTGAACGTAGTAAGCGAGCCATAGCAACGGGTGATGTATTGCTGTATGCTCACCTTTTCTTCGTCGCTTAGTTTTTTATTACTGTTGATGTTCTGTTCCAGCACACGCAGCCGGTCACGCAGCATCACGATCTTGTGAAAGAAATCGTCGATGGGAATTTCTTTTGGTTTCAGTGTTTTGTCGGCGGTTTGTAACAACAGGGTGCCGCCGATCCATTTATCGCCGATAGGAACGATCTCCGTTACATCACTCCATTGCCGCAATATCTTCAGCAGGGATCTTTCAACCGCCGAAACGGTTTCCACTTCGGCCGTAACATTCTCGGCAATGATCTCATCCAGGCTGCTGTCTGTTTTGTCGATCTCTTTTATACCGTGATTGATGAAGGAAATAAGATAGGTTGCGTAGCGTACGGCCACGATCACACCCGGGCCAAATTGTGTATGCTGCAGCCGGGTACCAATGCCAAGGGTAAGTTGTTCAGGTTCCATGTTCTTCCTGTTTTGTTTCGTTTAATTGTTTGAGGATCCTTTTTTCGTGCCGCTTTTTTATGATCCGCATAACAAGCGGCACCAGCAGCGGTAAAAAAGAAGAGATATAAGGATTGACCAAATATACAAATGCAAAAAGAGTGAACAGCACCGGTACGATCACCGCCCTGAGGGAATAGTATTTTGCATCGGCATGACTTAATCCTTCCGATAATTTATTTTTTGGATTACCGATATGCCGCCACATGAACAGGTTGAACAGGCCCAGCATTATAATATTGACTGTATAAAAAATCACGGGCGTAAGAACATGCTTCATCACATACTCGCTGTAGAATGCTGTGCTGAAAGGCATCAGCGCCACGGCAAATAAAAAAAGCAGGTTCAGCCGTAATAGTTTCGGCGTATAATTAATTACGTAGCCAAAGAGCTTATGATGTACCGTCCAGTAAATGCCGATGAACATGAAGCTGATGATGAAGCCGAAGAATTTAGGGATCATGTGGACCAGTGCTTCCAGTAGTTTACCTTCGGTAAGTTCGGCAATTTCAATCTCCGGTACTTTTAATTCAATTACCAGCAACGTAATGGCAATGGCAAAAACAGCATCGCTGAAAAGGATCATCCGTTCAAGCTGGAATTCTTTTTTGAGTTCGCTGTGAAGCTGGTTCATAAAACAGGAGGTTGTACTTATCTTATTTTTTTGAACTCGTAGGGATTGTATTCGATGAAGTCGGCCACTTTAACCGTTACGCCAGCCACTTTCCCGTTTTCTACTGTAAACGGAAAGATCGCTTTGCTGAATTCCGGGTCGCTGAAGGTTGCGTAAAAACGATTGCTCCCGATGGATTCCAGCCTGGCGTACATGTTGGGGTGGTGACTGAATTTCATTTTCAGTTCTGCGCCTTCCTGCACCACACTCATATTGCCATACACATTGTTGGTATAATTGCCGCAGTAATCAGTAATGGCAAGCGCTGGCTTTAATTGCAAAGCAACAGAATCCATCATTTTTTTATCCTGCTTTTCACTTTCTTTTTTCTGTTGGTTATTAAAACCAAGATAAACCTTGCTGTAGTTACGGTAAGGTTTGCCCAGGTAGGCGTCAGCAATTTCCCATTTAAGCGCTTCGTAAAAAGCGTTCTGGTCGGTATTGGTAAAGACAATGATGCCCAGTTTTTCTTCAGGGATCAAGGTTACGCTGGTAACAAAACCATTTACACCGCCGGTATGCGATACGATCTTTTTGCCGCAGTATTCTTCCAGGAACCAACCAAGACCATAGAGGCTGAAGTGGCCGGTATTGAATTGTTTGCCGCCATTTCCCAAAATAGAATGAGGCAGCCAGGTTTGCGAAATGGCCTGGGCAGGGATCGCCTGCTTTCCATCATACTTACCGCCGCTTAATTGTGCCATTACCCAATGGCTCATATCGCTTACCGAAGAACCGATACTGCCTGCGGCTGCCAGGTTATCAATACTGCAGAAGGGAATCTTAATAAGCTTCCCCTCGGCCATGGTATGGGCGCTGCATTTGTTGGCTGCATTGGGAAAATCTTTGCTCAGTGCCAATGTGCTGCTCATGCCGAGCGGCGTGAATATTTTTTCTTTCAGGTATTCTTCCCACTGCATTCCCGATGCTTTGGGTATCACTTCTCCCGCTGCAACAAATGCCGCATTGGTATAACCCCATTTGGTACGGAAGGGATAAGGGGCTTTGATATGACTCATCTTTTCTATCACTTCGGTACGGGTAAGGTTGCTGGTCCAGTAAGTAAAATCGCCCTGGAAGGTTTGAAAGCCGATGCGGTGACAAAGCAGGTCTCTCAGGATGGCCTGTTCACCTGCTGCTTTATTATCCAGTTTGAATTGCGGTATCCATTTGGTTACGTTATCATCCAGTGAAATTTTCTTTTCGGCATCCAGCATGGCCAACGCCGTTGCAGTAAATGCTTTTGTATTGCTGCCGATCATGAAGAGGGTGTTCTCATCTACCTTATCGGTTCCGTTCAGTTCTTTAACGCCGTATCCTTTCATCAGCACCACTTTTCCATTCTTAACAATACAAACTGCAGCACCGGGAACCTGCCAGTTGCCAAGGGCATTATTCACATAACTGTCCAGGCTGTCTTTAACAAAAGAAGGAAGGCTGTCTGTTTGTGCACAGGAAACAAAGGAGAAAAATATGCAGGAAATAAAAAGGAACTTTTTCATGTTAACGATTTGAACATGAAATGTACTTCTCTTTTTTTAATTTTTTGCCGGCGAAGATATTTTCGGCGTACGCGGTTTTAATAATTCAAGCTTGAACCGGTACGAGGCATTGAGTACATACCGGTGAAAAGTTACTTCATCGGCGGTGCTGGCAAATTCGTACGAGGGCCGGTAACGTACAAGGAAGCTATCCAGTTGGGCGCCTTCCAAACGGGTGGCTCTTTTTACAAAGGTTTTATTGAAACGGTAATCAACGAATTTATCCTGCTCCTGTTGCTCCAGTCTTGCCCGGAATGCTTTCAGTTGCCGGTTTCTTTTGAATCGGAACATATTGATGATCTCGTTCACATCGGCGCCTACAGCACCATCGGGTGAGATGCTGGTTCTAACCGTGGGCTTTCTAAAATCGTAGTACTCGGCATACACCCGGCGGTTCTCCATCGAATCTTCCCGGTACGATTTGGCGATGACCACCACTTCTTTCAATGTGCTGTACCGGCTCTTCACCTGTACCTGCAATGAAATATCGAACTGGTTCATGTCGGCAATGTCTTTTACAGCAAATTTCTGCGTGGGCTTATCGTTATAGATGAATGTAAGTGAATCTTTTTCGGAAACGGTTATGTGATAACGCCCCATGGAATCGGTAAGGGTTCGTTTACCACCGGTACTTTCCACTTTTACATTTTCCACATAATTCCTTTTGGTAACATCAAACACAATTCCGCTTACGGCCAACTGCGCCTTCAGGGAACTGCAGGGAGAAAGAAAGAACAGGAACAGTAAAATTATTTTCAATAATGAATGCAACAGGCTGGTGGTTGGTTGAGATAAAAATACTGCAGTTAAGGCACATGAGACCTGCGGCAGTACTTATTTAACGGCGATTTTACTTTTTTAATATGGATTCGATCACAGCAGGGTAATGGGCATGTTCCAATGTATGGATTTTCTGTGCCAGCGAATCGGGTGTATCGCTTTTATCTACTTTACAGGACGCCTGGAAGATCACTTCACCGTGATCGTACAGTTCATCCACATAATGAATGCTGATACCGCTTTCTTTTTCGCCGGCTGCAATAACGGCTTCGTGTACTTTGCTGCCATACATTCCTTTGCCGCCGTATTTGGGCAACAATGCCGGGTGGATATTGATGATCTTTTTTGGATAAGCAGCGATCAGTGCTGCAGGCAGCTTCCATAAAAAACCGGCCAGTATCACAAAGCCGATATCGTGTTTTTGAAGTTCGGGGATATAACTGTCGCCGTTGAAGAACCGCTCCTTTTCAATAAGCAATACCGGAATATTGTTCTCCGCGGCAATTGCCAGCACACCCGCAGCTGGTTTATTGCAAACAACAAGGGCAATTTTTACAGACGGAGAACCGGCAAAATGAGTCATGATCTTTTTTGCATTGCTTCCGGCCCCGCTGGCAAAAATGGCAATGGGTATAGGGTTGGCTTTTTTCCGGCCGCTGAACTTTCTTCCTATTTTAAGAATGTACTTTCTGAAAAAGGCAAACTGGCCCAGGGGAATGCTTATGATCAAAACACACAGCGGCCAAAGCAGGGTTACCAGTATAATATACAGGATGAGCCAGGCCGCTCCTTTTTCGAGGCCGGTCAATAACAGCAGTTTTCTTCCTGCCCATCCGCAGAGACTGCCCCCGGCTGCAAAAGTGGTAATGATAAGCGCCAGGTTGATGCCGTTTACTTTCCACCTTGCTTTCAGTTTTTCGAACATGGCGCAAAAGTGGATCAAAAATTTGTGAATCGGAACCGAAAAAAGAAAAAAATGAGACTTTATAAAGCGTTTACAAATACATGACAAACACATTTGGCCAATGGGTACAATCGGCTGAAAACCACGCCAGATAAGGTAAAAAAAATTTTAACAATGTTGATATATTGTCAGCATCCTGCCTTATTTTTGCAGCCGAACCAGGATATTTTTCCACATTAGCCCCGAATAACTGTATGAGTCGCTATAGAAAAATCTTTAACCGGGTATTGCCCGCACTTTTCTTACTTGCTTTCTTTTCTATTAATATCAGTTCCTACGCCGCCGATGGCGAAGCACTTTTCAAAGCGAATTGTGCCAGCTGTCATAAGCCCGATAAAGACTTTACCGGCCCGGCCCTGAAAGGCTGGAAAGACCGGGTTCCTGCAGGGGACTGGATTTATAAATGGATCGCTAATTCGGCCGACCTGGTACAGACAGACGCGTACGCCAAAACCATTTTTGCAAAATGGAATAAAGTGCAAATGACATCATTTGGCAGCCAATTGAAAAAAGAAGATGTGGATGCCATATTGAAGTATGTGGATGATTGGGCACCACCTGCACCAACTACGGGGCCCGGTGGAGCCACAACGCCCGCTTCCGATGACTCTCTTCTCTTTGGAATACTCACCCTGGTTTTAGCCCTTATCGCTTTCATATTATTACAGGTAAACACTAACCTGCGCAAGCTTTCCGACGAAAAAGAAGGCGTTATGCGTACGGAGCCGGTTCCTTTCTATAAGAACAAGACCTACCTTATGATCGGTATATTGTTACTGTTCCTGGTAGGCGGATATTATACCATCAACGGCGCTATCGGCCTGGGCCGCCAGCAACAATATCAACCGGAGCAACCCATTTTCTATTCGCATAAGGTACACGCGGGAACCAACCAGATCAGTTGCCTGTACTGCCACGGCGGTGCACAAGACAGCAAACAGGCCAGCATTCCATCGGTGAATGTTTGTATGAACTGCCACAAATCGATCAGCAAATACGAAGGGCCGGATGTGCTGGTAAGAGAAAACGGTGTTTCTGTTGACGGTACGGCCGAAATTCAGAAACTGTATGCCTATGCAGGCTGGAACCCAACCACCAAAACGTATAACCCAGACAATAATAACGATGGAATGCCCGATGGCGCAAAACCAATTGAGTGGGTAAAAGTGCATAACCTGCCCGACCACGTTTATTTCAACCACAGCCAACACATTAAAGTAGGTAAACAACAGTGCCAGACCTGTCATGGCAACATACAGGAAATGCCCGAAGTGTACCAGTTTGCCAACCTCAGCATGGGCTGGTGCATCAACTGTCACCGCGATACCAAGGTTGATTTTTACAATAAAGAAGACGCATCCGGTAACAAGTTCTACAGCATATACGAGAAGTTCCACAAAGACCTGAAGAACCACAAGATGGACAGCGTTACTGTTGAAAAGATCGGTGGAACCGAGTGCCAGAAGTGTCACTACTAATAAAGCCGTTTCTCTGCAAAGGCAGAATGAACAGAATATTTTGAAATCATACAAAGAACAGATCGCTGGCTGCAAAGCCAACTGCTAACTGTCAACTGAATAAATATGAGTAAGAAAAAATACTGGCAAAGTTTTGGAGAACTGAATCAAACCGAAAGCTTTCAGGAGTCAACCAAAAATGAATTTAAAGAGGAGCTGCTTCCTTTAGCCGACCTCGATGATAAAGGTATTTTAGATGCCAAATCTCCCCGCAGGGATTTTCTTAAATATCTTGGCTTTAGTACGGCCGCCGCTGCAGTAGCTGCCAGTTGCGAAATGCCGGTACGCAAAGCGGTGCCTTACCTGAAAAGGCCCGATGATGTGATCCCCGGTGTTGCCAATTATTATGCATCTACTTATGTAAATGGCGGCGATACCATTTCGGTGGTGGTAAAACAAAGAGACGGCCGTCCTATCAAGATCGAAGGCAACGAACTATCCAGTATAACAAAGGGCGGTACCAGTGCACAGGCACAGGCTTCGGTACTTGACCTGTACGATAATACCCGCCTGCGCTATCCCATGCAGAAAGACGGGAAAGGATTTAAAGAAGTAACCAGTTTTGATGCGTTTGATAAAATGGTTGCCGGTTCCTTAGCCAATGTTGCAGGCAAACCGGTTGTGTTGCTTACATCAACTGTAAATTCTCCTTCTACCCTAGCGATCATCAATGAATTTTTAGCCAAATACCCGGGCAGCCGCCACGTACAATACGATGCGGTGAGCTACAGCGGTATGTTGCTGGCCAATGAAATCTGCTACGGCAAAAAAGCGATCCCTTCTTACCATTTTGAAAATGCAAAAGTGATCGTGAGCCTGGGCGCTGATTTCCTTGGTACCTGGTTAAGCCCGGTTGAGTTCAGCGGTCAGTATGCACAGAACCGTAAAGTGAGTGGCGAAAAACCAACCCTCAGCAGGCATTTTCATTTTGAAAGCATGATGAGCATGACCGGCAGTAATGCCGACGATCGCTATACGCACAAGCCTTCAGAAACAGGTGCGGTTGCATTGGCTTTAGCGGCAGCATTAGGTGTTGCGGTGCCTGCACAATCTACTGGTAAACTGCCTCAAAATGTTAATGATGGAATTGCAAAGGCTGCTGCTGAATTAAAAGCAAACAGCGGAGCTGCCCTGGTTGTTTGCGGAAGCAATGATGTAAATATCCAGATGATCGTGAATGCCATCAACGAACAGATCGGTGCCAACGGAAAAACAATTAACTGGGGCGTTACTTCCAACTATAAGAACGGAAGCGATGCCGATATGATGAAGCTGGTAGATGAAATGAATGCAGGTTCAATAGGAGCGGTATTCATTCATGGAGTGAACCCGGCCTATACCTTAGCCAATAGTAAAAAATTCAAAGACGGTTTAAGTAAAGTGGTAAGTGTTTCCTTTAACGGAACCATGGATGAGACCACCGAACTGTGTAAATATATCATTCCATCGCACCATTGGCTGGAAAGCTGGGGCGATGCAGAACCTAAAACAGGTTATTACAGTTTGCTGCAGCCTGTCATCAATCCCTTATTCAAAACAAGGGCATTCCAAACCTCGTTGATAAAATGGAGTGCAGCAGCGGGCAGCGCTATCAATGATTACGAAACCTATTTCAAAACATATTGGTCTGCCAAACTGGGTACGCCCGACCTGTATAACAAAGCATTGCAGGATGGTGTTGTTGAACCGGCAACCATGCCTGTGGGAGCAGGAACTTTCAATGTAGGTAAATTAAGCGAAGCAGCAACAGGTATTGCAGCCATTAAGACCGGCGCTAATGAAGTAGTACTTTATCAGAAGGTATCGGTAGGAGATGGAAGCCAGGCAAACAATCCCTGGTTACAGGAATTGCCCGACCCGATCAGTAAAGTAACCTGGGACAACTATGTAATGATGAGCCCTGCCATGGCAAAATCATTACTGGGCCTTGATGTGATGAACCAGGACGGCGGCAAGCAAAGTGACTACGAGGTACATCCAGAAAAGCCAGTGGTAAAAGTTACCGGCGAGAACGGCGCGGTGGTAGAATTACCCGTGATCGTTCTTCCGGGATTAAATAAAGATACCATCGCCATTGCGTTGGGTTACGGAAGAGAAAGCGCTAACAAAGAAGAAACCGCAACCAACATTGGCCGCTCGGCAAATGGCGCAGGAAAAAATGCCTATCCATTGGTTGGTTTTAACGGAACCAATTCATATTCTTCTACGTGCCGTGTTGAAAAAACAGGAGCAACCTATCCGTTGGCACAAACACAGGTGCATGGTTTTACCGAAAGCCGCCCGGTTCTTTTCGAAACAAATCTTACCAGCTATACGGCCAATCCGGAATCTATTTTAGAAGAAGTAAACAAAGAGAGAGAAGCAATCACTATCGGTGGCAGCAAAGATTTTGTAAAAGACGCTACCATTTATCCCGATTATGAAAAGCCGGGTATCAAATGGGGCATGAGCATTGACCTGAATACCTGTACCGGTTGCAGCGCCTGTGTGGTGGCCTGCACGGCAGAAAATAATGTGAGTGTGGTAGGTAAGATGCAGGTGCAGCGTGCGCACGAAATGCACTGGCTGCGTATCGACCGCTATTTCACCGGCGACCTGGAAAACCCCGATGTTGTTTTTCAGCCAATGCTTTGTCAGCATTGCGATAATGCTCCCTGCGAAAACGTTTGCCCGGTGGCCGCTACCAATCACAGCACCGAGGGGCTGAATCAAATGACCTATAACCGTTGTATCGGTACAAGATATTGTGCCAACAACTGTCCGTATAAAGTACGTCGTTTCAACTGGCTGGATTATACAGGAGCCGATAGCTTCCCGGATAACCAGAACCCGATGGTAGGCGCTTATATGGATGAGAGTGTGCTGCAGATGAACGATGATCTTACACGAATGGTATTGAACCCGGATGTAACCGTTCGTTCACGCGGGGTGATCGAAAAATGTTCTTTCTGCGTTCAGCGTTTGCAGGAAAGCAAACTGGAAGCGAAGAAACACCAGGACCCAACAATGGTGCGTAATGTAAAAACAGCCTGTATGCAGGCCTGTCCCACACACGCCATCAGTTTTGGTAATGTGAACGATAAAGAAAGCGACGTGTACAAGATCCGAAATGTGGAACAGAAACACCGCTCCTTCTATGTGCTGGAACAACTGCACGTTCTGCCGAATGTAAGTTACCTGGCCAAAGTGAGAAATACCGACAGGTATATTGGTGTGGAAGAAGGACATGGAGAAAAAAGTGCCGAACCAAAGAAAGAGACAAAAGCACACGCATAACAAACCGATAAGTAATAATTAAAAATTAAAAAGTAAAAATCAGCAAGCAGAAGGAATACTTCCTCTTTTGACTTTTAACTTTTGACTTTATACTTTTAATATGTCATTACTGAAATACGAATCGCAACAAAGGGAGCCGCTGGTAGATGGTAATAAGGATTATCACCAGGTAACGGAAGATATCATTCGCCCCATTGAGATGAAGCCGAGCCTGCTCTGGTATATTGGTTTTTATATCAGCGTAGGCCTGTTATTATTCGGGGTGTACAGTGTTTACCGGGAGGTTACCTATGGTATCGGCCAGTGGAATGTAAATAAAACCATCGGATGGGGCTGGGACATCACCAACTTCGTATGGTGGGTAGGTATTGGTCACGCCGGAACGCTGATCTCTGCGATCCTTTTGCTGTTCCGCCAGGGATGGAGAACAGGGGTTAACCGTGCAGCAGAAGCGATGACGATCTTTGCGGTAATGTGCGCAGGCCAGTTCCCGATCTGGCACATGGGCCGTGTGTGGATGGCGTTCTTTGTACTTCCTTATCCAAATACAAGAGGTCCTTTGTGGGTGAACTTTAACTCACCCCTGTTGTGGGACGTATTTGCGATCTCAACTTACTTCACCGTTTCATTACTGTTCTGGTATTCCGGCTTATTACCCGATCTGGCAACTGTAAGAGACCGTGCAAAAACAAAATTCCGTAAAATGTTCTATGGCGTTGCTTCTTTCGGCTGGACCGGAAGTACCAAGCACTGGCAGCGTCATGAATCATTATCACTGGTATTGGCGGGTTTAAGTACGCCGCTGGTATTGTCTGTGCATACCATTGTATCGTTCGACTTTGCCACCTCCATTGTTCCGGGCTGGCATACCACCATCTTCCCTCCCTATTTCGTAGCCGGTGCAATCTTCTCAGGTTTTGCGATGGTGCAAACGCTGATGATCGTTGTTAGAAAAGTATTGAACCTGCAGGATTATATCACCCTCGGTCACATCGAGGCCATGAATAAAGTAATTGTATTAACAGGCAGTATCGTGGGTTGTGCCTACCTGACTGAGTTATTCATTGCCTGGTACGGACAAAATCCGTACGAATGGTATGCGTTCAAAGAGAACCGTGCCAACCTGTTCAGTCCTTATGGATGGAGCTACTGGCTGATGATGTTCTGTAACGTGGTATCGCCACAGTTGTTCTGGAGCCGTAAGCTGAGAAGGAATATCACCGTTACGTTCTTCATGAGTATCATTGTGAACATCGGTATGTGGTTCGAACGTTTTGTGATCATTGTTACTTCGGTGTACAGGGATTACCTGCCTTCATCATGGAGTACGTATTACAGCCCCAGTATCTGGGAGATCGGGTTCTATCTCGGAACCTTCGGCCTGTTCTTCACCTGTTTCTTCCTGTTTGCCAAATACTTCCCGGTTATTGCCGTGGCAGAGATAAAAGCGATATTAAAAACGAGCGGTGAGAATTATAAGGCGAAAATGACCGATATCGAAAAGGCAGATGCCGAGAAATTTTATATTGAAGAAGTGGCACACGCACATTAGAAATTTGAATTTTAAATTTTGAATTTAATATTATGGCTGGAGGAATTAAAAAATTTGTTGTAGGAACTTTTGATGATGAAAAGGTATTGTTTCCTGCGGTAAAAAATGTCCGCAAGGCAGGATACAAGATACACGATGTGTATACTCCTTTCCCCGTGCATGGCCTGGATCATGCTATGGGCATCCGTGAAACAAGCCTGCACACCGCAGGTTTCATTTACGCCATCACCGGTACCACCACGGCGCTTACATTCATGAGCTGGGTATTTACCAAAGACTGGCCGTTGAATATCGGCGGTAAGCCGCACTTTGCGCTGCCGGCCTGGATACCCATCACCTTTGAGTTAACGGTATTGTTCTCAGCCGTAGGCATGGTGCTTACTTTTTGTTACCTCTGTAACCTGGCACCGTTTGTAAAAAAGCATCATTTTCATGCAAGGGCCACCGACGATCTTTTTGTTATGGCCATTGAGTGCACCAATAAAACCAATGACGCAGAAGTGCAGTCCTTTTTGAAAAGCGCCGGCGCACAGGAAGTGAATGTGCAGGAAGTGGAAACCGGATGGTGGATCGGCACGTATGATAAAACACAGAAGTTATACAAAGAAGAAAAAGGCTATTAGCCCCTGTATCCTAAAGGGGGGAGGAGAGAAGATCGTAGCGAATTAAATATGATTGATTAGATAATAAATTTTAAATCTAAAAGAGCTAAAGCCCCTTCAGGGGTTTGGGGCAAAATTATCAGAATGAAAAAAACAGCGATCATAGCAACATGGGTTTTAATAACCGCCGTTGTGTTCATCAGTTGCGACAGCAAACGCCAGCCGGGTAAAGTATATATGCCTGATATGGCATACAGCCGTGCATACGAAAGCTATGCCGAAAGAGATTCAACAAAATTTACAACAGACCCGAACGACGCTACCCATAAAATATTCTATAACAACCTGCCGCCTGCCGGTACCATCAAAAGAGGAGACCAGTTTCCTTTTAACGTACCAAACGACAGCAACGGACTGATAAACCTGAGCGCACAGGTAAAAAATCCACTGGCTCCTTTAACAGGCAAAGAACTGGAAGAAGCCGGCCGGCTGTTCAATATTAATTGCGCCATCTGTCATGGTGCCAAAGGAGAAGCCAATGGGCCAATGGCTCCTAAAGTGGGCGGTGTAAAAAGTATCATCGCTTCATCTCCAACATTCAGCGACGGACGGATATTTTTTGTAATGACCTACGGGCAGAACAATATGGGAAGCTATGCATCCCAGTTAAGCAGGGAACAGCGCTGGAGAATCGTTCAGTATATCCGAACACTGGAACCTAAAACAGCAGCTCCTGCAGCAGATGCAGCGGCTCCAAAGGCAGACAGTGCGGCAGTAAAAAAATAACAATTAAAGAATTCACTCAAAATAAAGATCAGATGGATCATCAATTTCAATTACCGGGCAGTTATAAAAAGTGGACGTATGGCCTTATTGGTGCCGGAGTAATCGCATTAATATATGGCTTTATCATGTTTCACCCGTTTGAGCACGCCGGTCATGGAGAGCATGTGAACAGTACCCGTTTTTGGGCCGTGCTGTTACAAAACAGCGTTTTCTTTTTACTGGTGGTGAATGCAGCCATGTTCTTTATTTGTGTAACCACTATGGCTATGGCCGGATGGGTGGTTGCGTTCAGAAGAGTTTCGGAAGCCATCTCCAGCGTGGTTCCTATTTTAGGCGTACTCACTTTTGTTATACTGATGGCCATTGTATTCGGTGGCCGTACCGATATCTATCACTGGCTGGATAAAGACGCTGTTGCCAAAGATCATATCTTAAGCGGCAAGAGCGGATTCCTGAACGTTAAATTCTATGCCATCTGGTCGTTCCTTACCATCTTCCTTTGGTGGTTCCTCGGCAAAAAAATGAGAAGCCTGAGCCTGGAAAGCGATAAGAACGGGCACATGGATTATGAAACAGGAAAAAAATGGATCTGGAACAATACCGTATGGGCCTCTTTATACTGTGTGGTGTTTACATTAACCGTAGCATCTACCATTCCCTGGTTATGGTTAATGAGTATTGATGCACACTGGTACAGCACCATGTACAGCTGGTACACATTCGCCAGTACGTTTGTTTCGGGCATGTCGCTCATCGCCTTATTCGTTATTTATTTAAAGAACCGCAACCAGTTGCCTTATGTTACCGAAGAACATTTGCACGACCTGGGTAAATTCATGTTTGCCTTCTCTGTTTTCTGGACATATCTCTGGTTCTCGCAGTACATGCTGATATGGTACAGTAACCAGCCGGAAGAAACAAAATATTTCATTGAAAGAATAGGAACAGCAGAAAAAGCAGGTCCTTATAAGGGCATCTTCTTCTTCAACCTGATTGTGAACTTCCTTTGCCCGCTGCTGATACTGATGAAGAAAGGAACCAAAAGGAACTGGACCATGGTTACCATTATGGCCGTACTGATCATATTCGGCCACTGGATTGATCTTTACCAGATGGTAATGCCGGGCACCTTACACGAACATTTTGAACTGATGCCTTTTGAATTTGGTGTTGCCTGCCTGTTCATCGGTCTCATCATGTGGGGAACAGGAAATTATTTAAGCAAGCATTCGCTGCTGGCAAAGAATCATCCGTTCTTAAAAGAAAGTATGATTCATCACACGTAAGAGGCTCCTGGTTCCCTAAAGGGGAAAAAAAGGAGAAGATTATGTTTTTAGGATAGAGTATAAAAGAAGTTATAATAGAATAAAAAGGTCCTCACCTTAGCAGGGTGCAAAAGCCCCTCAGGGGTTTGGGGCGGTAAATAACACATTTATGAAAGAGTTTTTAATGATAGCCTTAGGCGCTTTGATCTTCGTTGTGATCTTTCAGATTGCGAAAGCCAGCGAGTATGTGAGTGTTTTAAAAGGAGAAGAGAAGACCCGTAAGCAAAACAACCGAATCAATGCATTCTTACTGATGGGGCTGCTGGTATTTGGTTTGATCGGTGTTTGGTACTGCAATGAATTGTTTTATGGAAAAACACTTTTCCCGCAAGGCTCTGCATCGATAGAAGGAGAAAGCCTGGACCAGATGTTCATGATCACCACAGCAGTAACCGGGGTGGTTTTTGTACTTACACAAATATTATTGTTCTGGTTCTCTTATAAATACCAGGAGTCTGACAACCGCAAAGCATTTTATTATCCGCATAACAATAAACTGGAATTATTGTGGACGACCGTACCGGCCATCTTTCTTACCGTATTGGTTGTATTTGGTTTGAAGTACTGGTTCAAGATAACAGCCGATGCACCTAAAGATGCGATCGTGGTAGAAGTTACCGGCCACCAGTTTGCCTGGGAATTCCGGTACCCCGGTGCTGATAAAATGCTGGGAAAAAAAGATTACAAACTCACCACGTCTAAAAATAACCTGGGTGTTGACTTTAACGATCCGGCAAGTAAAGACGATATTCACGTGAATACCACCATGCATATCCCGGTAGGGGTACCGGTGAAAATGGTGATCCATTCACAGGATGTTATTCACGACGTAGGTCTTCCTCATTTCCGGTTGAAAATGGACGCCGTTCCGGGCGTACCAACCACGCAGTGGTTTACACCCAAATTCACCACGGAAGAAATGAAGAAGAAAACAAACAACCCGAATTTTGTTTATGAAATAGCCTGCGACCAGTTGTGCGGAGCCAATCACTTTGCCATGCGCGGGGTTATTATAGTAGAAACAATGGAGGAGTATAAAAAATGGCTGGCAGAACAGAAGTCGGAATATGATGCTCTTTTTGAAAAGAAAGCGCCGGCACCGGTAACGCCCGACAGCGCCGCAACAAAACAAACAGCACAGGTATTGCCTGCTAATAAATAATTAAGGGTTTAGAAAAAAAAGCAAGAAAATGAGCGTAGCTACATTACAACATGCCGATGTTCACGGGGCACACGATGCACATCATGAGCACCATCACCACGAAACGTTTATAACCAAATACGTTTTCAGCCAGGATCATAAAATGATCGCCCGGCAGTTTTTGATAACGGGAATCATTTGGGCCATCATCGGTGGTTTATTCTCTGTTGTTTTTCGTTTGCAACTGGGCTATCCCGAATCTACCTTTCCCTGGCTGGAAGATATTTTCGGCCACTGGGCAGCAGGCGGTAAATTAAAACCGGAATTTTATTATGCATTGGTTACCATGCACGGAACGATACTGGTATTCTTTGTATTAACAGCCGGTTTAAGCGGAACCTTTGCAAACTTTTTGATACCACTTCAGATCGGTGCAAGGGATATGGCTTCTCCTTTTTTGAACATGCTTAGCTACTGGTTCTTCTTCCTGGCTTCTATCATCATGTTCTGCTCTTTGTTTGTACAAACAGGCCCTGCAAGCGGTGGCTGGACGATCTATCCTCCACTCAGCGCCCTGGGTGATGCGTCAAGCGGAGCTAAAATTGGTATGGATCTCTGGCTGGTGAGTATGGCCATGTTCATTGTGTCTTCTTTATTGGGAGGCCTTAATTATATTACCACCATCCTCAACATGCGTACAAAAGGAATGAGCATGACCCGTTTGCCTCTTACTATTTGGGCGCTTTTCTTTACGGCTGTGTTAGGTGTACTTTCTTTCCCGGTATTATTATCCGGCGCTATATTATTATTATTTGACCGTAACCTCGGTACCAGTTTCTACTTAAGCGATATCGTGATCGCCGGAAAGATCTTGCCAAATGAAGGCGGAAGCGCCATTCTCTTCCAGCATTTGTTCTGGTTCCTCGGTCACCCCGAAGTATATATCATCTTGTTGCCGGCCATGGGTATGAGTTCAGAGATCATCAGTGTGAACAGCCGCAAACCGATATTTGGATATATGGCCATGGTGGGATCATTATTTGCGATCGCCATCCTTGCATTCCTGGTATGGGCGCATCATATGTTTGTTACAGGGTTGAACCCTTTCCTGGGTTCGGTGTTCGTACTGCTTACGTTATTGATTGCCGTGCCATCGGCTATTAAAGTGTTTAACTGGCTTACTACCTTATGGAAAGGAAGTATCCGCTTCACCCCGGGTATGTTGTTCGCCATCGGTTTTGTAAGCTTATTCATCAGTGGTGGTTTAACAGGGATCTTCCTGGGTAACTCGGCGCTGGATCTTCACTTGCACGATACGTATTTTGTAGTGGCTCACTTCCATATTGTAATGGGTGTGGCTTCTTTCTTCGGCATGTTTGCCGGAGTATACCACTGGTTCCCTAAAATGTTCGGAAGGTACCTGAACAACACAATGGCATACATTCACTTCTGGGTTACCATCGTGGGTGCATACCTTATCTTCTGGCCCATGCACTACGAAGGGCTTGCGGGAATGCCACGCCGTTATTATGATTATTCCAACTGGGAGTCGTTTAAAATGTTTGGCGGACTGAATGAGTTCATCAGCTTTGTGGCGATGATCGTGTTTGCTGTGCAGTTGTTATTCGTATTTAATTTCTTTTACAGCATTTTTAAAGGAAGAAAAGTTACCACGCTGAACCCGTGGGGATCAAATACACTGGAATGGACAACACCGATCAAACCGGGCCATGGAAACTGGGTGGGAGAGATTCCCGAAGTACACCGCGGCGCATACGATTATGGAAAGGACGGAAAAGAATTCATTCCGCAGAATACACCGGTTGGGGAGAACGAATCACACCATTGATTGACGGTGTGAGCAGGTTATGTGAATTGGATATTGAAGCGAAATAAAATAAAGATTTTTGAAAAGCATAGAACGGGAGCATACAACCATTAGCAACTCAGCGTCGTTCAGGCTGGTGAGTAAAGTGAAAGATTACTTTCAGCTTATCAAGTTCACGTTGAGTTTTATGGTGGTGTTCAGTACGGTGGTCAGTTTTTTAATTGCGCCGAACGAACAGTTTTATACCCGTGATAAAATAACATCAGTTCTTTTACTTTTTGTTGCAGGAATGCTGGTAACCGGTTCGGCAAATGCCATTAACCAGCTGCTGGAGAAGACCTCCGATGCATTGATGAAACGAACCGCTAAACGGCCCGTTGCCAGCGGCCGGATGAGTGTGAATGAAGCAGGCATCTTTGCCTTCATTACCGGCGGGGCAGGTGTATTCATGATGTGGTGGTACTTTAATGCAGAAAGCGCTATGGTGAGTTTATTCAGCCTGTTCTTATATGGCTTTATTTACACACCGTTAAAAAAGGTGAATTCGGTTTCTGTACTGGTAGGCGCTATCCCCGGGGCATTGCCCTGTTTGATAGGATGGCTTGCCGGTTTTGGGAACGGAACCATTGAATGGCTTGGCGGATGGGTGCTCTTTGGTATCCAGTTCCTCTGGCAGTTCCCGCATTTCTGGGCAATAGCCTGGCTGGCACACAAAGATTATACAACGGCAGGATTTAAATTACTGCCTGCGGATAAAGGCCCAACCCGGTTTACGGCCATGCAAAGTATCATTTACAGTTCATTGATGATACCGGTGGGGTTTCTGCCGTATTATACCGGTATGTGCGGACTAGCAAGCATGTATGTTTTACTGGGCTGCAACTTATGGATGGTATATGTAAGTGTATTGCTCTTTAAACGGATGGATGCTGCCAGTGCCAGAAGGGTGATGTTCAGTTCTTATTTTTACCTGATGATCGTTTTGCTGGCATTGTTTGCCAACAGGGCCGGTCATTAAAACGGATCGGATATAAATTAATAAACTCCCGTAAGGGATCATGAGATATGAGTACAGTGGTAATGGAACAAAGAAAGAAAATTCATCCGCATAAATTTACCCTGTGGGTGGGCATTGGAAGTTTAGTGATGATGTTTGCAGGGTTAACGAGCGCTTATATAGTTAAACGCAACCAGGCAAACTGGCAAACATTCGATCTGCCGCAGTTATTCTGGTACAGCACGGTGGCAATCGTATTAAGCAGTGTTACTATTTACCTGGCACAACAGGCGTTCAAACAGCGGGAGATGCAGAAGTACAGGAGGTTACTGGTGGTAACCTTGATACTGGGAGTTCTTTTTATTGTGTTGCAAACCATAGGCTTTCAGCAATTATGGGCTAAAGGGATCACACTGCAGTCAAGCGTATCGTATTCTTTTTTGTACGTGATCGTTGGCCTGCATGCGGCTCATGTGCTGGGAGGTATAATTGCCATGCTGGTTCTGTTTGCAAAAGCATTCAGCAGCAGGAAAAGAATATACAACAGCATCCCGGTTGAACTGGTAAGTACCTACTGGCATTTTGTAGATGTACTTTGGATCTATTTACTGGTATTCTTGATCATGATACGATAAATAAGGGTTTAGTTTTTAATATTTAGAATTTAAACAGATATGTCAACAACAGCGATACCAACAAATACCAAGTGGTGGAACGGGGGAAGAAGCCCCTTCAATGCCAGCTACGGTAAAGTGATGATGTGGTACTTTTTGATGAGTGATGCGTTCACCTTTGGCGCCTTTCTTATCAGCTATGGAACCATCCGTTTCAGTGTTAACAGCTGGGCCGATCCAAACCAGGTATTTAATGCATTCCCGGGCTTTGGACACCAGAACCTGCCCCTGGCCTTTGTTAGTTTAATGACCTTTATCCTGATCTTCAGTTCAGTTACCATGGTGCTGGCCGTTCACGAAGGACATAAAATGAACCGGAAGGGAGTAGAGAAATATATGATACTGACCATCCTGGGCGGGCTTGCGTTCCTGGGTTGCCAGGCATGGGAATGGACGCACTTACTGACCGGAGAACATATTGCCATGCTAAACGACGGTACACTTTCCATTGTTCCTACTACCGTTAAAATGAATCCATGGGGTACACACGTACCGCATGAAGCTATAGCAGCAGCGCTGCAAAGCACACCGCATGATAAACTGGCCGAAATTGCAGCAACCCTTCAGCATGGAGGAGCAGCACACGACCTGGCAGCCAAATCATCGGCCGAACTGATCAGCGCCATACAGGCTTCGCCCGACCTGCATGTAAATCACACCGGCCCCATCGCCTTTGGAGGTTACTTCTTCGGCATCACCGGTTTCCACGGATTCCACGTATTCAGTGGCGTGGTTATTAATGTGGTAATGTGGGCTAAAACAAGGTTGGGTCACTTTGATGAAAGAGGACATTACGAAATGATCGAGAAGGCCGGCTTGTACTGGCACTTTGTAGACCTGGTTTGGGTATTCGTATTCCTTTGCTTCTACCTGATCTAAACAGAACGGATTAAAAACTTTGATAAAGAAGAAAAAAAATAATTGTTATGAGTGAACATGCATCATCAGCCGAGATCACCTTTGCACATGCGCCTGCCGAAGGCACAGGACGTATTTGGAGAGTATTCTGGATACTGTCTTTTATTACCGTTATTGAGTTGGTGCTTGGCTTTGGCCTGGCAAAGCAGTGGTTTGGCGAACCCGAAACCAGTAAAGGACTCATCCTTGGTGTAAAGGGAGTGATCTGTATCTTATCCCTTGCAAAGGCATTTTATATTGTATCGGTATTCATGCACCTGGGCGATGAGATCCGGAATTTCATCATGACCATCGTGGTTCCGCTTTGCCTGTTCATCTGGTTCATCGGTGCTTTTCTTTGGGATGGCGACAGCTGGAAGAAGCTGCGTAACACCAATGCCGGGAGCCAGCCTGCAAAAACCGAACAGCATCACCAGCCGGCTGTTGATAAAGATGCAAAAAAATAATTGATACCTGATCTTAATAAATAATGAACCACTGCAATACTGCGGTGGTTTTTTTATCCGGCAAATGACCTGCATTGATGTAAATTTGCTTCGAATTAATTTTTAAAGAATTGAACAAAAAAGCAGTCTTAGCCCTGGCACTTGCGATCGTCATGCCCCTTGCCGGTTATTTCATCGTGAAATATTACAGCAAGGAAGCGGTGCATATGCCTGCCAGGTATTTTATACCAGACAGTGTTATTGTATCGGACAAGAACGGCAAAACAGTAACCGATACCATCTGGCATAAAGTAAAGAACATCACGTTCACCAATCAATTAGGGAAGAAGGTCTCCCTGGATGACCTTCACGGGAAGATACTGGTGATCAACTTCTTCTTTACCCGCTGCCCGAGTATTTGTCCCGGACTTGCACTGAGTATGAAAAAGCTGCAGAACTCTTTTGTAAAGAACGACAGCATTGTTCAGTTCATTTCCATCAGTGTAGACCCGGCACACGATTCTGTTCCCCAGCTCCGAAAGTTTGCAGACCGGTTCAACGCCAACCACGACACCTGGTGGTTTGTAACGGGGGATAAGAAAGAGATATACGACTTTGCATTCAACGAACTAAAAGCCAGCCTGGCTGATAAAGAGGTAGATACGGCATTTCTTCATACCGAGAATTTCTTTTTGCTCGACAGTAACCGGGTGGTACGGGGATGGTACAACGGGTTCGATAATGAGAAGCAGGTAAAGTTGGTACGGGACATTCCACTACTGATGTTGGAGAAAAACAAGAATGCTCCCTCAGTATTTCGTGAGTTTATTCCCATTTTACCCGTTATTTTCACCGCAATCGGGATTGTAATAATTGCGATATTTATCCTCAACAACAGGAAGAAAAAACAACCATAACCC
The DNA here is from genome assembly GCA_035328475.1 of Ferruginibacter sp. Taxonomy (GTDB): domain Bacteria; phylum Bacteroidota; class Bacteroidia; order Chitinophagales; family Chitinophagaceae; genus Ferruginibacter. The sequence continues at coordinate 46,004 of DAOLIP010000001.1, forward strand.
ATGTTACAACCTTCGCTTAGGAAGAACGATAAAAAGGCCCGGCTATTGATCTATACGGTATCAGGAGTGGTTTTTGCCGCTGTAATAGTATTAAGCAGGGTAAAACTGAACCTTGACCCCGGGTTCGATATACACCTGTTTGCTTTGGTCAATGCGGTCATTAATTCTATAGTGGCGGTTTTACTGGTTGCCGGGTTGGTTACTGCAAAACAAAAAGATTATCGCTCTCACCGGCAGATCATGCTTTTTGCTATCGCCCTTTCTGTATTATTCCTGGTTTCTTATATCTGCCATCACCTGCTTGCAGGAGAAACAAAGTTTGCAGGCGAAGGCATCAGTAAAACGATCTATTACATTATCCTGTTCACCCATATCCCGCTGGCCGGAATTGTTTTGCCGTTTATTTTATTCACAGCTTACCGGGCACTGATTGGGGAATACGATAAACATAAAAAATTAGTAAGGATCACGTGGCCGGTTTGGTTTTATGTAGCCGTCACAGGGGTTCTTGTTTATTTAATGATCAGTCCTTATTACCACTAAACACGTTCAAGCAATGAATGAGGGCACCGCATCTTTTGCTGTGTTCCGGTTAATGCACCGGGCCATGCTTATCGGGCAGGTATTATTTCTGGGGGTATTGTTTTTTGTTATTTATCAAAAACTCATTTCTCCGCCACTTGCTGCACAGGACAAGCTTATACAGGTAATTGCCGTCCTGGTTTCTGCAACAGCCCTTTACATGGGGCATACTATTTTTAAGAAGAAACTCATCGAATTAAAAGAAAGCAAAGAGTATTCATCGGCAAGGGAAAAATTTGAGGGGTACCGGACCGTCACGATCATTCTATGGGCATTTATCGAAGGAGCAGCTTTATTCTGCGGCATTTGCTTTTTCCTGGTAGGGAATTATGTATTCCTGGTACTGGGAACTTCGCTGGTTCTGTTATTTATCTGGTATAACCCAAGTAAAAAGAGAATGTCGTTGCAAACAGGGCTGAGTGTAGAAGAAATTGAGGAAATGTAGCAGTTACAATCCCAGTTCAACAGCGGGATCCCAAAACCTTTTTTTGAAATCAACAACCGTATCGTTCTTCACGGTCACACCGTCTTTTTTTAACAACACTTCCATAGAATCAGGGTTTGGAAAATGATGTTTGCCCGAAAGAATACCCAACCGGTTCACCACACGCTGGGCCGGCACTTTTGGTTTGGCGCTTCCGGCTGCATTCATTGCCCAGCCTACCATACGGGCGCTGAGCTTTGTGCCCAGGTAATTGGCAATAGCGCCATAAGAAGTTACTCTTCCTTTCGGTATCTGCCTCACTATATCATATACATCCTGGAAAAAACTAAATTCTTTCAATGTGTCTTTTGGCCCTTCCTTTTTGACAGGGTTTGCTTTAGCAGTTCTATTATTTTTTAATTTCTTTGCCATTACCCGTTAAAGATAATAATTCACTTCGTTTTGGCTCGTTTACGTTTTTATAGTTGTACGGACAATGCCAACAGCCATTACCACAGCAATGCCCCCTGTCTAAATGGTATTTGGCAGTAAGTACAATAAACCCCTGTTCATTGTAATAGTAGTCTTCGCCTTCAATCCAGTTGTTCTTCATATTTTAAGGTTTCCTGCAGTTGATCATCCAGGTCTTTTATTTCTGCAGGCAAGGAAAACTTAAGGTAATGTATCTTTTTGCTCTGTGCTATATCCAGGTTTTCGTAGTGGGTTTTTATCTTTAATTCTTCTTTTATATTTCCGGCAGCATACACATTGTCCGATTCTTCCAGTATGGTAAGCTCATACATTTCTGCAACCCTTTTCGTGAACCGGTACAGGTCTGGTGAATCGGTTTTCAGATGAATGGTACCGCCGGTTTTCAAAATATGTCTATACAGCCGGAGAAACCGCGGATGTGTTAATCTTTTTTTCGCCCTTGATGTACGCAACTGCGGATCTGGAAAAGTGATCCATAACTCACTTACTTCTCCCGGCGCAAAATAATCGGTCAGTCTTTCTATCTGGGTACGTAAAAAACCGGCATTTTCCCTGTTCTCTTCCAGGCATTTTTTTGCACCAAGATGCATACGGTTTCCCTTCACATCCACGCCAATAAAATTCTGGTCAGGAAACAACCGGGCCAGTCCAACAGTATACTCTCCCCGGCCACAGGCCAGCTCCAGTATGAGCGGATTAGGATTTTTAAAAAAAACAGACCATTTTCCCTGCATGCCCTCCGGGTATTCCAGCACATTGGGAAAAGTTTTTAATTCGGCAAACCGCTTTAATTTTTTTTGCGCCATGGGCGGCAAAGATAATTAATCGGGGACTGAATCCGTTGGCCGGGGCATTAAGTAAAACTGCCTTCCAATAGCGATAATAAGGCATAAATAAAGTAGATTTGCGACAACATAAACTAAAGCTACTTATATGAATACGGTCATCGTTCCGGTTGATTTTTCCGAAACCTCTTTGAATGCCGCCCGTTATGCCGCCAGGTTACTTACGGGCCACTACGGGGTTAACATGGTATTGTATCACAGCTACAGCAAAACTTCAGAAGCTGAAAAAGCAACAGCAGAACTGGAAAGCCTGAAAGAAGCATTGATGAAAGAGCATATTGTGAAAATAGAAGTACTGGCACACGAAGAAAGCGACTTTGTAGACGGACTGGAAAAGGCCGCACGCCACCGCCGGGCCGACCTGGTGATCATGGGTATCACAGGGAAATCTGCCCTGGCACAGGTGTTCTTTGGCAGCAATACATTGAAGATGGCAGAAAGAAAAGTGTGCCCGGTACTTATTGTTCCGCAGGATGCCGTGTTTAAACCGCTGAAAAATGTAATGCTCACCTCCGATTTTAAGAGCACGGTGGAAACAACCCCCTCTGCACCTATCAAGGACTTCTTAGATATATTCAATCCACAACTGCACGTGGTGAATGTAGATAAAGATCACTACATTTCACTTACCGAGGATTATGAAAAAGAAAAACAGGAACTGAAGCAGATGTTTGCTGATTATAAACCCGAGTTCTACTTTATGCGCCTGTATGACGTGGATGAAGCAATAAACTTATTTGCAGAGAGCAGGAATATCGACCTGATCATCGTCATTCAGAAAAACCATTCTTTTATCGGAAAATTATTAAGCGGCAGCCGCACCAAAACACTGTCGTACCATAGTAAAATGCCCATCCTGGTAATGCATGAGTAATGGCATCCTGCTGGCAGTATCAGCCAGTAAGTTCTTCCAGCCTGTGTATTATGCGGCAGCGGTTGATGCCGAAAAAAGCAATCACATTGCTGCATAAACTCTCTCTCACTGTTACCAGCAGGTTTCCTGTCTTTGCTTCATTATCATAAACGCTCACTGCTTTGGCAATGGCAGGGTAAAATCCTTTTCCTTCCAGTTCCAGTTTTCCTGCTTCATCAATTACCAGCCAACGGGGATCGTGTTCTAATGTACCAATCAGCATCGTATTTGCTTTTTCAAATGCAGATGTGTAGAAATGAAATTTGCCAACAGACGTGAGCGGCTCCAGGCTGGTTTCTACGCTTGTACACTCAATATCAAAAACCTCTTCTGTTTTAAGGTTCAGAATTTTACGACTGCCATTCATGTCGGGCATTAAAATGCCCTCAATGTTTTTCTGCCTGTTGCACCAGTGCAGCAGTTCGGTGGTTTTACCACTGTGTACAGGCCGGGAAAATAGTATGATACTCATTCTGGCTTTGCTGGATCTGAACAGGTGAGTGACCAGTGAACCAATGCTGAAAAGAAAAACTGCCAGCGGGCCAGGCCGGAATAAGCTTTGCTTTTTTGCCAGGCCAATGCAGTAAACCGGCGCAGCATGGGCAGGAAAGATAAAGTTCTTAAAACCTCGTCGCTGTACCGGCTTTGTTTTTTCTGCAGTAGTTTTTGTATAAGCTTTGTGAACAGCGGGCCGATCAGCATGAACCAGACCAGGATCGCAGATAATGTCCAGCTGACTGTTTTGGCAACGGCCAGCCAGCCCTGCTTTGTATCGGCTGCAAAGACAAACAATACCACAGATATTACAACCAGCACCAGTATCAGTATCCATAATTTCTGGTAAAGTGTTTTTCTTTTATCGGGTTCTCCGGTATAGATTTCTTCATTCATTATTTTTGTGCTGTCTAATACCAGTATTCCTTTTTCCGCAAAAAAACCTTTCAGGGTCTTATAAGCGATCCAGGCGGTAAGGATGCCCCCAACCAGGTATATGGCCAGGTAAGCGCTAACCAGCCACTGGCTCCCGTTGCTGGCGGCAAATCCAAACTGTTTTGCAATAAAGGCAATCATCTCGTCCATCGCTTTCCAGAAAGATTTTCCAAAGAAGAGTGTGAGAACAAGCAGTTTTTGAATGGCCGATTCCAGCATCGCAATGGTACTTACCAAAAGAATACTGAAAAAATTTATCGGGAAGAGGCTGAAAACAGCATATCCCAGCAATGCCTGGAAGGAAACGGCAATGTAGGCCGGGAAAGGGGTATGCGGGCTTATCATTGCTTTTACAATAAGAACAATGATGGCTGCTTTTAAAACCTGTTTCTTGTCATGGGCGGCGATCTCTGCTATAAGGCTGATAATGATAACAGCCATTCCTCCTACTACCAGGCCGGTAAAAGGGATCTGCAGTGCATGCATGATACCTCCCAGGCCCGATTCGGTGAATGCCCATAAAGCAGTCAGTCTTTGAACGGCAGCAATACGTTGTTCTTCGGTAAGATTTTTATACCCTGTATGCATGTAAAAAAAGCAAGTGGATACAAATATAAGAAACCGCCTGCAGCAGCATTTTACCGTAACCATATTTGTCTGCTTAGGGGCAATTTGTTATTTTTATTGTTGCTGCATATTTGCCGTTCGCTTGCTGTTCTTCCTTATTCTGCCTGTAACTGCCGTGCAGCCCTTAAATCAACGACCAATGGATAAAGAAGCGAAGAAATTCATGCGGAAAGCCATCCGCCTTTCGGTTGCCAATGTAGAAAAACAAAAGGGCGGACCCTTTGGCGCTATTGTAGTAAAGGATGGAAAGGTGATCGCCCGCGGTTCCAACCAGGTCACCTCTTCCAACGACCCCACGGCGCATGCCGAAGTGGTGGCCATACGCAAAGCCTGCAAAACGCTTAAGACATTCCAGTTGACCGGCTGCGAGATCTATACCAGTTGTGAACCCTGCCCCATGTGCCTCGGCGCTATTTACTGGGCAAGGCCCGATAAATTGTATTATGCCAACAGCAAAGAAGATGCAGCGGCCATAAATTTCGATGACAAATTCATCTATGAAGAAATTGCCAAACCGGTTGAAGAAAGAAAACTCTTTACCAAACAGGTGCTGAGAGACCAGGCGCTGGAAGCTTTTGAAAAATGGAAGACCAGCCCCACTAAAATTGAATATTGATGATCCGTTTTATTTTAAACGATAAGCTGATCGAAACAGAACAGCCGCCCGGAAGTACGGTGCTTGATTTTGTGCGTTACCATAAACGGTTAACCGGTACCAAGATCGGTTGCCGTGAAGGAGACTGCGGGGCATGTACCATTTTAGCAGGCGATCTGGAGAATGGCCGGCTGGTTTACCGCTCTATGACCAGCTGCCTGATGCCGTTGGGCAATGCGCAGGGTAAGCACATTGTTTCAGTGGAAGGAATTAACATGAAAGAACTATCGCCGGTTCAACAGGCAATGGTAGATGCCAACGGTACCCAATGCGGTTTCTGTACCATTGGATTTGTCATGTCACTCACCGGGTTTGTATTGAATGAAAATACAAAACAGTATCACGATGCCATTGCTTCCATCGATGGAAATATATGCCGCTGCACCGGTTACAAATCCATTGAAAGAGCAGCGGCCTTACTTTCTCAACAACTGAATGATAAGCCGGAAAAAGAAACCACCAGCTGGTTGGTGAAGAATAATTTTATCCCGGAGTATTTTGTAACAATAAAAGAACGGCTCTTACAGCTAAGAGAAACAAAAGAGGAACAACCGGAAAATGATGCAACGCAGCAAATGATCATTGGCGGGGGCACCGACCTGGTAGTTCAAAAAGCACTAACGGTAAAAAGATCAGCCACCCAACACGTATTGGATGCAGGAGACCTGAAGGAGATAAAATTTGAAAACGGACAGTGTCATATAGGCGGGGCTGTAACGGTTACCGCTTTCGCCGAATCAGAACTGATCCGGGGAATTTTTCCCAACCTGGCAACATACATCAAACTCATATCCTCCACACCCATACGTAACATGGCCACTATGGCGGGTAATATCGTAAATGCATCACCCATCGGCGACATGAGTATTTTCTTTCTTGCGCTCGACAGCGGTGTAGTGTTGAAAAAGAACAGGCAAACAAGAACCGTAAAGCTTAAGGATTTTTATAAAGGGTATAAGCAGATCGATAAAGCCGAAGAAGAGATCATTGAAAAGATCATCTTCTCTCCGCCGCAAAACAATCACTTCAATTTTGAGAAAGTATGTAAACGTACACACCTGGATATTGCCAGCGTAAATACGGCATGCCAGGTGCGGTTTACGGCAGAAGACAGGATAGAATATATACATTTATCAGCCGGTGGCGTAGCGCCCTTTCCCAAATACCTGGCTGCAACGGCTGCTTTTCTGAAAGGGAAAAAAAGTAATGCCGAAGTATTAAAAGAAGCTATAGCCATAATGAATACAGAAATTACACCCATCAGCGATGCCCGGGGAACGGCTGATTACAAACGGTTATTATTGCGGCAATTATTCCTGGCACATTTTAAAAATAAACAAGAAGTTATTAAACAAGTCATAGGGTTGTAGACCAAAAGAACTATTGTACGTGAAAGAGGATACCAAAAATAAAGCTGCTTACTTCCCCCCTTTAGGGGATGGGGGCAATATTGATGCGGCCAACCACGTAACAGGCAGATCAGTCTACGTAGACGATATTCCCGTAATGGAAGGAATGGTATTTGTAAAGGTTTTTGATTCACCGGTAGCACATGGAAGAATTAAAAATATTGATTTCTCCGCAGCGGAACAGGTGCCGGGCATCGTAAAAATATTTTCACACAAAGACATACCGGGAGAAAATCAAATTGGCGGCATCATTCCCGACGAGCCCTTTTTGGCTGACCAGGAAGTGCATTACCGGGGGCAGCCCGTTTTGCTGGTTATTGCCGAACATGAAGATGCAGCAGAAGAAGCGATCAAAGAAATTAAAATAGAGATCGATCCGTTACCCATCATCACCGACCCGAGAGAAGCATTTAAACAGGGTAAACTGTTGAGTTCTTCAAGAAAATTCAGTAAAGGAGAAGTAGCAGATGCCTTCAGCAAGTGTAAATATATTTTTGAAGGAAATGCCGAATCCGGCGGGCAGGAACAATTATACCTGGAAACACAGGGCGCTTATGCTTACCCAACCGAACACGATAGTGTAAAAATATTTTCGTCAACACAAGGGCCTACTCAGGTGCAACGTACTGTAGCAAGGGTATTAGGCATAGGGATGAATAAAGTAGAAGTAGATGTACCCCGCCTGGGTGGAGGCTTTGGCGGTAAAGAAGACCAGGCTTCTGCATGGGGCGCCATGGCGGCTATGACAGCGTGGCTATTAAAACGCCCAGCCAAATGCATTCCGCATCGCATGGAGGATATGCGCATGACAGGCAAAAGAAATCCATACAGCAGTGATTATAAGATCGGGCTGGATGAGAACTATAGTATCATTGCCTACGAAGCAACATTCTATCAGAACGGCGGCGCTGCTGCGGATCTTTCTCCTGCTATTTTAGAAAGAACTTTATTTCATGCCACCAACAGTTATAATATTCCGCATGTAAAAGTGGTTGCACACGCCTGTAAAACAAACCTGCCGCCCAACACCGCCTTCCGTGGCTTCGGTGGTCCGCAGGGAATGTTTGTGATAGAAGCTGCCATCGATCATGCGGCAAAGGCATTGAATATTTCAACCGGTCTTATCCAGCGCAAGAACATGATGGATAACGGAGATGAATTCCCTTATGGACAGATCGTTTCGGAAAGCCAGGCAAAGAACTGTTGGGATGAAGCAGTGAATGAATTTGATCTTGAAACGGTTAAAAATGAAATAGAACAATTCAATAAACAAAATTCCTTTTATAAAAAAGGATTATCACTCATGCCTGTCTGCTTTGGCATATCGTTCACCAATACCATGATGAACCAGGCAAGAGCCCTGGTGCATGTTTATTCAGATGGGACCGTTGGTATAAGCACCGGCGCCGTTGAAATGGGGCAGGGCGTTAATTCAAAAATGCTGCAGGTGGCTGCCGCTTGTTTTGGTATCTCTCCAAATAAAATAAAATTAGAAAGTACCAATACATCAAGGGTTGCCAACACATCTCCCTCGGCAGCCAGCTCTACGGCCGACCTGAACGGCAAAGCGTTGCTGAATGCCTGTAACCAGGTAAAAGACCGATTGATCTCCTTTATTAAAACAGAATTGACAGATGAGGAAGGCGCTGATGTTGAACTAAGAAACGAAGTGGTTTATATAAATGACGAAGCTTCTGTTTTTAACTGGAAAAACCTGGTGCAGCAGGCTTTCTTAAAGCGCATCAACCTGAGTGCAAAAGGGCATTACGCAACACCCTATATCAATTTCGATAAAACAATAGAGAAGGGGCATCCCTTTGCCTACCATGTTTATGGAACAGCGATTACTGTTGTAACGGTTGATTGCCTGCGTGGTACCTATGAAATTGATTCGGTTAAAGCAGTGCACGATTTTGGAACCAGCATGAACAGGGCTGTTGACCTGGGCCAGTGCGAAGGCGGCATTGTGCAGGGCATTGGCTGGATGACAATGGAAGAAGTGGTATATAATAACGAAGGAAAGCTTTTATCCAATGCCTTGTCTACTTATAAAATACCTGACATATACGCTGTTCCCAAAATACTCGATATAAAATTTTTGAATACAGATGGAAATGAAATGGCCATTTTTAAGTCGAAGGCCGTGGGTGAGCCGCCATTGATGTATGGTATCGGCGCTTACTTCGCTATCCGCAATGCGGTTCTTTCATTTAACCCTGCAGCACGTGTTCCTTATTCAGCACCCATCACCCCGGAAAAAATTCTGATGGCCTTATACAGCCGAAATGGAAAATAAGAACTGCATATACAGTAACCGTTGCTGGCTGGATGGAAAACTTCAGCCTGCTACTGTTTGTTTTAATGATGGTATCATCACAGAGATACATCATCATAAAATGGAGGGGGCAGAAGATGCCGGTGATAATATCTTAATGCCCGGCATTATTGACGCCCATGTTCATATCAATGAACCGGGAAGAACAGACTGGGAAGGGTTTGATACAGGTACACAGGCAGCTGCAGCCGGTGGTATCACAACTATTATTGACATGCCGCTGAATGCAAGCCCGGTAACAACCAATGCGGCAGCATTCAAACTAAAACTCAATGCGGCAACTGGTAAAATGAATGTGCATGTTGGTTTTTATGGCGGACTGATCCCCGGTAATCAAGATGACCTGGAAGGACTGATACGAATGGGTGTATTAGGCATCAAATGTTTTCTCACCCATTCCGGCATTGATGAATTTCCAAACGTTACCGAAAAGGAACTCACCGAAGCCATGCCGTTGATCGCCAAACATCAAATTCCGTTGTTGGCTCATTGCGAATTAGAGAGCGACTGTATAAATGAACTGGCAACACATCCAACCAGCTATGCCGCATACCTGGCCAGTAGGCCCAAACAATGGGAGAACGATGCGGTTGACCTGATGATAGCTCTGTGCCGGAAATATCACTGTACCACACATATAGTACACGTATCATCTGCCCAGGCATTGATACCAATAAAGAAAGCAAAAAAAGAAGGACTGCCGTTAACGGCAGAAACCTGTCCGCACTATATTTATTTTAATGCAGAAGATATTCCGGATGCCGATTGTTTGTATAAATGTGCCCCGCCTATCCGTGAAAAAGAAAACAATGAGCTGTTGAAAAAAGCATTGGCCGACGGTGTGTTGAATTTTATTGCAACTGATCACTCGCCTGCGCCACCGGCTATTAAAGAACTGCAAAGCGGCAACCTGAAAAAAGCATGGGGCGGTATTGCGGGATTACAGTTCTTATTGCCTGCTTCATGGACGGCACTGAAAGAGCGTATTTCCATTGAAAAATTCATTCCTTTGCTAACCGAACATCCGGCCTGGTTCTTACAGGTTGAAAGCAGGAAGGGCCGGCTGGCTGTTGGCTATGATGCCGACCTGCTGGTATGGAACCCGGAAGAACGATTTGAAGTAAGGGCCGAAGACATTTTACACCGGCATAACTGCAGTCCTTACACCGGTAAGCAGCTATGCGGCACAGTGCAGCAAACAATCGTAAACGGCATTACTGTTTATCAGAACAAAAAGATAGTTAACAAAAACGCAGGACAATGGCTTTTGAGAAAGTAAAAGAAATAGTAAAAGAGTCACCGGCCTTTACACATCTGACAGACCTTGTATCTGAACGGCTGGGCGGAAAAGTATTGTATGCCACCGATGATTTCTTTGCCGAAAAGGAGAATCTCATCAAAGCAACAAGAGGGGTCTTTATTGCAGATAAGTATACCGATCGTGGTAAGTGGATGGATGGCTGGGAGAGCCGCCGCAAACGTATGCCCGGGCACGACTGGGCGGTGATTCAGCTTGCTACACCCGGAAAGATCCTTGGCTTTGATATCGACACCAATTTTTTCCTGGGCAATCATCCGCCTCATGCATCCATTGAAGCGATCAATATTACTGACGCTTCAGTAATTACCGATTGGGATGAAGCAAACTGGAAAGAGATCTTGCCCAAATCTCATTTAGATGCCGGTTCACAGAATTTTTACGAATGCAACAGCAACGAAATTTATTCGCATATCCGCCTGCATATTTATCCCGATGGGGGTGTGGCCCGCTTAAGAGTATATGGCGAAGTATTTAAGAACTGGGATATTGTTTCTTCGGCAGAAACAATTGACCTGGCAGCAGCCATCAACGGCGGTAAAGCCATTGCCTGCAACGATATGTTCTTTAGTGCAATGGGTAATCTCATTATGCCGGGCCGGGGCGTTAATATGGGTGATGGCTGGGAAACAAAACGAAACCGTACACCCAACAACCGGGATTGGGTTATTTTGAAACTGGCTCACAAAGGAACCATCGAACGCATTATAGTTGACACCTGTCACTTTAAAGGAAACTACCCCGACAGCTGTTCCATTGAAGGATGCCTGAGCAATAGCGATGAGGAAGTGATCAATGATAAAGCACAATGGCAAACACTACTGCCTCAGCAAAAACTGAGTGCTGATAATGTACATGAATTTGTGAGGGAAGTAAACGGTGGAAATATTTTTTCTCATATACGGTTGAATATTTTCCCAGACGGCGGCATCAGCAGGTTGCGTTTGTTTGGTAAGAAAAAAGATCAATAATGCCCGGAATCATTTTATTATCTGTGCTTGGATTTGTGCTGATCATGCTCACCATCATGACCTACTACCTCCGTGGTATCGCCCGCCAGGTGGAAGCGGATGAGGAAGCCGGTTCTGATACGGAAAGGAGGAAAGAAGAGATCGCTTCCTCGCAAAACTTTTTATATACCGCCCTGGTACTTGTATGCGTGGGCCTGGTTGCTTCCTTATATATATATGTACGGGGTACTGCCTGGGAAGGCCATTTAATGGAGTGGATGAATATTGTGGTACGGCTGATGCACATCACATTCGGTATTGCCTGGATCGGCGCTTCCTTTTACTTTGTATTTCTCGAAAATGCATTGAACCGCACCAAAGATGTAAGAGACGAACTGGCCGGAAATCTCTGGGCTGTGCACGGCGGCGGTTTTTATTACCTGGAAAAATATAAAGTTGCGCCTAAAACAATTCCAAAGCATTTGCATTGGTTCAAGTACGAGGCATACTTTACCTGGCTATCTGGGTTTTGCTTATTGTTTATAGTATACTACTTTAATGCTTCGGCATTATTAATAGATAAGAATGTGCTGGATATTTCTTCCTCAACCGGCATTGCAATTGGTGTTGGTTCTTTTGTTGTTGCATGGATCATTTATGACCTGCTTTGCAAATCACCGCTTATTAAAAAACCGGTGTGGTTTACATTGATCGGTTTTGCGGTATTGGCTGGCTTTGCTTATTTATACTCTCTTGTTTTCAGTGGCCGGGCTGCCTACATACATTTCGGTGCTATGATCGGAAGTATCATGGTTGCCAATGTTTTCTTTGTCATTATCCCTGCACAAAAAGCCATGGTAAATGCTGCAAAGAATGGACTACCCTTAAATCCGCAGCTGGGCAAGAATGCGCTCAACCGTTCTTTGCACAACAACTATTTCACCCTGCCGGTTTTGTTTGTAATGATCAGCAACCATTTTCCCACTACGTTCGGGTACGAACAACCCTGGTTGGTACTCATCATCATTTCCCTGGGAACAGCCGGCGTAAAGCATTACCTTAACCTCCGGGAAAAAGGACAATTGGCTGTCTGGGTCTTACCGGTATCGGTGGCGATCTTACTGGCCGGCGCTTTTATTTCAGCTCCGCCAAAAGACCCCGGAGCCTGCAATTCAAAAATTGAATTCAGTGAAGTGAATGCCATCATCCAGGAAAGATGTGTTAGCTGCCATTCTTCCAAACCAACCGATGATGTATATAAAGCGCCGCCCAATGGAGTAATGTACGATACGCCGGAAGATATTGTGCGAAAGAAGGACCTGATCATGCAGCGGGTGGTAGTAACGAAGACCATGCCGCAGAATAACAAAACAAACATTACACTAAAAGAAAGAGATATACTGAGATGCTGGATCGAACAGGGCGCATCTGTTAAGTAACCGGTTCAAAAAATATAAAAATCTGCCATGACAATAAAAGCATTTAATAAACTGAATAAAGCAGCGAAACAAAAATTGCTGATGAATTGCTGCGGTTCTGCTGCCTGGGCAGGGTTGATGCTGAAACAATCTCCATTTGCTGATGAAACAGACCTGGTTAATGCCGCAACAGATGTTTGGTACAACGAGTGCAGCAGTGCCGATTGGCTTGAATCATTTACACATCATCCAAGGATCGGGGACATTAAAAGCCTCACTAAAAAATTTGCAGGAAAAGAACAGGCTTCTGTGGCCGCAGCATCTAAAAAGATCATTACCGCCCTTGCTGAAGCCAATGCTGCCTATGAAGCAAAATTCGGGTTCATATTTATAGTTTGCGCAACAGGCAGATCTGCCACAGAAATGTTGCGGCTGCTGGAAGACAGGTTACCTAATACGATCGGGGAGGAATTGCATATTGCTATGGGAGAACAAATGAAGATCACCATTCTCCGGTTTAAAAAATTACTTACAGAGGCAAACTGGAACGGCTTGAAGCCCGGGCAACTTACTACGCATGTGCTCGATACGTCTGTGGGCCGGCCCGGAAAAGGTATCTGCATCCGTTTACAGATACCGGTAAATGGTGCCTGGCAAACCATTGCACAGGGCATTACAGATGAGGATGGACGTATCGGCGACCTGTTGCCTGCCCAGAAAAAACTGGCTTATGGGAACTATAAAATGGTTTTTGATACCGGTAATTATTTTGCTGCTCAAAAAGTAAAGGGATTTTATCCTGAAGTGGAAATACAATTCATTGTTTTTGATGAAGCGCATTATCACGTGCCGTTGCTTATCAATCCATTTGGATATTCTACTTACCGGGGCAGTTGATATTTTACCGCAGAGAAAGGAGAAACAGAGTTAGCCGCAGAGCCTCTGCGTAAACTCCTTTAACTCATTTTCCCTGCGGTGAATTTGTATAAATGACGATCAAAAATATAATAAAATGAGTGTATCTATTCCAGCTAACAAACGAGAGGAATTGTTCAGTAGTTTAAAAAAGGCAAACACTGCTTTTCAGCAGATCTATCCCGGCGACCGGAGCGAACGCCAGCCTGTGCACACTTTATATGGGGGAGCGAACCTGTTTAAATCAGATGCTGCGCCGGCACTTGGCAGACGGGCATTAGAAATTTTTGAAACCTATGCACCCGACCATAAAGTATTTGGCAAAGTATTCGGCATGGATGTTAATTCAGGCTTTAGTAAGAAAGTATATGATAAAGTAATTGCAAAACTTAAAGCAGAAGCCATTGAAGATTTCCGGATCGACTTTGAAGACGGCTACGGCAACCGGAGCAATGAAGAAGAAGATGAAACGGCCCGTACCGCCGCATTGGAAGTTGCCAAAGGCATGTCGGCAAAAACCCTGTCGCCTTTCATCGGCATTCGTATAAAGCCCTTTACGGAAGAAATGCGAGAGAGAGGATTACGAACGCTGGATATTTTTATCAGCACCCTGGTAAAGGAAACGGGGGGCAAACTGCCGGATAACTTCATAGTAATGCTTCCCAAAGTTACCATACCGGAGCAACCGGCCACTTTGGCTTCCTTCTTTGATATTCTTGAAACAGAATTGAAAATGGAAAAGGGAAGCCTGAAAATGGAGATGATGGTGGAAACCACACAGGCCATCATGGCCATTGATGGAACCAATCCTTTATACAAATTCATTAAAGCAAGTAATGGAAGATGCATCGCCATGCACTTTGGTACCTACGATTATACCGCAAGCTGCAGCATTACGGCCAAATACCAGGAGATGGATCATCCCGTTTGTGATTTTGCTCATCACATGACGAAAGTGGCGCTGGCGCATACGGGCATCTGGCTTAGCGATGGCGCAACCAATACAATGCCCATCGGTCCGCATAGGGGAGAGAACCTTACCAGGGAACAAATGCAGGAGAACACAGCGATTGTTCATCGTGCCTGGAAAAAAGGGTATGACCATATCCGGCATTCATTATGGAATGGTTTTTACCAGGGCTGGGACCTGAATCCGGCACAGTTCCCGATGCGTTATGCTGCGGTATTTGCTTTCTTCCTGGAAAGTTATGATGATGCCGTAGAACGATTGAAAACATTTGTGGAAAAAGCAGCAAGGGCAACGCTGATAGGCGATGTGTTTGATGATGCGGCAACCGGCCAGGGATTGCTTAATTATTTTTTACGGGCATTGAACAGCGGTGCCATAACCGAGGAGGAAGTTCTTGTTACCGGGCTAACGCTTGATGAAATAAGAGGACGGTCTTTTAAAAAGATACTGGAAAACAGAAAAGGACAGGTATGAATGTGTGGGAATTTATACAAGAAAAGCTTTACGACGGCATGAAGGTAATGCTGCTTTATGTTTTGGAAAGTGAAGGAAGCTCTCCCGGCAGGCAGGGTTTTAAAATGGCATTGGCAGAAGACGGTACCTACTCCGGTACGATCGGGGGAGGCATCATGGAGTATAAATTTGTAGAAAAAGCAAAAACCCTTTTGCAGCAAAATGAAAACAGGGTCTTGCTCCAAAAACAATATCACGACAAAGATCATGAAAGCAACCGGTCAGGAATGATCTGTTCCGGCAGCCAGTTAAATGCATTCATCCCGCTATCGCCAAAGAATAAAAGAATCATCAGCAATATTTTTACACGAAAGGGGAAGACCATTCAACTCTCACCTGCAGGAATATCGGCCATCCAGGGAAAAGCAAAGGGACTTCAATATAAAACAGATGAAAACTGGCTGTATAGCGAAGCGATCGGCGAACAGCCGGTGATACATATCATTGGTGGCGGGCATGTAGGCCTGGCCTTATCGGAACTCATGTCCTTTCTTGGCTTCTTTATTAAAGTATATGATGACCGCCCCGGGCTAAAAACACTGTGGCAGAATAATTTTGTGGATGAAAAGATCATTATCCCGGGCTATGACCAGCTAAACGATTTTTTTACCGCAACCGAAAATGATTTTGTGGTGATCATGACCGTTGGATACCGGACCGATAAGATCGTTTTAAAACAGTTGACCGGTAAACACTTTTTTTATCTGGGCCTTTTGGGCAGCAGCCATAAAATAGAAACCCTGTTTAAAGAGCTAAGAGAAGAAAAAGTACCCCAGAAATGGCTGGATACAATTTTTTCTCCCATCGGCGTAGCCATCGACAGTAAAACAACAAAGGAGATCGCAGTCAGCATTGCTGCAGAGATCATCCGGGAAAAGAACAAACACCTGCCCGGGGGAAGAAATCAGCACAACCTTATTTAAACAAATCGTCAGCCCCCTGGTACGAAAAACGATCGAACCAGGCTTTGTTGCCTGATTCTTTTCCTAAAGAAGTAGCATACAGGGCATAAACCGCTCCTACAAAACCTCCTGCTGTTTTTGTGCTTAGGAATTTTGCATCCATTCCTTCTTTGGTCATGTATATCCAGTTCTTTCCATCCGTTGAAAAATAAAAGTAGTAATCACTGTTTCTTGCCTCAATTCTTAAACCCAGTTCTTTGCCGGCCATATCAAGGTTCCTGGCAACAATTAAAGTCATGTTGCTGTCTTTTGTTGACTGGTATAATTGTACAACAGGTTTGTTATTGCTTACCGATCTGCACAGGTAATAGAAATGCGACTCGTTCTGAAAAACGGCTATCCCTGCCTTTTCATTCTCCGATGCCGCAGAAAACTCCAAAGATGTGGTTGCGGTGCTTTTGTGATTCTGCTGCCGAAAAGCAACAAAAGAAGGATTCGCTTTTCCGCCACAGGTTTCTTTTTGCAGGTTGATGCGTAACCAACCTTTCTTTTCAGAAAGACTATACCACGGTTGGGTAACCGTACGGAGAAACATGAAACGATCATCTATTTTTTCTGTATCGAACCCTGTACTGAAATATGCATTGCCGCCAAATGCATTATTTAATTTTTTTGTCAACGAAGGAACAGGTACAGGGTATTTATATTTTACTTCTTCGTTTCCTTCCAGGATATGTGGCCAGCCATCCTTCCATTGCACCGGCACCATAAATGTTTCCCGGCCGATGTTATAGTGATCGCCTTCATAAGGCCGGCAGCCAAGAAATACGGCCACCCATTTCCCTTCTTTGGTTTCTACAAAGTCGGCATGGCCGGTGGTGGTGACCGGGTTTTTTCTGGCGGGATCTAATTGCCGTTGCGTTAAGATGGGGTTCTTTTCATAAGCGATATAAGGGCCATCCACCGCTTTACTTCTGAATACCACTTCCGAATGATTGTAGCCGGTTCCGCCTTCAGCACAGATCATATAATACCATCCGTCTTTTTTAAAAATGTGCGGCCCCTCTATCCAAACCGGTTTCTTTGCCATATCGGTTCCCCCGTTTATCAATAGCTTTTCTTCCCCTGTTACTTTTAAATTGGCTTCATCAAATTCAAACATCCGTATGGTGCGGTGCCCGTCGTGTGCCGGAATATTGTTTGGCGGAATGCTGTTGAATAAAACGTATGCTTTGCCGTTGTCATCAAAATAAAGCGATGGATCAATGCCGTTCACTTCTTTTAACCAGGTTGGGTTACTCCATGGGCCCCTGGGATCGTTGGCAGTAATAACAAAGTTTCCGCCCTTATCTATCAATGTGCAGATAATATAATAAACACCTTTATGATACCGTATGGTCGGTGCAAACAAGCCCCTCGAAACACCGGCTCCTTTCAGACCCAACTGCTCCGGCCTGTTCATTGCGTGCCCTATCTGCTTCCAGTTTACCAGGTCTCTGCTGTGGAAAATGGGCAAACCCGGGAAATAAGCAAAAGAAGAGTTCACGATATAATAGTTATCATCCACCCGGCAAATGCTTGGGTCGGGATAAAAGCCTGACAGGATCGGGTTGTTGTAAACAAGTTGCGAAAAACCGGTTACAGAAATACACAGTAAGAAAACGGAAAGGATTTTTTTCATTACAACGATTTAAAATTTCACTACTTCCCAAAAAGCTTTCTTGGGCTTTAACTCCCGGTCAAATAATAACGGGTAGTCCTTTCTTCCACGTACCGGGAAATTATCCAGCCAGCTGCTGCGGTCGGAAATATTCCAGAAAGTAACGCTGCTGATAGAACTTTTATATTTTCTGAATAATTCAAAACACATTTTATAAACTTCCACCTGTCTTGCTTCTTTTTCTGCAGTGAAAACAGTGTCGTAGTCAGAGGCCTTTCTTTCCCTTGCTTCGTGTTCCTTTGGATAAACAGAAATGTCCAGTTCGGTGATCTGCATTTGCAATCCCAGTTTTGAAAAATCTTCCAGTGTTTTGTCTAGCTGCTCTCTTGAAGGCTCATTCACCGCCCAATGGCCCTGCAACCCGATGCCGTGAATAGGAATCCCCTTCGCCAGCAGACTCTTTATCATGCGGATGATCTTTTCCCGTTTAACCGGGTCGATCTCGTTGTAGTCGTTATAGAACAACAAGGCATCCGGGTCGGCTGCGTGTGCATACTCAAATGCTTTGGCAACAAAATCTTCACCACATATCTTATAAAATAAAGATGGCCTGAAATATTCATCGGCCCTATCGGAGATCGCTTCATTTACCACATCCCAGGCATAGATCGTTCCTTTATATCTTGATACAACAGTCGCGATATGATCTTTCAATCGTTGCAGTAGTACTTCTTTGCTCACCAGGCTTTCAGTAGAATCTTTAAAAAGCCAGTTAGGGGTTTGATTATGCCAGCACAAGGTATGACCACGCAGTTTTAAATTGTTGCGTTTTGCAAATGCCGCAATGGAGTCGCCGCCTGCCCAGTTGTACCTGTCTGGCCGGGGGTGTATGGGCCCCATCTTCATCGCATTCTCGGGCGTCATGCTGTTGAAATTACCCAGGATCAAACCGGCCTCATCTGTTTTTAATGCCTGTGGTGAAACAGCAACACCAACCATAAAGTATCCGTTGTAATGATCTTTCAATCCTTTGGATGAAACAGTAGCGGCAGTTTTTTGTGCAACCGTACATTGAACAAAGAACAACGCAGCAACAGTTGTACTAAAAATGGCGACCCGTTTTTTCATTGTATATAATTTAAACATTCAGATAATTGTATTTAAAATGAGCACACCGATCAGTCCTGCAACGGAGATAACCGTTTCCATTACTGTCCACGACAGAAAGGTTTGCTTCAGCGACAGTTTGAAAAACTCTTTGAACATCCAGAAGCCGGAATCGTTTATGTGTGAACCGAAAACACTTCCTGCGCCAACGGCCAGTACCATCAACTCCGGTGAAACAGTATGTTGTGCCAATAACGGCGATACAATACCGGCAGCAGTAATGCCTGCAACAGTTGCTGAGCCAATAGTTACCCGCAGCAACGCAGTAACTACCCAGGCAAATACCAGGGGAGGCATTTGCCATTTGCTGCTGAAAGAAGCAATATAAGCGCCGGTACCACTGTCTGTTAACACCTGTTTTAAAACACCGCCGGCCGTAATGATCAGCAGGATGAGTGCGATCCCGGAGATGGCATCACCGAGCCATTTCATGGAATCCTCTGTTTTTATTTTCATGCTTATGCTGAAATAAATAAAGCCGAGGATAACAGATAACAGCAGGGCAATGGTTGAATCGCCAAGGAAGAGTAATGTTTTTTTGATCATACCATCCTGCAGAAAATTTCCGGCAATAACCGACAAAGCAATGAGAAGTACAGGCAATAATGCGATCATAAAACTGGGAAAAGTTGCCGGTAGTTTTTTAAGCGCCACCATGGGTGATTCTGTTTGCTGCCGGCCATTGCTTATCTTTTGCATTAACCTTCCCAGGAACGGGCCTGCAATAATAACTGCCGGAATGGCAATGCATATACCATACAATAAGGTTAAGCCCATATCGGCCCGAAATGAATTCACCAACACAACCGGCCCGGGGTGCGGAGGAAGAAAACAATGTGTGGTGGAAAGAGAAGCCGCCATGGGAATAGCGAGGTATAACAGCGGCAATTTTGTTTTTCTTGCCAGCGTAAATACAAGCGGCACCAGTATCACAAACCCGGCGTTATAATAAAGCGGTATGCCGATGAGGAAGCCTGTGAGTAAAACAGCCCATTGAATATTCTGTTCACCAAAAGCAAGAATAAGTGTGGAAGATATTTTTTCAGCGGCTCCCGACATCTCCAGTATCTTTCCAAGGATGGCTCCCAAACAAATGATAAGCGCTAATCCACCCATGGTACTGCCAACTCCTTTCTCAACAGACTTTAAAATATCAGCCGGCTGCATACCCAGGCAAAGGCCCGTAAGAATGGAAACGATCAGCAACGATAAAAAAGGGCTTACCTTTTTCACGGTAAGAAAGACCTGCAGGACAATGGCTGATATGATGATGAAGAATATCAAGGATTATCTCACCGTATTTATTAGTGTACCAATGCTGTCAATGGAAATAATGATCTCGTCGCCGCTTTGCAGGGTGAAATCATTGCCGGGAACAATGCCGGTACCGGTCATTACCAGGCAGCCATGCGGAAAACTGCTTTCCCTGTAAACAAATGAAACCAGTTCGGTTACTGTTCTTTTCATCTGGCTGAGCGCAACCGACCCTTCAAACACTATCTTGTTGTTTCGCTTAATGGTAAGACCGATCATCGTATTACCATCAAGGGGTTTATCGGTGAGGTAGATGCAGGGGCCTAAGGCAGCACAGGCATCATAGGTTTTTGCCTGGGGCAGGTACAAGGGATTTTCTCCTTCAATGCTGCGGCTGCTCATATCGTTCCCGATCGTATAGCCAATAATTTTCCCGGATGAAGTAACAACCAATGTCAGTTCCGGCTCCGGCACATCCCAGGTAGAGTCTTTTCGTATCCGTACAAAAGCCTTGTTGCCAACGATCCGGTGAGGGGTTGACTTAAAAAACACTTCAGGTCTTTCCGCTTCGTATACTTTAGCGTAAAAGTCGGAACCACCAGATGCCTTACTTTCTTCCTGGCGCCCAACCTTGCTTCGCAGGTAAGTAACGCCGCATGCCCATAATTCCTGCTGATCTCCGATGGGAGGTAACAGGTCAGTAACCAGGCTTATGTCTCCCTCAACCAGGCCCTCAATAAGCCGTTCGGTCCTTTGCAGAATATCATCGTCGTTGATAAAGGAATTCCAGTCATCCTGTTTCAGCAGAAAGAATTTGTTTCCCTTCTCAACAACGATCCCGTTTTTGGTTTTGTATAGTTTCATATTTAATTTCTCATTTTAAACCGTAATACATACATGTCGTTGGTGATGTACAATGTTTTTTCATCCAGGGATAAGGCGCAGTTGGATGTTGCATTCTCCAGCTTTAACATGCCAAGCAATTTCCCATTGCTGTTGAATATATATAAACCTCCGGGCCCCGTAGCAAATACATTTCCTTTGCTATCGATCTTCAATCCATCGGGCAGGCCCTTCCATTTTTTGTCATGTCCGGCAGCGCTGTAAAATACCTTTCCATTGATAAGGGAATCGCCAGAAACATCAAATACATACCAGTTTGGTTTGCCTGGGTCAGAGCAGGCAACGATCAGTCTTTTCTCTCCCGGGAAAAAAGCGATCCCGTTGGGCCTTGTTATTGAATCAACCAGTAAAATAATAGTGCCGTCTTTTTTTACTTTATAAACACCATTAAAGGAGATCTCCTTTAATGAATCGGCATCGTCCTGTGTTAATAAACCATAGGGGGGATCGGTAAAGTATAATTCACCGGCGCTGCTGTATACCGCATCGTTTGGACTGCTAAGCTTCTTACCACCATAGGTTTCTGCGATGCTGATGAATTTTGATTCGGGCATGTTCAGTGCTGCATCCATTCTTGCCATCCGCCTGTCGCCATGCTGACATAAAACAAGACCCCCATTTGCATCCAGTAACAAACCATTGCTGCCCGGCTCTTTACAGGTTGAAGGAACGGAGCCGGTATAGCCGGATGGCTTTAAATAAACTTCTTTTCCTTTTTCTTCCGTCCATTTGTAAATGGTATTGGTGGGCACATCTGAGAAAAGCAGCATCTTTTCTTTTTCAATCCACAAGGGGCCTTCACTCCATTCAAAGCCTTCGGCAATTATTTCTGCTTTGGCATTGGGTGAAATAATTGAATCAAGCACTGTATCGGCTTTTTCAATAGTGCCAATCGTTTTATTTTGTTCTTTACTGTTACAACCGATCATAGCAGAAAAAATAAGCAGTGAAAAAATATGTCTCATAAAAAATGGTTTAATGCAGGTCTCTTGTTACTTCGCTGCCGCTGCCTCCCTGTAAAATATCCAGGTCGGCGCCCAGGTGTGCCTGTTGTACATGATCGATGTAAAACTTTACATAACCCCTTGTAGCCATTGGTTCCGGCGCTTTCCAGTCTGCCTTTCTTTTTAAAAGATCTTCGTCACTCACATCGAGATGCAGTTTCCGTTGCGCCACATCCAGTTCTATCAGGTCGCCATTTTGCACCAATGCCAAAACACCGCCGATAGAAGATTCGGGCGAAATATGCAGCACAACAGTGCCGGCAGCCGTGCCGCTCATTCTTCCGTCGGAAATGCGAACAATGTCTTTCACTCCTTTGCGCAATAATTTTTCCGGCAGGTCAACATTTCCCACTTCCGGCATGCCGGGATAACCAACCGGCCCTACGCCTTTTAACACGATTACCGAACTCTCATCAATATCCAGTTCGGGATCATCAATTCGTGCATGATAATCTTCCATCGTTTCAAACACAACCGCTTTTCCTTTATGCTTCATCAATGATTTGGTAGCGGCTGATGGTTTTATAACAGCGCCGTCTTTACAAAGATTTCCTTTGAGTACAACAATGCCTGCTTCATTCTGCAGCGGCGCATCAATGGAGGCGATCACTTCTTTATTATAACATACAGGATTGTTGTTATTATCACCGATGGTTTTTCCGTTTACGGTTATAGCATCGTTGTGCAACATTTTTTTCAATTCATTGATCACAACAGGAAGCCCGCCTGCATAATAAAAATCCTCCATCAGGTATTGGCCGGAGGGCTTCAGGTTAACAAGCAAAGGAATTTTACTGCCGATGGTATCAAAATCTTCCAGCTTCAGTTCAACGCCGATCCTTCCTGCAATGGCCTGCAGGTGAATGATGAAGTTGGTTGAACCCCCCACGGCGGCATTTACTATGATAGCATTTTCAAATGCTTTTCTTGTGAGTATCTTCGAAAGCTTCAGGTCTTCTTTTACCATTTCTACGATCATTCTTCCGGATAGTTGCGCCATTACTTTCTTTCTTGAATCAACAGCGGGGATAGCAGCTGCACCGGGTAACGTCAGCCCCAGCGACTCAGCCATACAAGCCATGGTAGATGCCGTGCCCATTGTCATACAGTGTCCCTGGCTTCGGGCAGCGCCTATCTCGGCTTCATGAATATCTTCTGCGGTATAGTTTTCAACCAGTGTTTTTTCTTTCACCATCCAGTTGAAGGAACCGCTTCCCAAACATTCTCCTTTAAATCTGCCATTCAGCATGGGCCCGCCCGGAACAACAATTGTTGGCAGATCAACACTGCATGCACCCATGATGGTAGATGGCGTTGTTTTATCGCAACCGGTTAACAGCACAATGCCGTCAAGCGGGTTAGCCCTGATGCTTTCTTCTACATCCATACTTGCCAGGTTGCGGAACAGCATGGTAGTTGGCCGCATGATGGTTTCACCCAATGAGGTAACAGGAAACTCCAATGGAAAGCCTCCTGCTTCAATAACGCCCCTCTTTACGATCTCGGCAAAATCACGAAGGTGACCATTGCATGGGGTAAGTTCGCTCCATGTATTGCAGATACCGATAACAGGCCGGCCTTTGAAATAATCATCGGGATATCCCTGGTTGCGTAACCAGGAGCGATGTACAAAGCCCATTTTATCGTCTTTGCCAAACCAGTCTTCGCTGCGCAGTTTTTTACTCATAGTATTTTATTTTCTCAGTAAAGCGGTAGCACACCATAATACCGGCGCCTGCCCGTGAAAGTCGCCCGTAATTCTTTTACGGCCTAAATAATATTGCCGGTTATTGCCGGCACCTGTTCCTTCACATACTTCACTTATTTCTCCTTTATCATTAATGTAACCGATCAATGCAAGCCATCCTTTTCTTGCCGCCGGGCCGTATATTGTTTTATCAAGCCAACCATTCTTTACACCGGTGATCATGGCAAAGCTGAACATACCGGTGCCGGACGTTTCATACCATGCTTCGGTATCGTTCAGCAACTGGCGCCACATACCATTCTCTGCCTGGCATTGCAGCAATGATCCCATCATGGTTGTATAACCTTTCATAATGCGGGGGCGATAAGGATGATCTTTTGGCAATACCCGTAATAACTCGGTCATTCCTGCTGCCATCCATCCGTTTCCCCTGCCCCAGTAAAACAGGGAGCCCGTGGCATGATAAAAAAGACCGTTGGGTTTTTGCAATGAATCCAGGTAGAGCACCATTTCTTTTGCGGCCCGGTCAATGTATTTTTTATCCTGTGTGACCCGGTAGGCCTGCGATTGGATCATGGTGATCATGTACATATCATCGATCCACAATCTGGTTTGCCAGGTATAACCCCTGTTGTAATGCTCAATAGATGCCGGAACGATTCTGGGTCCGAATGGTTTGCTCCATTGTGTATCGGCATACATTTTACCGAAGCTCAGATATTTTTTTTCTCCGGTTTGCAGGTAGATCTCCAGCGGAATGGTTCCGAAAACATTATAATCAACATGATCGGGGTAGGGAAGAAGAGAAGAGTCTTTATCAAACAACGGAAGGAAGCGTTTGATCAGTTTATTCCGCAGATCTTTGTTCTTTGTTTCTTTAGAAAAGGTTAAGGCACCGTACCAGGTACACACTTCAAAATAAGGTATATGCGGTACCGCTCCATACCCATACACGCCATGTGGCGATTGTGTGAACCGTTCGGCAACACGCAGACCTACTTCCCGGGGTGATGAACCTTTAGGAAAATTTTTGAAAACATCCTGCGCCGCTGTAAAATAATTACAGAGGAAAAGAGTAAATATGGTTAGGCTCTTTTTTTTCATTTGATCAGTACTCTTTTTCCGGTGTGCATTGCTTCATAAACGGCACGCAGGTATTTTACATCTCTTCGGCCCATTTCGCCAGGAACGATCGAAGTTTTATTATTCTTTATTGAAACAGCAATCCCATCCATTTGCCTTGCCTGCTGGTTAATATGCGGCAAGTCTATTGCCCCGGCAGGCGTAGAGCCCCTTTGGCCTGTATAATTATATGCAGAGGTTAATTCAAAGATCCCTTTTTCTGCCTCGGCCCTTAAAAAATTCATTCCTTCAGCATAGCTTGTTCTGCAGTCGGTAATTAATCCATTTGAAAATTCCATCTGCCAGGAGAGTGATTGCTCTACTTCTTTGAACCGCTCAAGATCTGTTTTTACTCCCTCCTGTGCGGTAACGGCAATGGGTTCCATGCCGGTTGTATAACACATGGCCTGTATCACATAGATCCCCACGTCCATCAAAGGCCCGCCACCGGCATATTTTTGGGTAAGCCGCCATTGCGATGGACCCGCCCTGAAACCAAAGCCGCCGGATAGTTTTTTTATTTCGCCATAAACTTTTTGCGTGCCGCATCTTGCCATTTCCAGGTTATAGGGTTCAAAGTGCAGGCGGTAGCCAATGGATAAATGTTTGTTCGCTTTTTTGGCGGCTGCTATCATGCGGTCGCAATCTTCTACCGTAATGGCCATTGGTTTTTCGCAGATCACATGCTTGCCGGCCTCAAAACCACGGATGGTATATTCGGCGTGCATGTTATTTGGGAGTACTACGTATATTATGTCGATATCCGGGTTGTCTTTTATAGCATCATAATTTTCGTAGTTGTAAATATTCTTATCCGGGATATTATATCGCTCTTTCCATACAGGGACCTTTGAAGGAGTACCCGTAACTATTCCGGCCAGGTAACAGTTTTCTGTTTGCTGCAATGCCGGGGCCAGCTGGTTGGTTGCATAGTTTCCTAATCCAACCAAAGCAATACCGAGTTTTCCTTCTTTGCTGTTTTTCATTTTAGTTTTATTTGATCGTTCATCATTACAATTAGAATAGGCAGAAAGCAGCGGAATACCAAGCCCCGCAAGCCCAACATTGTAAATGAATTTTCTTCTTGAATGACCTTGTTTTTTATCCATAAAGAATCGGTTTGAATCTTTTGTTGAAATTCCAGTTAGTCAATATGCATTTGCGAACCCTTTTATCAGTTAACGGCTTTGCTTGCTTTTGATATGATCAGCTACTTCAACCATGGGCGCTATCCAGATGTCTTTTTCATTTTGTTTTAAGTATTCAAGAAATTGCCTGTGTGCCGGTAAGGATACATCCAGGCCGTTGCCACCACCTACACCATGAAATAAAATAACGAGCAATGAATTTGTTTCCACTGCTTTCTTTACCCATTCGATCATTTGTTCGGCCGTATGATTATTGACCATATAACAATCTACATTGTACAGGTTAATTTCATTTATCTTATGCATTTCGTTTCGTACGGCCCGGGCAGCTGTAAAATCTGTTTTCATGCCATTGATAAAAGACGAATCGCCGATCTTCATATCGCCACAGGTAAAAGCAAATGTTCTTTTTGTTTTTCCATCCATGGCCTGCAGAAAAAGGTTGGTCATCCGTACTTCATCCACCATTCGTTTAATGCTGTAATTATTCATTTTGTAATCAACCGGAACAAATTCTCTTCCCGGCTTATCGGCAATACAGGGATGAAATAAAGTATGGTTACCTAATTCATGACCGTTGCCGGCTATCTTTTTCCAGTCATCCAAACGGGTTTGCACCGAAGTGGAAAAAGCGGTTACATAAAATGTTGCTTTCAGTCCCAGGGAATCCAGTACCGGGATGGCATTGTCCAGTTGCTGGTTATAGGCATCGTCATAAGTGACCACCACGGCCGCCTTCTTACCCCGCCAGGGTTGGTTAAACTGCGGGTATGCGGATGCCGATACCAGTATGATAAATGCAGTGAATAAAAATATTTTTCTCATATCTTTTATTTAAGTGCCAGAACCAGCACAGAAAAAGGGGGGACTTTTACCGTGAGGTTGCTTCCGGTTAATACGGTATTGGTAAATGAAGCCGGAGCCACTTTGGCCGGCTCATCAAACGAATTATGGTCTTGCAGTTTTCCGGAACGGAGTATGCGGCCGGTAACCGTTCTTGCGGGTAAACTACCCAGGTCAATACTTACTTCCTGCTCAGTAGCGGCATCAATGTTCACCAAGGAAATATGAACGATCCCGTTTTTATCCTTTGATGCGGAAGCGGATACCGCTTTCAACTTCTTTTCAGCAAACGAATACTCGTTGCTTGTTATCGTAAGCGGCAGCATCAGGGCATCCTGGTGAACGTTGTACATTTCCATCACATGATACGTTGGTGTAAGTATCATTTTTTCTTTGTTGGTAAGAATAACGGCCTGCAATACATTAACACACTGCGCCAGGTTGGCCATTCGCACCCGGTCGCAGTGATTATTAAAAATGTTCAGCGTTAAGCCGGCGATCATCGCATCACGCATGCTGTTTTGCTGGTACAAAAAAGCGCCGTTGGTGCCGGGTTCCACTTCATACCATCCGCCCCACTCATCTACCACCAGGGCCACTTTCTTTTTGGGATCGTATTTGTCCATTACCTCGCTGTTCCCGGCGATCATTCCTTCCATGCGGTAAGCCTGTTCCATGGTTTTAAAATATTCTTCTTCGGTAAACTGCGTAGCAGAGCCTTTTTTACTCCAGTTGATAACCGAATAATGGTGAATGGAAACACCTTCGATCATCTTGAGGGGTATATTCTTCATTAACTCCTCTGTCCATTTAAAATCATCCCAGCCCGGGCCAACGGCAATACGAAACAACCCTTCGGTATTGTTGTAGCTGGTCATAAAGGTTGCATACTTTTTATACTCATTAATGTAATAGTCAACCGTCATGTGTCCGCCACAATCCCACGATTCATTGCCTACTCCCCAGTATTTTACATTCCATGGGTTTTGCCTGCCGCTTTGCTGGCGCAGGTCGGTAAGGTAACTGCTGCCGTTCGCATGGTTTACATACTGCACCCACTCAGCGGCTTCTTGTACGGTACCGCTGCCCATATTTACGGCGAGATAAGGTTCTGTGCCCATCAATTCGCACAGTTGCAAAAATTCATTGGTGCCAAAACTGTTATCATCCCTTACATTGCCCCAGGAAACATTCTCAATGTGCTTTCGTTTGTTTTTCGGACCAATGCCGTCCTTCCAGTGATAGTTGTCTGCAAAGCAACCGCCCGGCCAGCGCAACACAGGAGTTTTTAATTTTCTCAATGCTTCTACCACATCAAGCCTGATCCCGTTTTTGTTTGAGATTGTTTTATTGTTTTCGCCCACGTAAAATCCACCGTAGATACAACGGCCAAGGTTTTCGGCAAAATGCCCATAGATGTTTTTGTTGATGCTGTCTTTTGCCTTAGAAGCATCAATTACGATCCTGTTTTGAGCGGAAAGTATATTGCTTACAAGTATGCTGATAAAAAATAAATAAAAACAGTTTTTCATTTTCTTTTTCATTTGTCTGTTGTAAATGGTGAGGCGGGTAACCCTTCTTTGTTATATAGATTAGCGCCATCCGGGTTATCGGCCCATGCGTAGCGTACATACATTGGATTGGGAACGGTATCATTCCATACGATCACTTTATCTCCTTCGATCTTTGCTTTAGCCCAAACATATTTTTTGTCGGCACCGGCAATCGCAAACTGGTTCAATTCTTCCCCGTTGTTTGTTATTAACCCGCTGCCGGTGCTGGTAAAGCTGATGATCATTTTATTTCCATCAACTGCTGCAGACCGGTAAACAGGGCCGGAGTAAACAATATTTTCGCCGTATGCAATTGTTTGTGCAGCCAGTGCCAACCGCAGGCCAATGTCTTTTTTATTATCAGGATGAAGTTCATTCCATTCACCCAGGTCGATGGTTACTGCCATGGCCGTGTTGGGAACAGATAATGTTCTTAACTGCGATTCCCTTAGCCTGGCCCAGCTGCTTTCGGAAGGCAGGTAGTTCATGTCTCCAAAATTTGGAAGTTGTACATACAGGAATGGTAAAGCAGGTTGTTGCCATTTGTTGCGCCAGTCGGCGATCATGGCCGGTAATAATTTTTCATACTCTTCCGGCCGCCAGGTATTTCCTTCGCCCTGGTACCATAGTATGCCTTTGATAGTATAATTGATCAATGGTGAGATCATGGCATTGTACAAAGCCGTTGGCTGGTCCTGTGCTGATATTCCTTTTGCAGGCGGGCCTTGTCTTGGTATAAAAACATCAGCAACCTTATATTGCCAGGTGCCTTTAAGGTCGATCGTATCTTTTCCGGCAAACAGGCAGTAGGGTTTATCCGGAACAAAACCTCCTTTACCGGCATTGTTGATCACCCTAACCACAAAAATATTTTTACCGGGTTTTAATAAGTTGGCAGGAACCGCATATCTCCGCTGCGGATATTGATACGTAGTATTGCCAACCTGTTTTCCATTGATGTATAGAACATCTGCATCAACGATCCTGCCTAAAAATACTTTTGCAGGAATACCGGTCATGGATGCAGGCACATTCACTTCCTTCCTGTACCAAACAATTCCATCCAGGTCTTTTATTCCCTGGTCTTCCCAAAAGCCGGGTATGTTTATGTTATGCCATGCTTTTGGGAT
This sequence comes from Ferruginibacter sp., assembly GCA_035328475.1. GTDB lineage: Bacteria > Bacteroidota > Bacteroidia > Chitinophagales > Chitinophagaceae > Ferruginibacter. The sequence continues at coordinate 75,694 of DAOLIP010000001.1, forward strand.
GTAAGAAGTATCATACCATTTAATGGCCCCTGTTAATCCTTTGTCATCAGGCTGAGGCCTTACATTGGCAATTGCTGCATTCCGGTTGGTGCTGTTCACATAAGCCGTGTCTTTATTTTTTTGAATGGTACTGAGCATGGAAGGAAACTCTTTTAATCCTTCTTCACTGGTCCATGCTTCGGCACCCGGCCCACCTACACTTGAATTGATGATGCCGATGGGTACCCGGTATTTTTCAAAAAGTGTTTTTGCAAAAAAGAAAGCCACCACAGAGAAGGGTCTTACGTCTTCTCCTACAGCCGGTTTCCAATAACCCGAAGGCAGGTCATCCTGCGGGCCCTGCAAGCTGGCAAGCGTGGGGATCCAGAATTGCCTTACCTGCGGATAATTTGCTTCTGCGATATCTTTGGCATAGGTAATATCGTGAATATTCATCTGGTGCACCATATTGGATTGGCCGGAGCAAAGCCACACATCGCCGATGAGAATATCTTTCAGCGAGATCTTATTTGTGGCAATGATGTCCATGCTATAAGGCCCGCCTGCTTTCATGGGTGGTAAAACAATTTGCCATCTGCCATCGGCGCCAGCTTTCGTTTTATAGGTTTTGCCGTTGAACTTTATACTCAGCTTTTCTTCTTTTGCAGCCCAGCCCCACAGATTCAAACGGGTATCTCTTTGTAAAACCATACTATCTCTGATCAGCCGGGGGAGGCGGACCTGTGCATCTGTTTTAACAGCGATGCCGGTAAAAAATAGTATGCAGAATATTTTTCTCATTACTTAACGGTTACTGTTTTACTCACGATGCCTGATGTGGTGTTGTTCTTTACGCCGGGTTGTCCGCCGCCGACACTGATCATTACCGAATTCTTTGGCTGATGCAGTTCTCCTTTTTCATTCACCAAGGATAGTTGTTCGGGGGTTAATGTAAATGTGATCGTTTTACTTTGCCCGGCTTTTAATGAAATGCGCTGAAATCCTTTCAGGGCTTTAATGGGGGCTTTGGAAAAAACATTCAGGTGCGATACATATAACTGTACCACTTCTTCGCCGTCTCTTTTGCTGCTGTTGGTCACCCTTGCTTTAATTGTGATGTTCTTTCCCGGGGTAGTGGAAGCAGGAGCAGCAAGCATATCGTATTTAAAAGTTGAATAACTTAATCCATAGCCAAAGGGGTACAAGGCATCGCCTGCAAAATAGCGATAGGTTCTTCCGGCCATATCATAATTATCAAAAGCAGGAATATCACTGTCGCTTTTATAAAAAGTAACGGGTAATCTACCGGCCGGGTTATAATCACCAAACAATACATCGGCTACAGCAGTACCGGCGCTTTGCCCGCCATACCAGGCATTAACGATGGCCGGAATATTCTCAGCTTCCCAGGGGCTGGCAAGGGCGCTTCCCGTCATCATTACAAATACAACGGGTTTGCCCGTTGACTTCAATGCCTTCATCAATTCAGTCTGCACGGAAGGTAATAAGATGCTTGTACGGTCGCCGCCTTTGAAACCCGGTACGGCCACCGGCATTTCTTCGCCTTCCAGTTGCGGAGAGATGCCGCCAACAAAAACAAGGGCATCTGCATCTTTGTATCGACCGGCCAGCGCAGCAAAATCTGTTTTTACATAATTGCCTGCAAATAGTTTTACGGTAGCATCGCCTTCTGATTGGCGGAAACGCATTTCAATTTTATAGGAACCCCCTTTTTTAACAGCGAAGTTGAATATCTTGCTTCCCCAGCGGTTTCTTTCCCAAACATCTACCATCATACTGTCGTTAATCAAAACCCGGTAGCCATCGTTTGCTTCAGATTCAAAACTCAGTACTTCATCCCTGGTGGCGGTTATAAAAGTAGTGTAGCGTGCCGCGTAGTGGGTTGATTTCAAACCAGGGTAGGGTGTTTCGCCTTCGGGCCAGTGATGATTGATCTCTTTTTCAATGGTGGAGAACACGGGAGTACCTTCCAGTTTTTCGTTATCGAAATATTCCGCCATCACACCGGGCTTGCCATTATACTGGTAAAGGGAAGTAATGTCTTTGTGCACCAGCAGGGTATCGTTGGTGAAGTTGATCGCTTTTTCATAAATCACTTCCGTATTTGCCCCGAGTTTTTCTTTGATCCCCTCCAGTACACTTACCACTTTTGATGGCGTTCCGTTGTAGTTACCCAGTATGGCGATCTTGTTATCGGCATTGGGACCCAGTACAACGATCTTCTTTATTGTTTTTGATAAAGGAAGGGTGTTGCTTTCGTTACGCAGCAATACAATGGATTGCTGCGCCATCTTCAATGCGTGTGCCTTATGCTCCGGGGCTTCCAGTTTGGAAAAAGGCGTTCGAGCATATTTAACCATGGCATCTGCATCGAACATGCCGAGACGGTAACGGATGGTGAATAACCGCTTAAGCGAAACATCCAGCTGTTGTTCTTTTATCATACCTGTTTTTACCGCATCCAGCAATGTTCTGTAAACCGAATTGCCGCATTCCACATCGGTACCATGCATTACAGCATCCACTGCAGAGGTGGTAGCATCCTTATGTGTTTTATGATAGCGGAAGAAATCATCTACGGCCCAGCAATCACTGGTTACATAGCCGGTGAATTTCCATTGGTTGCGGAGAATATCATTCATCAGCAGGTCGTTGGCACAGCAAGGCTGTGTATTGATGGCATTGTAGGCGCACATTACGCCGGCCACTTTTGCATTCACCACTAATTCTTTAAAGGCGGGCAGGTAAGTGTCCCACAGATCATACGGCGACGGATTGAAATTATCCGAATGCCTGGTTGGTTCGGGGCCGCTGTGTACCGCAAAATGTTTGGCGCAGGCGGCGGCTTTTAAATACTTAGGATCATCGCCCTGCAGGCCATGCACAAATGCTCTTGCCAGCATGGCGGTAAGAAAAGGATCCTCGCCATAGGTTTCCTGTCCACGCCCCCACCGGGGATCACGAAAGATATTGATATTGGGTGTCCAGTAGGTGAGCCCCAGATAACGGTCGCCTGTTCTGTTTGTTTCGATGGCCCTATTTTGAATGGCCCTTCCTTCGGTTGCGGAATAATCGGCCATTCGGTGTAAGGAGTTTGTATCCCATGTTGCCGCCATACCAATGGCCTGGGGATATGACGTTACCTTGAACGGTGTTCTGGCCACGCCGTGCAGCACTTCATTCCACCATTCGTATGCAGGAATGCCTAAGCGTGGGATGGCCGGGGCTGCATTCAGCATCTGCGCTACTTTTTCTTCGAGGGTAAGGCGACTGACCAGATCATTCACCCGTTGTTCGGTGGGCAGTTTGGTATTCCACATAGAGAATGACCTGTAGTCCTGTGCATGGGTGATCAATACCAACAGGCAGGCGGCTGAGAAAAGTAATTTTTTCATTTTATTAGTTTAAGAACATGATTTTTCATTTAGAATAGAAACACGGATAACGCTGATGAAGCGGATCAACGCAGACTGCTAATCAGTGAAAATCTGCCGTATCCGTGTCATCCGTGTTTCTAGTACCTGGTTATCGTTTCCGGCGGCCCGAGATAACTCGGTTTTACGCCCCCAAGATCGATCACCAGTTTTTGTAAAACCACGCCGGGGTTTACCATCCAGTATTTTAAAACATGTTTTCCGGGTTGGGATATTTTATGTGCAGTTGTTTTAATAATGATGTTCTCACTCACCCATTTATTCCAGATACCGCTGCCGGTGGTTTTATCTTCTTTGTTGATGCTGATGATCTGCGGTGCTTCATTGTTGATGGATACAGCGTATTGCAAGCCCTGTTCTGTATTATGAAAATTAAGGGTGGGGGAGAAATAAGCGAGTAATTTCAAACTGTCTTTGCTATAAGTATAGAATTCATATTCAATATGCGGTGCATTACCGCCAGGCTTTTGTTCTGCTGCGGTTACCGGGAAGGGAGTAATGGCCGATCCGGTCCTTCCATGATCGGGCAATACTTTCCAGTTGATGCCATTTGCATTAACGGCTTTTGTAAAATGCGAAGCATCTATAGAAACGTATTGTTCTTTCTCCACAAAAACATTTCCTTTCTTACCTGCAGGAAACGTTGCTGTTTTTTCATCGGCAATAAATACCCCGGGTTGCGGAACAACGGAGTCTTTAGGAACATATCGTACATCGGGCATTTTCTGCTTCAATGGTTGTTGCCAATAGGTATAGCCAATATGCGTCTGGCTCATCATATGGTTCCACTTACCGTTGCCCAGCTGATGGTATTGCTGTGTAATGAGTGAATCGTAATTGTACAGTAGTTTTACCCTGTTGGCATGTTCATTGGCAATAGCGTATCCTTTTTTATACCTGTCCCTGTTAAGGGCCACATTAAAATATAATTCATTCAGGTTGGCGCAGGCTTTAACCGGGTGTAAGACCAGTTGAAAATATGCATCGTGGTATTGAGCCGGCAGCAGGTTGTTTATTTTTTCAGCTCTTGCAAACAGGTCGTTATAGACCCTTACCACGGTTTCTGCCTCATAGTAATTTTCCAGGCTGTATGTATTTGCATCCAGCAGTTCCGGTTTTCTTCTTCCGTTGAATTTGCTGTATTCGGAAAGGATGGCTGCGATCTCTTTTGCATGTTCATTGCCAAACTGCTCTGCACACCATTGCTCCGTATATTTTTGAAGGTCTCCGGCACCAATCTTTTCCGGGTTCCATGCATAATCTAAAAAGAAAGAAATGGGGAATTCCATTGGCTTGATATCGCCTACGTTCACGATCCATATCTGCCTGGCATTGTACTCCCATGCCAGGTGCATTTGTTCCCACACTTTTGGGATGGGATTTGTATTAAGCCATTTATAATTCCTCGGTCCGCCTACATAGTCGAAGTGATAATAAATTCCATAACCTCCTTTTCTCGGCTTCTCATTTAATTTTGGAAGTTTGCGGATATTGCCCCAGTTATCATCGCACAATAATAAGGTTACATCGTCCGGCACCCTCATTCCTTTATCGTAATAGCCCTGCACTTCTTTATACAATGCCCATAGTTGCGGTGTTTCTGATGCCGGTTTGCCGGTAACGTCTTCAATGATCTGCCGCTGGTCTTTTACAATTCGTTCCAACAAGGCTGTTGCCGTTTCCCTGCTCATGGGTTCATCGCCATCGCCCCGCATGCCTACGCTTACTATTTTTTCGTTCCATGCCCGTTGCATACCACCCCGCCAGAATTCTTTTAACCCGGCTTCGGTACTGTCGTAATTCCATTTTTTTCCATTGCCGTAATATTTCCATTCTTCATGCGCCCTCATCAGGGGTTCGTGATGCGATGTGCCGATAACGATACCGTATTCATCTGCCGACCTGATGTTCAGTGAATCGTCGTAATAGAATGCATTACCCCACATGGCCGGCCACAGGTAATTTGCTTTAAGACGAAGCATCAGTTCAAAAACCTTTTCATAAAATTGATGGTTGAATCCTCCGAATTTTTCTTTGCTCCAGTTGCTTAATGCGGGCGCTTCATCATTGATGAAGATGCCCCTGTACTTTACTTTAGGAGCATCGCTGATAACAATCCCTGTTTTAAAATAAATGGATTGCTTTTTTTTAACCGGTACATCTGCCCACCAGTACCAGGGAGATACGCCCATTTGTTTTGATAATTCAAAAACGCCATAGGCTGTCCCTCTTCTGTCGCTGCCGGCGACCGTCAGAATATTTTCAACATGACTGTATGGATTAGTAATGTTTTTGATCTGGAAGGCTTCCCATCTATTTTCGATAGAACTAACCGTCAGTTTCTTTTTCCCGATCAATTCTTTCAGTAAGGAGGATTTGTCAATACTGCCAATGGCAATGATATTTTTATACGGCTTATCTAATTTATCAATGACCCGGATCTTTTTACCCGTTACAAGTTCTATATCGGTTTGAAGTAAGGCAGCAGATCTTTTTACCAGGGCATGATCCCCGGCATCAACATAAATGACAGTATGATCGAGAGAAAATGAATTGGCGGATTGCTTAGCGGAAATTATTTGCTGCGCAAAATTTTCCGCAACAGAAAATAACAGCAGGCTGAAAATAAGCAACAGCTTCTTTTTCATACACAAACAATTAAGCAGTAAAACCATTAATCAATTAAAATCCGATCGAGTTACCACCATCCACAGGCAACACCACACCGGTAACATATTTTGCCCCCTCACTTGCGAGGTATAAAGCAGCAGCAGCAATGTCTTCAGGCTGTCCCATGTGTCCCATTGGCGTACGGCTGAACACTTTTGCTTTTCTTTCCGGGTCACTGTCCAGGGCCTTTGCTGTCATATCCGAATAAATAAATCCTGGTGCAATGGCATTTACCCTTATACCATTGGGTGATAGTTCGGTTGCCATCGCCCTCGTCATGCCATCAATGGCTGTTTTGCTGGCGCTGTATGCAATTACTTTTGGTAAACCATACTGCGCTGCCATAGAACTGATGTTGATGATGCATCCCGAATTTCTCGTCAGCATATTTTTTACCACTTCCCTGCTGATGCTGAAAACAGAACAGATATTGGTGGTGATCACTTTCTGAAAATCCTCGTCGGTTACTTCGGTGAATATTTTTTTCATATTGATGCCGGCATTATTCACAAGAATATCCACCTTGCCGAATTCGCCAATAATACTTTCAATCAATACAGGAATGGAAGAAAGATTACTCAGGTCACAGGGCTTATAAAAGCAGTTGTCTCCCAGCTGTATTCTTGCTGCCTTTAATTTTTCTTCATCCCTGCCCACTATTACAGTGAGAATATTGTTTTGTGTAAATGCTTTTGCAATGGCAAATCCAAGCCCCGACCCTCCTCCTGTAACAATGGCTACTTTTTTTATTTGATCGCTCATGGTATAAAAATTTTAATTGCCCGGTGCAAAAGGGAACCGGAGGCTTTTATAATACTCCAAAGATCTGTCCGGTTGTTCATAGCCCGCCGGTAAAGGCTGTTTGCTGAATGCCTGGAAATAGAGCAGGCATGCGTTACGCCACCACACTGCTTCTTCTGCCTGTATGTCCAGCAGCATCTTTACCTGGTTGAACCGTTGGTCATCTGTTTTGCCTTTTTGTTTCAGCCATTCGTTACGCATCCAGATGACCCCGTCGGCCCCGCTGTAATATTTCTGACACAACTCATTCCACAATGTTCTTCCGCTTTTCATTTTATGGTCCCAGGAAACGTGTTGAAACCACAATAAATATTTTTCATCACAGGTATTTATATCTTCCCATTGCTTTCTTACTTCGGGAAAATACTGTGCAAGGGCATTGCTGCCGGTTGCTGTTCTGTTGAAGCCAATGCCAACGCTGTCGGCTTTATGATAATATACCGGGTTCCACTCCGGCCTGTTTAAATTACTTACCCAGGGAGCAGGCCCATAGTGATGGCCGGTACCCATGATATGATGCAGGCCGATGGGGTTCATGTAGTCAACCATTATTTCCCTGCTCTGCAGCATTACTGTTTTTATGGATTGAAGAAATGAAGCATCGTTTGTAAAACTCATTCTCAGCCAGTCATCCGCTATCTGTTCGCTTGACAGATCATAGTCCCATGCCAGTCTTCCCAGGCAATACCAGTTTGCCTGAGCCATGGGATGGCCGCACCAGTTGATATCATTGCCAATGTTCGCCACTCCTGTCATACCGTTCAATGAATGGTTGTCAATACTTCCATCAATCACTTTCGAAACAGTACTTCCTTTTCCTTTGCACCAGGTATCGCTGTTCAATACCTCTTTATACAGTGGCGCCAGGTATACCCAATTGGTTGCCTGGCCAAGATATTCCTGCGTTACCTGGAACTCCATCATCAACGGGGTTTTGGGCATAGCGCCAAATAGCGGATGAAAAGGTTCCCGGGGCATAAAATCGATGGCGCCGTTCTTTACCTGCACCATTACGTTACTTTTGAATTTTCCATCCAGCGGAACAAAATCATCGTACGCCTGCCTATGCCTGTCAACCGGGTTTTCAGCAGCATATACAAAGGCCCGCCATATTATAATACCGTTGAATGGTGCTACCGCATTGGCAAGCATGTTGGCGCCATCGGCATGTGTACGTTTATAATCCTGCGGACCGGGCTGTCCTTCGCTGTTGGCTTTTACCAGGAAGCCACCAAAATCGGGGATCAGTGAATAAATTTCCTTTGCTTTATTGTTCCACCAGTTTTGTACGGAGTCGTTTACCGGGTCGGCTGTTGTTAATTTTCCTATTTCAATCGGTGCGCTGAACCTTGCCGTGAGAAAAACTTTTATGCCATAGGGCCGGAATACATCGGCCAACGCTTTTACTTTTTCCAGGTACTGCCCGGTGAGTATGGTTGCGTTGGCATTTACATTGGTTAATGAAACGGCGTTGATGCCGATGGACGCATTGGCCCTGGCGTAATCAATATAGCGGGGATCGGTGTAGCCGGGAAGTGTATGCCAGTTCCAGATCGATATGCCTGCGTATCCTCTTTCAACATACCTGTTCAGGTTATCCCAATGGTTCAGCATCCGGAGTTTTAACCTGGGAACAGAAGTGATGCTTAAATTCTCAATGGATTGGTTGGTTTGAAGTAATCTTAAGAAATTAAAGCTGCCGTATAAAAGGCCGATATCCGTGTTGGCGGTGATAATGATCTTTTTTTTTCCGCCGTAAGTTTTAGTGAATATTCTGTATCCTTCTTTACCGAGTGGCCCGTAGTTATTATTATCACCCGGTAATTCAGATACTTTACATATCCATATTGAAGTGTTCAATGCTGCATTGCCGGTAATTTTTATTTCGCTGCCGAGTAAACCGGATAATCCGTTCTTAATCTCTGTGCGGATAATATCCAATGTAGGGGAGGTTCCTTCAACAGCAATTGTCTGAATGTTTTTTTTGTATTGGGTAAGAAGGGCCGGGTTATTGATCTTGTCATACCTGAGCCACAGGCGGTATCCGTCTTCTGCAATGATATTGCTGTAAGTGAAAAGGCCAACAATAAAAAGAAGGAAGGTCTTTTTCATAACATTGTTGTGGTGGTTTTACCTGGCGCCTTTTTTAAGTGATGATTTCCGGATGATCAGGTCAGAGCGAACAACAATCGTATTGGTTTGTGCAATATTAGAAGTCCCTTTCAGGTGATTAATGAGGTTTGTGGCAGCGATCTCACCGATATCGATACCCGGATAATTGATCGTGGTGAGCTGGGGTTCCACAATTTTACTGATGGCGTCGTTATTAAAACCCACAACAGCAATATCCTTTGGAATACTGATCCCGTTATCTTTCAGTGTTTGCATACAAACTGCAGCGGAAAAGTCGTTGGTGATGAAAGCGCCGTCGGGCAGGGGCTTCATCTTTAATATCTGCATGGCGGCTTCCACACCGCAACGCTCACTCAGGTCTTTTATCAACAGAAGGGTTTCATCAAAAGGGATCTTATTATCAAAGAGCGCATCTTTATAGCCTTTGAAACGCTGGGCATATACGTTCCGGTTTAGATTGGCAGTAACCATTACGATCTTCTTACAGCCCTGTTCTATTAAATGCTGTGTTGCCTGGTATCCGCTTTTATAGTTATCAATGATCACTTTGGTGCTTTCGCTGTTCTCTTCCACACGGTCGAAAAAGATCACCGGAATGCCGCGGCTGGCAAATACCTGGAAATGATCAAGGTCTTTAGTATCGAAAGAAAGGGAAGCGATCACACCGTCCACCCGTTTATGAAAAAGATTGAGTGCATTGGCGGTCTCTTTTTCATAGCTCTCCGATGAGTGAGCAATAATGATATCGTACTTGGCTGCCGTGGTCACTTTTTCTATGCCCGCCAGTACCGAGGTAATAAAGTTACTGTTCAACTCATGCACGATGATACCGATGGTATGTGTTTTCTGCTTGCGCAGGTTGCTGGCAAAATTGTTATGACGATAACCGAGTTCTTCTGCTTTCTCTATGATCCTTTTTTTGGTGTTCTTATTGATCGCATGATGATTCTTGAGTGCCCGGCTTACTGTGGCGGCCGAAAGATTGAGTTCTCTTGCCAGGTCGTAGATGGTGATTTCCTTTTGCATATAGAAGCAGGGGCTGGTAATTTTTTACTAAGATAAGTTTTTTTAAAAAAAATTACTGCAATCGGTTGCAATTTAAAATAATTTATTTACATTAGCTTCAGGATATTAAAAATACCGTTGCAGAACAGTATTTATATTTGCCAAACATATCGATGTAAGGCTTACCAGTAAAGGGTTGTATTGCTACAGGTGAACGGAGGTTTTGTGCCACTTGTATAAATATACACTTAAAGAACAAGCATGATCAGGATATAGCATTTCTAAAGACTTGCTATTTTTTTGCATGATTTCTGCAACCGATTGCATAATTTTTTTAGGGCTATAACCGGGGCTTCCCGGTATCCAGGTAACTAAGATTGCTGCTATAATGAAAATGAAATTTACATTTTGGTCAATTTCCTTTCCCGGCTTTGCCGTTCCAGGCATTCCTGCTTTATCTGAATTCAGATACGGTCTTCATTCTCCGCTTTTTTGCAGTAAAGCTGTTTTCCGTGTGTTCAAAAAACAATCACTATATAACATGAACCCGGCAACGGGGTATTATTCTATTATGCCAAATCAACAATTATGAAAAAAACAATTCTTCTAACGCAAAGGAACTTTTTACCTGGGAAGGAAAATCAGTTACTGAAGTTCATGCTCTCGGGTTTTTTCAGCATGATCTTTTTACTATTCTTTTCTTCAGCAGTTCTTGCCCAACAAAAAACGATCACCGGCCGGGTAACGAATGAAAGCGGCCAACCGGTTACGGCTTCTGTCATGGTGAAAGGAAGTACCTCGGGTGTGAGTACGGATGCCAATGGGAGTTTTTCCATCCAGGCGGCCCCCGGAAGCCGGATCATCATCAGTGCTGCGGAATACGTAGCCCAGGAATTTATTGTAGGCAGGGGAAATGTTATTAATGCTTCATTGGTAAGGCAGGATATAGCACTTACTGAAGTAGTAGTGGTTGGCTATGGTACGCAACGGAAAAGAGATGTTACCGGCGCTATATCTAAGGTTAACTCTGAAACGCTTTTGCAAACAGCTTCGCACAATGTACTGGATCAATTGAAAGGCCATGCTGCCGGGGTAAATATTACATCTACGAGCGCTGTTCCCGGCGGCGGTTCGCAGATAAGGATACGGGGTAACAGGACCATGTTAGCAAACACGGCGCCGGCCAATGTTACCGGGAGTACTTTTTCATCGGAAGCTGCCGGAGCCGACCAGGCAGATGCACCGTTAGTGGTGGTAGACGGGATACCTTATTCGGGCAACCTTAATGATATCAGTCCCAACGATATTACAAGCCTTGAAATTTTAAAAGACGCATCTGCTACTGCTATCTACGGTTCAAGAGGCGCCGGCGGTGTTATTCTTGTTACTACTAAAAAAGGAACAAGCGGAAAAGTAACATTTAATTATTCTGCTTATTACGGCAATTCCGTTGTTATGAAAAAACTGCGTGTTTTTAATGGAGCGGAATATGCCCAGTTTAAACTGGATGCAGCCGCTGGTCACAGCACCACTCCGGGCTCACAACCCTGGCCATTATCAGCAGCAGAGCAGGCTGCTTTAGCTGCAGGTACATCTACCGACTGGCAGGACCTGATATATCAGAATGCACCCATAACCAATCATAACCTGAGTATAAACGGTGGCAGTGATAAAAGTAAATACTCTATGAGCTTTGGGTATTTTCGCCAGGGCGGTATTATTCCCAACCAGGACTACAAACGATTCAGCATCCGCAGCGCTATGGATCACCAGCTAAATAAGCGGATCAAAATAGGGCTTACAACTATTAACTCTCTGGCTTACCAGAATACTCCGGGTGGCGGAGGTGTTACCAATGGCTTGATGAGGATCACTCCTTTAGCCCCTCCCTATAATCCTGATGGAAGTCTGAACCTGCAGATCTTAACAGGCTCTACAGATAATTTATTCAACCCCCTCACGCTGAAAACAAAAAAAGAAGCCATCCTGGCTCGTAACAGAAGATTAAGAACATTCAACAGCCTGTACGGAGAAGTAGATATCATCAAAGGATTAAAATACCGGATAAATATAGGGCTCGATTTCTACCAGGATAAAGCCGATGGCTATTCAGGCCCTGGTACTTATGTGAATTCAGCACTTGCACAGTCCCAGTCAACAGCCAATATCCGTAATACAGAGTTCTGGCAATATACCATTGAGAACCTGCTGTTCTACAATAAATCATTCAAGAAACACCAGATCGGTTTAACTGCACTTTACAGTATTCAAAAATCGCAGTCAACAAGTTCTTTTGCAAGCGGCATAGGAATTCCATTCGATTATATGCAGAATGCCGATCTATACCAGGCTGCCAGTATCAACGCAGGAACTCCCGGCAGCAACTATTTCTGGGAAAGAGGCCTGATCTCTTATATGGGAAGAGCAACCTATGGTTATGATGGGCGCTATAATCTTACCGCAACAGTGAGGAGAGACGGGGCCTCGGTTTTATCGCCAGGAAGTCAATATTACACTTACCCCGCTGTGGCTGCTGCATGGAATATCATGAACGAAAAATTCATGTCTAAACTTTCAATCATCAATAACCTCAGGCTCAGGGTAGGATGGGGAATAGCTGCAAGCCAGGGTATCAATCCTTATGCAACATTGGGTGGTTTGGGTTCTTCGGCATATAATTACGGACAGGGTACCGGAGGTCAGCAAGGCGGATATGTGATCAGTGGTCTTCCTAATAAGAAACTTAAATGGCAAAGTACCTCCCAGTTTAATTTCGGACTGGATTTCGGAATACTGAGAAACCGGATATCCGGAAGCATTGAAGTATACAGTCAAAAAACAAAGGACATATTGCTGCCTTTACCACTGCCACCAAGCAATAGCGGATTAACGCTTGTTAAGAACCTTGGCAAAACAAAAGGCAGTGGTTTGGAACTGACCATTAATACGATAAACATTAAAAGGGCTAACGGATTGGAATGGTCAACTGAGTTCAATTATTTCTTCAACCGTGAAAAAATAACCGAACTGGCAAACCCCAGTCAGCAAAATGATATAGGTAATGGCTGGTTTGTAGGTCAGCCTATTACAGTAATATATGATTATGAAAAGATCGGCATCTGGCAAACCGGCGATCCGGGATTGGCTACACAAACATCACCCGTTCAGAAAGCCGGCGATATAAGATTGCGTGATGTGAATGGCGATAACAGGATCACACCGGATGACCGTGTGATCGTAGGCAACTTTCAACCTAAGTTTGAAATGGGGATGACCAATAATGTAAAATTCAAACGTTTTGATTTTTCGATCAGCATGTATGCCCGGATCGGGATGAAAGTGGTGGTGCCCTATTTATCAAGCGAAACCGGCGGGGCGAATTTTACCGGGTTTAACTGGTTCCTGACCGGCCGGAACAATCAATTGAAAGTAGATTACTGGACACCTACTAATCCAACAAATAAATTCCCTCAGCCCGATGCATTGGGAACCCCGCAGTATAGCTCAACCCTTTCTTATGTTGACGGATCCTTTATCAAATGCAGGGCCATCAACCTTGGATACGAGGTACCGGCAACTATTTTGACAAGAGCAGGCATCACTTCATTAAGGGTATATGTTTCGGCCGTGAATCCATTCGTTATCTGGTCGCCTTTTGTAAAAGAAGGATACGGACCCGATCCGGAAGGAAACGGATTTGGAGGCGGAATAAGATCTCAAGGCACCAGTGAAGCTGGTACCGTTGGCCGACAAGTAACAGTGAACGCTAATAACCCGGCTACCAGGCAATTCATTTTTGGATTAAACCTCAACTTCTAAACACAATAAAACTTTTATATGAAACTGATAAAAAATAGTACACCGGTTTATGTGCTGCTGCTTGCAGCCATGCTGTTAACGAATGGGGGTTGTAAGAAGATACTTGAAGAAAATCCCCGTTCAAATGTTACTCCCGCTGTCTTCGCCACACCGCAGGGCCTTTTGGGTGGTATCTCCGGAGTTTATAACCAGATCCGTGAATTTTGGGGAACAGAAGGATTCACCATTAACCAAATGGCCGGAACAGATGAACACCTTATGGGTGGCAGCGCCGGTAATCCCCGTGTGTTCACTTACAATGGTATTACAGGAAGTGACTTTAGCGGTGGATTCGGCCTTTACTCCAGTATCAATGCGTTGAACGGGATCCTTGAACTTGGGCCAACAACCCAGGGACTGGATGCGGCTACATTAAAAGCATATCTTGGACAGGCGCAATTTCTGCGGGGGTTTATTTACTTCTATCTTGTTCAAACCTATGGTAATATCCCGCTCAACACTACATTCATTACAGAGCCTGTATTGTCTGCAGCACCTGCACCTGCCAATGATATTTATGCATTGATCGTTAAGGATCTTACCGATGCTATCGGCAACCTGCCTAATCAGCCTACTGCACCTTTTTTGGGTAAGCCGGCAACAGTTGGAGCAGCCAAATGGCTTCTTGCTAAAGTATATTTAACCAGGGGATGGTTGAATAATTCGAATGCTGATTTTCAATTAGCATATACCACTGCCACCGACCTGATCAATACCAAGGCAACATACGGGCTTGACCTGTGGCAGAATTATGAAGATGCTTTTAACCCTAATAATGATTATGGCAAAGAAACCATTTTTGTAAGTGATCATACCAACGATCCTAAATATGGATATTACAACCCGGGTGGTGGACAGGCAGGAGGAGCTGCAATAAATATTACTCCCTGGATGGGCTTGTTTAATGCGCCCGGTGTACTTGGCGTAAATACAACTGTAAATGGTGCAGGTGTACTTGCAAGCTCCGGACCAACCATGATAAACAGGGATGTTCAGTTTGGAAGACCTTATACACGTATACGTCCCAATATGCCGAGATTAACTACCGGCCCTAATGTTGGTAAGAGTTATCTTCTTGACCAGGCATTTGTAAACAGGACCATTGATTCACGTTATGCTAAAACTTTCCAAACGGTTTGGCGTTCAAACTGCGGAACCGGCGGCGGAGGTCAGCAGCTGGTTGTCGGCACCTATTCAGGCCCCAGTGTTACCGGTACACGTGGCCAGTTACAGGCCGGCGTGGATACTGCCATATGGTTCCCCGATTATGAAGTTGTTGGCGCTCCCCAGAATAATGGCGCTACCCCATTCAAAGGCATTATTGTAACGCCCAGCCTGCAAAACAATAATATTTTTCCATACATGAAAAAATTAGCCGACCCCAGGAGGGTAAATCAGAATGATCCTTCCTACAGGCCGCTGGTGATCGCCCGTTTCTCAGATGTTTACCTGATCGCTGCAGAAGCAGCCTTCAAACTTGGCCAGATGCAAAACGCGGCGGATATGCTCAATGTGGTAAGGCGAAGAGCTGCTTTCCGCACAAATACTCCTTACGGACCCGGCTGTGCTTTGGGTTCTCCAACATGTTATCCATCAACTACAGGAGGCGATCCTTATGCTCCCGGTCAAAACCAGGCAACAGCCGAGGCCGCCATGATGATAACAGCAGGAACTGTTACACTCGATTTCATTCTTGAAGAGCGTACCCGTGAGTTTTATGGCGAATCAATGCGCTGGTTAGACCTGGTACGAACAAAAACCTTAGTTACCCGTGTGAAAGCATGGAACCCGGTGGAAGCAGGAAATAATGTGAAGGCTGAGTATATGCTCAGGCCGATTCCACAAGATCAGATTAACCGTGTTACTGAAGGACCACCATATCCACAGAATCCGGGGTACTGATAATTGACAGGAGGGCCAGAATAATTTAAAGGCAGTTAGTTTTCTCATATATGCAGTCGTTAAAGGGAGGGTGGTTTTTCCCACCCTTTCTTTTGTTTTAGATTTTTATTAACCGTATTGAATAACTTTAACCATAAAGAAAGAATATGTTGCTGTTAGGGATTGACCTTGGTACATCTTCGGTAAAAGTTACTGTACTGGATGCAGCAACCCAGCAGGCTGTTGCGGCTGTTCAGTATCCCGAAGCAGAAGCAGATATCATTTCGATGCAGCCAGGCTGGGCCGAACAAAGCCCCGACGGGTGGTGGGAACATGTGAAGCAGGCCATACTCAAATGCCATGCAACCAAAGGATACGACCCGCTTGATATTGCAGCCATCGGCATTGCGTATCAAATGCATGGGTTGGTATTGGTGGATAAAGACCAGCATGTGCTGCGTAACTCCATCATCTGGTGCGATAGCCGTGCCGTTGCCATCGGCGATGAAGCATTTGAAAATATCGGAACAGAAAAATGTTTGTACAACCTGTTGAACTCTCCCGGAAATTTTACAGCATCCAAACTGGCATGGGTTAAAGAGAATGAACCCGCCCTCTTTGAAAAAATAGATAAGGCTATGCTGCCCGGCGATTTTATTGCCATGAAACTGACCGGTTCCATCACCACCACCATATCGGCGCTATCCGAAGGAATATTCTGGGATTACCGGAACAACAGCATTTCAAAAGACATCATTGACTATTTCGGATTTGATCAGTCGGTTTTTCCGGGAATCAATGATTTGTTCTCAACACACGGAACATTGAAACATACTGTGGCAACCAGGTTGTCTTTAAAATCCGGCATACCGGTTTCTTATAAAGCAGGTGATCAGCCAAACAATGCGCTTTCATTAAATGTATTGCAGCCCGGCGAAGTGGCTGCCACGGCCGGAACAAGTGGCGTGATATACGGGGTGAGCGATCAGCTGGAATACGATCAGCAATCAAGGATCAACAGCTTTGCACATGTGAATCATCAGGCTCCCTCTCCTTTGGAGAGGGCGGAGGTCAGGATCGGCATTTTGCTTTGCATCAACGGTGCCGGAATTTTTAACCGGTGGATTAAGAACCTGGTTGGCGCTAACCGTTCTTATTCCGAACTGAACCATGCAGCCGCTGCCATTGCCCCCGGTGCAGATGGGTTGATGGCAATTCCTTTTGGCAATGGGGCAGAACGTATGTTAAATAATAAAGTGGTGGGCGCTCATTTTCAAAATCTTGATTTTAATATCCACACAGAAGCACATTTGGTAAGAGCAGCACAGGAAGGCGTTGCCTTTGCTTTCCGGTACGGCCTGGATATCATGCGGGAGAACGGTATGCAGCCTTCCGTCATCCGTGCAGGCAGAACCAATCTTTTTTTAAGTGATGTATTTACAAGATCATTTGTGAACAGTACACAAGTGCCTGTGGAATTTTATGAAGGAGACGGAAGTTACGGCGCTGCCATTGGCGCCGGTATGGGCGCCGGCATCTTTAAAGATACTAAGGCGGCTTTCGGTAAACGGAAGCCGGTTGGTTCTGTAGAACCCGAAAGTCATAATATCCATGAAGAACTTTACCAGCAATGGAAAGGATTTTTAAAGGAGAAACTCAGCGATCTGCAAAATGAAAACGAATTAATCAATATCGCTTAACCAAAAAAACGAAGATGAAAATGGCAGCAGGACAGCAAGAATTTTTTAAAGGAATTCCACAAATAAGATACGAGGGAGCCGGAACAGACAACCCGTTGGCATTCCGCTGGTATGATGAAAACAGGGTAGTGGCGGGTAAATCCATGAAAGATCACCTGCGCTTTGCCTGTGCCTACTGGCATTCTTTTGTTGGCAGCGGTGCCGATCCCTTTGGCGAACCAACGCATATCTTTCCCTGGGATAAAAAAACCGATGCAATAGAAAAAGCAAAGGACAAGGCCGATGCCGCATTCGAATTCATGACAAAACTTGGCTTACCCTTTTATTGTTTTCACGATGTGGATGCAGTGGAGTATACCAATGACGTAGCCGATAATGAAAAACGTTTACAGGCCATTACAACTTACCTCAAAGAAAAACAGGATGCCAGTGGCGTAAAATTATTATGGGGCACAGCCAATCTTTTTTCAAACAGGCGGTACATGAATGGCGCTGCCACCAATCCCGATTTTCATGTGCTGGCGCACGGAGGCGCACAGGTAAAAGCAGCGCTGGATGCCACCATCGCATTGGGTGGAGAGAATTACGTTTTCTGGGGAGGAAGGGAAGGATACATGAGCCTGCTCAATACAAATATGAAAAGGGAGAAGGAACATTTTGCCCGCTTCCTGCATACCGCAAAAGACTATGCAAGAAGGAACGGCTTCAAAGGAAAATTCTTCATCGAACCAAAACCCTGCGAACCATCCAAACATCAATATGATTACGATTGCGAAACGGTGATCGGGTTCCTGCGTCAATACGACCTGCTGAATGACTTCAGCCTGAACATTGAAGTGAATCATGCCACCCTCGCCGGCCATACATTCCAGCACGAATTGCAGGTGGCCGCCGATGCAGGCCTGCTCGGCAGTATGGATGCCAACCGCGGCGATTACCAGAACGGGTGGGATACCGACCAGTTTCCCAATAATATCAACGAACTGGCAGAAGCCATGCTGGTTATTTTAGAAGCAGGAGGATTCAAAGGCGGGGGCATCAATTTCGATGCAAAGATCCGCCGCAATTCCACCGATGCAGAAGACCTGTTTCATGCACATATCGGCGGCATGGATACATTCGCCCGGGCATTGATCATTGCCGATGATGTTCTACAAAAGTCAGACTACAAAAAAGTAAGAACGGAACGATACGCTTCATTCGACAGCGGAAAAGGAAAAGAATACGAAGCAGGAAAACTATCGCTGGAAGACCTGAGGAACTATGCCATAGAAAACGGCGAACCAAAGGTCATCAGCGGTAAGCAGGAGTACCTGGAGAATATTGTTAACCGGTTTATTTAATAGTAAGCTGCGAGGGGAGAAGCAACAAGGGACAAGCATACAAAATAGAAACAGACTGACCAGGAAAAGAGGGTATTAATTTAAGACTAGCCACCTTGAAGCTTGCATCTTGAAGCTTCTTAAAATATTATAAAACCAAAACGCAACGCTCATGAATTTTCTCGGCACAGTTGACTGGATATTTCTTATCCTGTATATGTTGGTGATCGCAGGCATTTCCATATGGTCTATCCGCAAGAGCAAGAACTCACCAACAGATTATTTCCTGGCCAACCGAAACCTGGGCTGGTGGGTGATCGGCGCTTCCATACTTGCTTCCAATGTTGGGTCCGAACACATCGTGGGTCTTGCCGGATCGGCCGGTTCATCCGGAACGGTGCTGGGGCATTATGAATTACACTCCTGGATCGTTTTAATATTGGGCTGGGTGTTTGTTCCTTTTTATATGCGCAGCATGGTGTATACCATGCCCGAGTTTTTAGAAAAAAGATTCAATGCAAAAGCAAGACGTTTATTATCGGTCATTCAATTGCTCAGTTATGTTATTGCCAAAGCATCGGTAACCATTTTTGCCGGCGCCCTGGTATTTAACCAGATATTGGGCGTAGAGTTTTGGACAGGTGCCATCATCCTGGTGGTGGTAACAGGCGTGTATACCATTTTCGGCGGCCTTCATGCCGTAATGTATACAGAAGCGATACAGGCATTTGTTTTATTGATAGGTTCGGCGGTGCTGTTATTTGTAGGCCTCGATAAAGTAGGGGGCTGGAATGCATTAATGAACGAATTCCCGAAAGACAAACTGAATATGTTCCGTCCGCTCAGCGATCCTGAATTTCCATGGCTGGGTATTTTATTTGCATCGCCCATTGTGGGCATCTGGTATTGGTGTACCGACCAGCACATTGTGCAGCGTTGCCTTGCCGGAAGAAATGAACAACAGGCAAGAAGGGGAACCATCTTTGCCGCTTACTTAAAACTGCTTCCGTTCTTTATATTTCTTATCCCTGGTTTGATCGCTTATGTGTTGCATGCAAAGGGACAATTAACATTGCCGCTTAATGCCGACGGACAAACTGATTATAATGCCGCCTTCCCGGCCATGGTGGAACAGATCATGCCGATGGGCTTACGGGGCTTGCTGGCAGGAGGATTACTTGCAGCGTTAATGGCATCACTGGCTTCGGTATATAATGCATGCTCTACCTTATTCACCATGGATATTTACCAGAAGATGAAACCCGCAGCAGGAGAAAAAGAACTGGTAAGGGTTGGCCGTATTGCAACAGGCGTAGTGGTAATACTGGGTATGATATGGATACCGATGATGGGCCGCATCTCCAGTACATTATATACCTACCTGCAAAGCGTGCAGTCGTACCTGGCGCCGCCTATTGCTGCTGTATTCTTATTAGGGGTTTTCTTTAAACGCCTGAATGCAAAAGGAGCGTATACTGCGATGGTAGTGGGTTTTGTTTTAGGCCTTATTAAACTTACCCTCGAGTTGTTTAAGAACGACCTCAGTGGATTCCTGTACGATTTCGCCACCATTAATTTCCTGTATTTCTGCATTTATCTGTTCCTGTTCTCTATTGTGGTAATGGTAGTGGTAAGCCTGCTTACGCCAAAGCCATCCGAAGAACAGATAAAGGGATTAACCTTTGCCACCACCGTGGCCGAAGACAAAGTGGCCAGCCGTGCAAGCTGGAACAGCCTCGATGTTGTATTGTCGTTGATCATTGTGGCCATTATCGTATCTGTATTCATTTATTTCTCTCCATTGGGAATAGCTAAGTAATTATTATGAAAATTGTAAAATACGGTTTATTGGTTGCGGGCATGTTTTGCATAAGCGCCACGCATGCGCAGCAACCAGCATATAAAAACAAGAACCTTTCACCGGAACAAAGGGCAAAGAATTTATTAAGCCTCATGACGGTAGATGAAAAAGTAATGCAAACACAATGTTTGTGGATCCAGAAATCAAGGATATTAAATGCCACCGGCGATTTTGATGAAGCAAAAGCAAAAGAAGCATTAAAGAACGGACTGGGCGAACTGGGCCGGCTGAATGAAAATGCCGGGCCAAACAGTTCGGGCTATCATCCCCGGCAGGCAGCAGAACTTTATAATAAGATCCAGCGGTATTTTGTTGAGAAAACAAGACTGGGCATCCCGGTGATGACGCATGAGGAATCGCTGCATGGCCAGCAAACGCAGGATGCAACTAACTTTCCCATTCCCATTGCACTGGCAAGCACCTGGAACGAGAACCTGATGACAGAGATATTTACCAACGTGGCTGAAGAAGTACGGGCAAGAGGCGGGCATCATGTACTGGCGCCGGTGGTAGATATAACAAGGGATCCACGCTGGGGAAGAACAGAAGAAACCATGGGAGAAGATCCTTACCTCACGTCGAGACTGGCGGTTGCGCAGATAAAAGCCTACCAGGGCGAAGGCGTTTATCTGGGTAAAAATAAAGTAGCAACCACCTTAAAGCATTTCGGCATTCATGGGCAAAGCGAAGGCGGTGTGAATGTGGCGCCCAGTAATATTGATGAACGTACTGCCCGGGAAGTTTTCTTTCCGTCTTTTAAAGCGGCTGTTCAGGAAGGCAAGGCCATGAATGTAATGGCAACCTATAATGAACTGTGGGGACTGCCGGCACACATCAACAAACAATTGCTTACAGATATATTAAGAAAGGAGTGGGGCTTTAAAGGCGTGGTGGTGTCTGACTATTTTGCGATTCGGGATGTAAGTACGTTGCATAAAATAACTCCGTCTTATGATGAAGCCGGGTACTTAGCGTTCAAAGCCGGCATCGACCTGGAAACACCAGACCCGGATGGTTTTGTAAACCTGGAAAAATATATAACAGCTGGAAAGATATCCATGGCAGAACTGGATGCTGCAGTAACAAGAATTCTTATTGCTAAATTCAGGCTTGGTTTATTTGATGATCCGTATGTGGATGCAGATAAGGCAGAAGAGATCGTTGGCAGTGCGGCAAAAAGAGCGGTGGCATATAAAGCTGCACAGGAAGCCATGGTGCTGTTGAAGAACGACAATAATTTTTTACCGCTCGATAAGAATAAGATAAAGACCATTGCGCTCATTGGCCCCAATGCCGATAAATGTCTGCTCGGCGGTTATTCAAGCAAACCCCGTGTTTGTATCTCTCCGTTGCAGGCCATCAAAGAAAGATATGGCAACAATATAAAAGTACTGTATGCCGAAGGCGTTAAACTTACAGATAAAAATAACTGGTTTGCCGATACCATCAACCTGGCAAACAACGGCGATGTGAAAGCGAAGATCGCCGAAGCGGTTGAAATTGCCCGGCAGGCGGATGTAGTAGTGTTATTTGTTGGGGGCAACGAAAGCATGAGCCGCGAAGGATGGGCACCCGATCACCTGGGCGACCTGCCAACACTGGAATTACTGAATCACCAGAACGAACTGATAAAAGAAATTGTTTCTATCGGAAAACCAACCTGTGCTTTTGTGAACAGTGGTCCGCCACTGAGCATTGGTGATCTTGTTAATTCGGTACCGGCCGTTATGCAGTGCTGGTACCTTGGGCAGGAAAGCGGCTATGCAATGGCAGATGCCTTATTTGGAGAAATCAATCCCAATGGAAAACTGCCGATCTCTTTCCCACGAACTGCCGGACATATTCCGGCTTTTTATAACTATAAGCCATCAGCACGCAGGGGCTACAATCTTGGTTTTACAGTAGGTCCCCTGTTTGCTTTTGGCCATGGCCTTAGTTATACAAGCTTTCAGTACAGCGGCCTTAAACTATCATCGGCACAAATGAAAATGAATGGAACAGTAACGGTGAGCGTGGAGGTAAAAAATACCGGCAACCGGAGCGGAGCAGAGGTAGTGCAACTGTATATCCGGGATGAGTACTCATCGGTGGCACGACCGGTAAAAGAACTGAAAGGATTTAAAAAGATCTGGCTTGAACCCGGCCAGACGCAAACGGTACGTTTTGTTATTAATAAAGAGATGCTTTCGTTTTATGATACCAATATGAAGTGGGTGGCTGAGCCGGGCGACTTCACCGTGATGGTAGGAACCGCTTCTGATAAGACAGAAAACCTTAAATTCAGCCTTGTTAAGTAAATACTTACCAGTCAGTATTTAGTTTTATACCCAAATCCAGGTGTTTATGTTATTGCAGCAAACCATGCGATGGTTCGGACCAAATGATAAAGTGAGCCTTTCCGATATCCGCCAGTCGGGATGTACCGGCGTAGTAACAGCACTGCATCATATTCCGGTTGGGGATGTATGGACAGTTGATGAGATCAACACCCGGAAAAAAGTGATTGAAGCCGCCGGGTTAACATGGACGGTGATTGAAAGTTTACCGGTGCACGAAGACATAAAAAAACAAAACGGTAATTATCTTCAATACATTGAAAATTACAAAACAAGTTTACGCAATGTAGCTTCCTGCGGCTTAAAAGTAGTTACGTATAATTTTATGCCGATACTCGACTGGTTAAGAACCGATGTTTCTTATACCATGCCCGATGGAAGCAAGGCCTTGTATTTTGAACGTTCGGCCTTTGTGGCATTCGACCTGTTCCTGCTAAAAAGACCCGGAGCAGAAAAGGATTATTCCGGAGCAGAAATAAAAAAAGCAAAAGCACGGTTTGCAAAAATGAGCGATGCAGAAAAGGGAAAACTTTTCCGCAATACCATGCTTGGATTACCCGGGAGTGATGAGTCATTTACTGCAGAGCAGGTGTTAGCTGCCTTAAAAACCTATGAAGGCATTAATGCAAAACAATTAAAACAGCATCTTTTTTATTTTTTGAAACAGGTAGTACCTGTTGCAGAAGCATGCGGCCTGCAAATGGCCATTCACCCCGATGATCCGCCGTACCCTGTATTGGGTTTGCCCAGGGTGGTCAGTACAGAGCAGGATGCACTTGACATCGTCCGGTCGGTACCTTCGCCCGCAAACGGACTTTGTTTTTGTACGGGTTCGTTTGGTGCCAGGGCCGATAATCACATTGTAAGTATGATACAGCGTTTTGCTGATCATATTCATTTCCTTCACCTGCGCAATACAAAACGGGATGAAGAAGGAAATTTTTACGAAGCAGATCACCTGGCAGGAGATACCGACATGTATGCCGTAATGAAGGAAGTGGTGCAGCTGATGAAGCGGCGGAATATCTCCTTACCTATGCGGCCCGATCACGGGCACCAGATGCTGGACGACCTGAATAAGACCACATACCCCGGGTATAGTGCTATCGGGCGTTTGCGGGGACTGGCAGAACTGCGTGGACTGGAATGGGGCATCTACCGTTCGCTGTATGCGGCAGGGGAAAAATGAAATTTCAAGACCGATTTAAATGAGCAAGATCACAAAGGAACATTTTGGAGAATACGACGGGAAGGAGGTCTTTCGCTTCACGCTGGCAAATGCAACGGGTAACAGTGTTTCGGTGATCAATTACGGCGGAACCATTACTTCCTGGATCATTGCCGATGCAAACGGGAAGAAAAAAAACATTGTTGCCGGTTTTGATACGCTGCAGCAATACCTGGATGATACCGCCTATTTTGGCTGCATTGCCGGGCGCTATGCCAACCGCATTGCCGGAGGCCATTTTTCCATCAACGGCACCACCTATGTGCTTGCCTGCAACGATGGCAAAAATCATTTGCACGGCGGTAACAGGGGCTTTGATAAAAAAGTTTGGGATGCGGTCATCATTGAAAAAGAGCAACCGGTTCTTTCCCTGAATTATTTCAGCAGGGATGGTGAAGAAGGTTACCCGGGTAACTTAAATGTTACAGCAGAGTTCTCTTATACCGACGACGATGAACTGATCATTGGGTATGCAGCCGAAACGGATAAACCCACGCCGGTCAATCTTACCAGCCATTGTTATTTTAATTTATCCGGTGAGATGGACCGTACCATACTCGATCATTCACTGCAGATAAATGCGGATAGTTATACGCCCCTGAATGAGGAACAGATACCAACGGGAGAATTGCTGCCGGTTTCAAAAACCGCCTTCGATTTCCGGGAGCTTGTTTCAATAAAAGATAAACTTGAAACAGCCGGGGAAGAATACGATCACAATTTTGTGTTGAATAAGAACGGGAGCCCGTTCTCTTTTGCCGCTTTATTGGCGGGGCCGGCCGGCCGGCCGCAACTTTCTGTTTTCACTACAGAACCCGGACTGCAATTATACACCGGCAACCTGCTTACCGGCAGTTCAAAGAACCGGGATGGAAAAGCGATTGGCAAATACAGCGCCCTGTGCCTGGAAACGCAGCACTTCCCCGACTCACCCAACCAGCCGGATTTCCCTTCCACTATTTTAATGCCCGGGAAAAAGTATTTCTCAAAGACAGTATATAAGGTCGACCTGATATAAAGTTTACTGGATCTTATCTTAGCTCATCGACACACTCCAGCTCAATTCATATTCATTCTTTTTTTGTGTAGTGCAGATGAATAAGAAAGAAGTGATATAAGGCATCCGGATCCTTTGTGTTTCATTGTAATCAAATTCGATTCTTCCACTGATATAAGATTCAACCGATGACGTATTGATGGCTTTCCACGGGGTTGGTATGGCAACACTGGTATAGACTGTATCATAATGGCGGGTAGCCAGTTGTTCGATAATGTTTTCCATCATTTCCGGTTGGTCAACCGAAGCGACGAGATGCAGATCTTTTTTCATGGCCTGGGTTTTTATTGGAGCGTAAAATTGTTTCCATTCTGTTACCCATTAGATGCAGAAGATGTTGCAGATATTAAAAAGGTTTTGTTAAAGGCCAGCAGGTGTTTGTTAAAGAAGATTCGAATATTGAACAAGGAACACGGAATCTCGAATTCTGAAGTAGCGTTCTCACCAGGATCACTTCCTTGTTCAAAATCCCTTGTTCCTTGTTGGATATTGCATAAAATAAAAAAGCCTTCGTCGTTAAACGAAGGCTTTGCTGTAGGGGAAGGGATCGAACCTTCACGAGGCAGTTAGCTAAAGTACAAAGTTCGGTGGTCGACCCCGGTCGCTGCCACATTGCTGTAACAGCGGCTCTATACTTCGTTTATCCTGTTGTCCTCACCCCCGAGACAAGGGGGCATGTCTGCCAAAAATTTCATCACCCCACAATTTATAAGAACTAATATATCACCCAGGTCAATCGATTCTTGCGCTCAACCCCGCAACAAGGGGGTCGCTGCCAAAAATTTCATCACCCCACAATGATTAAGAACTTGATGACACAAAAATAAGGGAATTGCCCGTTATGTTTAAAATAATTTATTAAATATTTGGAAATTATAGAAATAATTCAAATATTTGCTTTGTTGTTTAAAAAAACGAAAAAACCCAAAACGAAATGGCTGCTAAATTAAATCTTGACAAATTGGATCTCCAGATCATTCACGAAATGATGGAAACCGCAGAGATCTCTTATGCCGAACTGGGAAAAAAACTATTTGTAAGCGGTGGTACCATCCATGTGCGCATAAAAAAACTACAGGAGTCCGGCATTGTCAGAGGTACCAGGCTAAACGTGGACCTGCGACAACTGGGATACGACATTACCGCCTTTGTAGGTATTTACCTGGAGAAAAGCTCTTTATATGATGCGGTTGCCAAAGACCTGATGAACATACCCGAGATCGTGCGGCTGAATTACATCACCGGTAATTACAGCATGTTCATAGAGATCGTTTGTAAAGACATTAACCAGCTTCGTTCGGTATTGCACGATGAACTGCAGAAGATAAAAGGCATTGAACGCACCGAAACATTCATTTCCCTGGAAGAAGGATTTAACCGGAATGTGCAGGTGGCACCGGTGGTTTAAAAACTGGATACTGGATACTTGATGCTGGCCGCTTCCTGAAACTTTGAAAAACTTTTCGATAATTAGCAGCATCCAGAATCAAGTATCGGGCTTTAGCCTTACGTTTCTTTCACATCCACCGCATCCCTCAACCCATTGCCCAGTAAATTAAAAGCCAGCACCAGCAACATGATGGCAAAACCCGGGATCAGGGCCAGCATGGGGTTATGCGTAATGATGAAATTATAATTCTCTTTTATCATCAGTCCCCAGCTTGGTTGCGGAGGCTGAATACCAATACCGAGAAAACTCAACCCGGCTTCTACCATGATGGCGGTGGCAAAATTTCCGGCAGCGATCACCATCACCGGCCCGAGAATGTTTGGTAAGATATGACGGAGTATGATGCGGCTGTTCTTTAAACCCAATGCCTTTGCGGCCTGTACGTATTCCATTTCCTTGATGGCCATTACCTGTCCACGGATCAAACGGGCCACACTCACCCACATCGTTAAACCAACGGCAATGAATATCTGCCAGAAACCCTTGCCCATGGCCATGGTAATAGCAAATACCAGCAGCAAGGTTGGAATGCTCCAGGTAACGTTCACCAGCCACATGATCAGCTCATCCACCCAGCCACGGTAATAACCTGCCAGGGCGCCTAAGATAATTCCGAGTGTGAGTGAAATAAGTACGGCTATCAAACCCACGGCCAGGCTTACTCTTGTGCCAATGATGAGCCGGCTTAAAATATCTCTTCCGAATTTGTCGGTACCCAGCCAGTATTTTTTTGTGATGATATTTTGCCGAATCGCAGAAGGGTTATTAAACGTTAAAGCAGCAACGGAATAATACTGAACAACCGATGTGTCGTCGTCAATGAATTTATTTACCAGCAGACTGTCGCCTTTAATACGGTATCCCTTTATCGGAATTAGCCTGAAATGATTTTTTTTACCACTTAAAGCATGCTCAAGCCAGGAACCACTCCGGTATTTTCTTTCGTTTATCTTCAGAAATTGTTGTGTGTAACCCGGTTTCTTTGCCTGTATCTCCACCGTTTGCAGATCGGCATTGGGAGAATTATCGGGGGCGATCAAATAACCGGATATTGATACCAGTACAGCAAGAATGATGATGAACAACCCGAACAAAGCGCCCTTGTTTTTTCTAAGACGTTTCCAGGTTTGGGCCCTGAAGGAAAAGCGGTTACCTGCCATCCTCTAAATTACAAATTCAGCCCGTTATTTCACGCTTCTTTCTTTCCATGTATAGGTGCCGAATGCACCCAGAAAGCCGGCAACAACAGTGTACAGTATATGGAAAGGCTGCATCAGCGGGAACAGCCATAACAGCTTCCGTTTATCGAAAAATTTTGCAACGGGGAAGAGGAAAAACAATTCAATACCTGTTTTTAAAAAAAGCAGCACCATCCATAATACCCCAATTGAATATTGAGTATTGAACATTGAATATTGAACATTCACTGTTAAAGCTACAACCGGCAACAACAGCAGTATTACATTTACTATGTACACCAGCAGCAACACCCAGAATATCCGCTTATCATCATACTTGCCTGCCTTACTGGCCCAGCGGATGCGCTGGTTAAAAAATTCTCCAATTGTTTTTACCGGCTCCGTTTGTACAACCGCTTCCTTGGATTTCAGGAACATTACCTTACCCGGGTAGCGTTTGTATATTTTATGCATCAGCAGCATATCATCGCCGCTGGCAATGGAATCAATGCCGGAAAATCCTCCCGCTTCTTCAAATGCTTTTCTGGTATATGCCAGGTTGGCGCCATTGCACATACTGTGTATCTTTTTATATACCGATGCACCGGTGATGCCCTGCAGGGTCATGAAGTCGAGGGCCTGGAAGATCTTGATGAACCACCTCACCCCCGACTCCTCTCCTGAAGCAGAGGGGAGAATGGCAACCGGAGCTGCAATAAATTCCGGCTGATGTTCTTCATAAAATGATGCAATGGTCTGCAACCAGTTTTTGGGAACAATACAATCCGCATCGGTTGTTACGATCAGTTCGCCGGTTGCCTGTTGAACAGCAATTTCGATCGCTTTCTTTTTGTAAGAGTTCAACCCCTTTCCTGGAACAAACTCTTTTAATGAAATGAGTTTTACGTTTTGTGTACTGTATTTATTTATAATCGATGCGGTATTATCAGTAGAATGATCATCAACAACTAATATTTCATACCGGTCTTTTGGGTAGGACTGGGCGCAAACAGAATCCAGGCAGGCGGCAATGTTTTGTTCTTCGTTTCGGGCAGGGATGATGACGGATATTTTAGTTTGGCCTTCGGCTACGCTCAGGATAGGTTTGAAGTGGGGGATGGTACGCCAGCTTCGCCAATAGAACAAAATGAGTAAGAAATACAGGCTGAATAAGACCAGTAAAATAATGAGAAAAGCCTGTTGCATAGTGGGTTGCCGTATCCCGCCACCGGCGGAACCTTTAACACAAAAATAATTTTTAATAATTCAACTGAATGATTATCTTTGTTTGGTTGCATAAACAACTATATGTCAAACAACCAATTTAAGAAGGGCGAATTATACAGTTTTATAACGGGTAAGGCCAGCACGGCGATCGGAAGAAGGCTGCAAAAGAATTTTAAGCAGGCCAATATTGAGATAACGATTGAACAGTGGAGTGTGCTGTATCATTTGTGGAAGGTAGATGGCATGAGCCAGCAGCAGTTATGCGATGCAACATTCAGAGACAAGCCAAGCATTACCCGCCTGGTTGATAACCTGGAGAAACTGAAACTGGTAAAACGGAATGCCTCAAAGGAAGACAGAAGAAAGAATTTAATTGTTTTAACCCCGCTGGGAAAGGAACTGGAAGAACGTTGCATGGAAATTGCTAACACAACCCTGAATGAAGCATTGGCAGGCGTTACCAACGGGCAGATAGAAATTGCGAAAGAGGTTTTGCAGATGGTGTACGAGAACCTAAAGGGATAAAATAGATACTGGATACTGGCAACACCCAGCGAATTTGAAAAGTTTTTGAATGGTCAGAGACCCAACCAGTATCAAGTATCCAGAATCAATCTTTAAAAATTCTTTTTATGAATACAACTACTCCAACAACCACTTCGCTCAAAGGCGGCGAATGGCTGATCAAAGAAAGCAATGCATTTGAAACTTACACACCCGAAGATTTTAACGAAGAGCAGCTGATGGTGAAAGATATGTGTCTGCAGTTTTTGAACAGCGAAGTACTGCCCATTGTTGACCGCATCGATAAAATGGAAGCAGGCCTTATGCCCTCGCTGATGGTGAAAGCCGGTGAACAGGGGTTGCTGGGAACATCTGTTCCCGAAGACCTGGGCGGACTGGGAAAAGATTTCATCACATCCACCCTGGTGAATGAAGGGCTTGGCGGCGGTTATTCCTTCAGCGTAGCTGTTGCGGCGCATACCGGCATCGGCACCTTACCCATTTTATATTTTGGTACCGAAGCACAGAAGAAAAAATACATTCCCAAACTGGCCAGCGGCGAATGGAAGGGTGCATACGGACTCACCGAGCCCAACAGCGGCAGCGATGCCCTGGGTGCAAAAACAACCGCTGTGCTTTCGGCAGACGGGAAGCATTATATACTGAACGGACAAAAATGCTGGATCACCAACGGCGGCTTTGCCGATGTATATACCGTATTTGCAAAGATCGACGGAGATAAGTTCAGTACGTTTATTGTTGAACGGGGTATGGAAGGATTTACGCAGGGTCCCGAAGAACATAAGATGGGCATCAAAGGATCATCCACCGTTCAGTTGTATTTCCAGGATTGTAAAGTACCGGTTGAAAATTTACTGGGCGAAGTGGGCAAAGGCCATATCATCGCTTTTAATATCTTAAACATCGGCCGGTTGAAATTATGTGCGGCTGCCTTGGGCGGAAGCAAACTGGCGTTGAACTCTTCTATTGAATATGCAAAAACAAGGGAGCAGTTTAAAACGCCCATCGCCAATTTTGGCGCCATTAAATACAAACTGGCCGAAATGGCCATCCGCATCTTTACCAGCGAAAGCGCTTTATACCGCACCAGCAAATGGATAGACGATAAAGAAATTGAACTGGCGGCTGCCGGCAAGGCCTTTGCCGAAGCGTTACTGGGCGCTGCCGAAGAATATGCAGTGGAATGTGCTGTTTTAAAAGTACACGGAAGTGAAGTGCTGGATTACGTGGTAGATGAAGGCGTACAGATACACGGCGGCAACGGCTTCAGCGATGAGTATGCAGCCAGCCGTGCTTACCGCGACAGCCGGATCAACCGCATTTATGAAGGTACCAACGAGATCAACCGTTTACTTACTGTTGATATGATCTTGAAAAGAGCGATGAAAGGAAAGCTCGACCTGATGGGCCCGGCCATGGCTGTATCCAAAGAACTGATGAGCATCCCGGAATTTGGTAATGATGATGAAACGCCTTTTGCAAAAGAAAAGAAGACCATTGCCAACATGAAGAAAGCCATCCTGATGGTGGCAGGCGCTGCCGTACAAAAACTGATGATGAAGATACAGGACGAGCAGGAGATACTGATGAATATTGCCGATATGGCCATTGAAACATTTGAGGCAGAAAGCGCCCTGCTGCGTATCATCAAACTGGTGGACAAAGAAGGAGAAGCCGCTTCGCAGGTGAAGATCGATATGATGCGTTGCTACCTGAATGATGCAGTTGATAAGGTGAACAAGGCCGGCAAGGAAGCCATCAATGCCTTTGCCAGCGGTGATGAGCAGCGCATGATGCTGCTGGGTTTAAAACGCTTTACAAAAACCGAACCCTTCAACAGCAAGGATGCCCGCAGAAGAATCGCAGATAAACTGATCGCAGAGAATAAATATCCCTGGTAGGATAAATAATTTGGTTATTCTATAAAAGCACCTCAGCGATGAGGTGTTTTTTATTCCTGTAAATTGTCACTTTTTTTGCTTGCCCAAAAAAGTAACCAAAAAAGGGCACCCTGAATCGATGTACAGCCCGATTCAGGGCACAGCTCTGTTCATCTTCAGTTCTTTGGTAGCTTCAGCATTGGTAATTCTACTCTTAGGTGCATACTGTCTACTGAAATAAAAGCAGCCTTTCATTTCATGCATACCCACTTTTTCATTTTATTATGAAAACTTCTGACCGAGGGATTTTTCTATTTTAATCTTACAAAAAATCAAACTACCACACATGTAATTATCATACAGTATGCTATTCATTTAAGAATCTGAAAAATGGAGTGTAGTTAAAAGAAGGTTTAGCAAAGAATATACCGGTCACGTGGCGCTGGCCGGCGAAATGGCCGGGGGCATTCAGGTTCGCCTT
>DAOLIP010000002.1:0-101406 GCA_035328475.1 Ferruginibacter sp.
ACACCAATTACACGAATCCTCTGCATTCAATTTTATTAGCGGTCATTCGTGTAATTCGTGGCTAAAAACAAATACAATGAAAAAATTCTGGATCAAAAAAGCCCTGATGATATTAATATTCGGCACCGCTGCGATATTATTGTTTGGCTGGATCGTGATGAGCTTATGGAACGGCATTTTACCGCTGGTGATAACAGGCGTAAAGACCATTAGCTTTTTGCAGGCACTGGGTCTGTTATTACTGAGTAAAATTTTATTCGGCGGTTTTGGCGGAGGCGGATGGCGTGGCAAAGCCCGTCATAAAGAAAGGTGGATGCAAATGCAGCAGAAGCTGGCCGCCATGACTCCCGAGGAAAGGGAAAAATTCAAAAGCGAATGGAAGAACCGCTGCGGGGGAAGATGGGGAATGCACCGTACAACTGATTCATCAACCAATATGGCAGCAGAGTAGATCTCTGCTCACCATATCTTTCTTAAACCGCCTGGTATGGAAATTCTTGTTTTTAAAACCAACCTCAACAATACCGATCACATCGGTAAAATAACGCTGCCATTAAATCACCACCCGGGCATTCTGGAATGGAATGTAGACCTGCACGACTGCGATAACATACTGAGGATCGTTTCTGAAAATATTTCCGCCGCAGAAATAGAGCAATTGATTTTTAAGGCAGGCTATTTTTGCAGGGAACTTCAATAAGTAACATTTCATTTCATGCCTTTAGCCGTCTTATATTATATGAACGGTTCGTTTTCCGCTCTGGCCTTAGTTATTTTCGGGTAAAATAATCAGTCATGAAAAAGATATGGACCCCCACTCGTATTGCCATTATCGGTCTTCTTTTTATTTTTTCTGAAACTCCTGCCTCGGCACAGTTGCTTCGTCTGCCCGATGCAGATGTGAATTACAAATGCAAAGCCGGCCGGAAAGTGGGCGTTACAGATATAGATATTACGTGGAATTCCCCCGGAGTAAAGGGCCGTGAAGGAAAGATATGGGGCAGCTCGGTGGCACATTATGGCTTTACCGTACTGGGCTTTGGTTCCAACGTACAATCGCCCTGGAGGGCAGGGGCCGATGAGAACACCACCATTTCATTCAATACCGATGTAAGCATCAATGGCAAAAAACTGGCTGCCGGCAAGTATGGTTTTTTTATGGCATTGTACCCGGATTCATGTACGCTTATCTTCAGTAAGAACACGGCTGGCTGGGGCAGTTATTTTTACAACAGCGATTGGGATGTGTTGCGGGTGAGTACCCGTCAGCAAAAAGACGTGAAGGATAGCAAAGAACGGCTTGAATATAATTTTTCAAACCAGACCGATCACTCTGTAGAAGTAGCACTGGAGTGGGAACGCTGGCGCATTCCATTTACGGTGGAGGTGGATCTTGTGGGAACAACCTTACACAGCATTCGTACGCAATTAAGCGGGGCCATGGGCTTTGATCCGCCAAGCCTGGAGGCTGCAGCCAACTGGTGTTTGCAGAACAAAGTGAATTACGAGGAAGCATTGGGCTGGATAAATACGGCAGTAGATCCCTCACTGGGCGGGGTAAATACCTTCCGGGTAATTTCAATAAAGGCCGGCCTGCTGGAAGGGTTGAACAGGAAAGAAGAAGCCGGTAAACTGATAATGGCTGCCATAGAAACAGCGAATGTAACCGACCTGCATAATTACGGCCGCCAGTTGCTTGGCGAAAAGAAAGTAAAGGAAGCATTGGTTGTTTTTGAAAAAAATTATACGAAGAATAACGGCGCCTGGCCAACAGCTGCCGGCATGATGAGGGGCTACTCGGCCAGCGGCGATCTGAAAAAAGCATTGGAGTACGCAAAAAAAGCAGTAATCCAGGCACCTAACCCCGGCGTTAAAAAAATAATGGAAGACGCTGTTAAAACACTGGAAAGCGGAAAACCTTTATAGATTACATATTCCTTTGTCTTATAAGTAAACCGGGTTTATTTATATATTTGCTTTTAAAGTAAAAATAAACACATGAAAACATTATTTACACTCCTCACGCTTTTACTGGTTACCGCTGCAACCTTTGCACAGGGCGGCAGCGACTATGATGAATTAATGCGTAAATCCCGTAAGGCCAGAACTACAAGCACCATACTTGTTGCAACCGGCCCGGTTATAGCTGCCGGCGGTATTGGTACTTTAATTTATGGATTGATTCAAAACGATATTGGAGACAACAACGCTATTTATGATAACAACGGAAATTTCATAGGTTATGAAGATAAAAAATACACTACCGAAATAGTTATTGGCGCTGCCGGTACGTTGGTTGGAGTAGGCCTTGCTTTGACCAGTATTCATTTTTCTAACAAAGCCCGTAAGCTGAAACGGGAAGCCAGGGGAATAAAATTAAAGAGTTCTACAGAGAATATCTCAATTCCGGGTTTACAAAATGGATTTGCACACAACCGTGCCAGGCAGTTTAAAGTTTCGCTTGTAATACCATTGGGCAGGTAATAAACGGGTTTCGGTTACATATTCCTCCTGTACTGTCCGCCTACCGAATACAGTGCATTGGTGATCTGTCCCAGAGAACAATACTTCACCGTTTCCATCAACTCGGCAAAAAGATTTTCGTTGTTTACCGCTGCCTGTTGTAAGCGTTTGAGCATAGCGGCGCTTTTACCGGCATGCCGTTTATGAAATGCCTGCAGCGTTTTTATCTGGAACTCTTTTTCTTCGGTGGTAGAACGGATCACTTCTGTTGGTAAAATAGTAGGACTTCCTTTTTTATTCAGGAAAGTATTTACGCCCACAATGGGATATTCACCCGTGTGTTTTAATGTTTCGTAATAAAGACTTTCTTCCTGTATCTTATTTCGCTGGTACATTCTTTCCATGGCGCCTAATACACCTCCTCTTTCGGTAATCCGGTGAAATTCGGCCATCACAGCCTGTTCTACCAGCTCGGTCATTTCTTCAATAAGGAAAGAACCCTGGTTTGGATTCTCATTTTTTGCTGTACCCAACTCCCGGTTAATGATCAGTTGAATGGCCATGGCACGGCGAACACTTTCTTCGGTAGGTGTGGTGATGGCTTCATCATACGCATTTGTATGCAGTGAATTGCAGTTGTCGTATATGGCATACAATGCCTGCAGGGTGGTGCGTATATCGTTAAAGTCTATCTCCTGTGCATGCAATGAGCGGCCGGATGTTTGAATATGGTATTTCAGTTTCTGCGAACGTTCGTTGCCTTTGTATTTATTCTTCATGGCCTTTGCCCATATCCGCCTGGCTACTCTTCCTATTACACTGTACTCGGGGTCCATGCCATTGCTGAAGAAGAAAGAAAGGTTGGGTGCAAAATCATCGATCTTCATGCCACGGCTTAAATAGTATTCAACATAGGTGAATCCATTGGCCAGCGTAAATGCCAGCTGTGTAATGGGATTAGCGCCTGCTTCTGCAATATGGTAACCGCTGATGCTGACGCTGTAAAAATTCTGCACCTGGTTATTGATGAAATATTCCTGTACATCACCCATCAGCTTTAAGGCAAACTCGGTGCTGAAGATGCAGGTGTTCTGCGCCTGGTCTTCTTTTAATATATCGGCCTGCACCGTTCCTCTTACCGTGGCAAGCGCTTTTGCCTTTATCTGTTCATACACTTCTTTGGGTAATACATCTTGTCCGCTTAATCCCAGCAGGCGTAAACCCAGGCCATCGTTTCCTTCCGGCAATGCACCCTGCAGGCCGCCTTTTGCCGGAATGATCTCTTTGCCATCAACGCCCACATATTTCGGAAGGGAATCGATGCTGTATTTTGCTTCTATCTTTTTATTTACCTCTTCCTTCAGGTTATTTTCCAGGATGTATTTTTCGCATTGCTGATCAATGGCGGCATTCATAAAAAATGCCAGCAACATCGGCGCCGGGCCATTGATGGTCATACTCACCGAAGTCTTTGGATCGCAGAGATCAAAACCACTGTACAATTTTTTTGCATCATCTACGGTAGCAATGCTAACCCCGCTGTTTCCCACTTTTCCATAAATATCCGGGCGGTGATCGGGATCTTCGCCATAAAGTGTAACACTGTCAAACGCAGTACTGAGGCGCTTTGCAGGCTGACCAAGGCTTACATAGTGAAAGCGCTTATTGGTTCTTTCCGGTCCGCCTTCGCCGGCAAACATACGGGTGGGGTCTTCTCCTTCTCTTTTTAATGGAAACACACCGGCGGTAAATGGAAATTCCCCGGGTACATTTTCCTGCAGTTGCCATTTTAATATATCGCCCCAGTCTTTATACTTTGGTAAAATAACTTTTGAAAGAATGGTTCCTGATAAACTTTTATAAGTAAGCGGCTGCTTAATAACCTTGTCTCTTACCTTGAATTCATAGAATTCCTTTTTATATCGTTCCTGTGTTTCGGCCCAGGATTGGATGAGTTTTTTACATTCGGGATGAAGTTGTTCTTCCAGGGAGTTTTTTATTTTACCCAGCTCGTCTTTTACAACCACCGACAGGGTTGAAAACGCTGCCAGGGCTCCATTCAACTGGTAAAGTTTTGTTGCGATGGTTGATTGTTCAATAACCCAGCTGTCATAAGCAGAAATGGTCTCAGCAATTTCGGCCAGGTATCTCACTCTTTTAGGCGGGATAATGGTTGATTGGCTTACCGTATCCTTTATATGTGTATGATGTTCTATGTCGCCATGAAATTTTACACCGCATTTATCTGCCACTTTTTCCATCAGTCTTTCAAACAGTTCATTCACCCCTGCATCATTGAACTGGGCGGCAATGGTTCCTACAATGGGTAGTTCTTCATCTTTTGCTGCCCACAGAGCATGGTTGCGTTTGTATTGTTTACGCACATCGTGCAGGGCATCCAATGCCCCTGCCTTATCAAACTTATTTACACAAACCACGTCGGCATAATCAAGCATGTTTATCTTTTCCAGTTGAGATGCAGCGCCGTATTCCGGCGTCATCACATACATACTTACATCCACATAATCCAGGATGGATGCATCGCTTTGCCCTACCCCGGCGCTTTCAAGGATAATAAAATCATAAGCGGCCGCTTTACAGATGTCAATAGCTTCCTGTACATACTCACTCAATGCTTTGTCACTTTCTCTTGTAGCCAGGCTTCGCATATATGCACGGGGAGAAGAGATGGAGTTCATCCGTATCCGGTCGCCTAATAATGCACCGCCTGTTTTTTTCTTTGATGGATCCACAGAAATAACCGCAATTGTCTTATCGGTATACGCATTTAAAAAGCGACGCACAATTTCATCGGTAACAGACGATTTTCCTGCACCGCCCGTACCCGTAATGCCTAAAACAGGAATCTTGCTGGCCGTTGTTGGTTGTCCATTGGTTGTAGCTGCCCCATTCTCTGCATTGGTAATCTGGCGGGCTACTTTCCGTACGTCTTTTACTTCACCAAGGGTCATCGCCTTTTTGTATTCGCCATTTCCATTAAGGGCAAAGTCGCAGGTTTTAACTACATCCTCGATCATGCCTTCCAGGCCCATATGCCTGCCATCGTCGGGACTGTAGATCCTGGTGATGCCATAATTATGCAGTTCTTCAATTTCAGCAGGCAGGATGGTTCCGCCGCCGCCGCCAAATATCTTTATATGCCCGCAACCATTCTCATTCAGCAGGTCTTTCATGTATTTAAAGAATTCCACGTGACCGCCCTGGTAGCTGGTGATGGCAATGCCCTGCACATCTTCTTCAATAGCGCATTCCACAATCTCTAGCACGCTGCGGTTATGGCCCAGGTGAATGATCTCGGCGCCCTTGCTCTGCATGATTCGGCGCATGATATTGATGGCGGCGTCGTGCCCGTCAAATAAACTGGCAGCAGTTACGATACGAACTTTATTTTGAGGAGAGTAAGACATGATCGGCATTTTTTATCAGCTTCTTCCACAAGGGACGAAACCGGCAATCTGGCCGTAAAATTACAAATTAAAGGCTGGAATAAATAAACCTCCTGTTTATACGCTTATTGCTTATTTCCACGGATCATAGCGCCTATGTCAATAAAGGCTCCTGCCGAAAAATTGATCATATGGTAGTCCACATATTTGCGGGAAGCCAGGAAGGAAAGCCCGCCCTGGAACTCTATACGAAAACCGGGGAAATTCTTAAACCCGAAACTTCCTGTAAAAGCCGGTTCAAAAAATACTTTGGCCCGGTTATTCAAACTGTTGAGGCTATAATCGCTTAACTCGCTGAAGGTATAATTGGTTTTAATATTGCGGTACTGCAGTATGCTGCTGCGTAAAGAGACGGAACTGGTAAAACTTCCCTTACTGCGAAACAGGAATGCAGGCTGGAGGTAGATCTTGGTAATGTTCGCTTCATGAAAATTATAGCCGTATATGGAATTGTCGGTAAAACTGAATTTACCGATGCCTGCCCCGCCAAAAAGCTGGAAGATCACATTCTTCTTATTGTTCATCGGGATATAATAGCCGATCCCAAGTTCGGCCAGGTTCCGGTTGTACCTTATTGTTGATGTATCGGCTCCCCCGGTCGTTTTCTCCCAGCGGTAAAAATAACTACCCTGTATAGCAAAATGATCAGTGATAGCTACGGCGCCATGCACATCCACACCCCGGCTGCGGTTATCGATCAGTTCTCCATCCCGTTTTTCCTCCCCGCCAAAATTGGTGGAGTAAACAGCGCCTATTTTACTATCGCCCTTTTTGGTAAGTACGGGCACATTATGTGCCGACGGGCTGTAAATATATCTTGGTGTATTGCAGGCTGCAGCAAAAAAAAGTAATGAAATAATCAGTAAACAGGAAGATGTTCTCGTTTTCATATCGATTTGTTTTATGGTAAGCAGTAAACCTGTTACAGCAAAGTAACAGATTGCTTTTTAACCGGAGTTGCTGCATATCCTGTAAAAAAAATCACCTGCTTACGGGCAGATGAATTTTTTATAGCAGTGTTTTCGTTAAAAAAGTCGCAGTTATTTAAACGTTCTCATATAGTTTACAATGGCCCAGATATCTTCGGCTTCAGGTATTTTCTTTTTATAAGATGGCATGTCTTTACGGCCTTCGTATGTTTTGTAAAATAATGCGCCGTCTGTTTGAGAATGGAATGAAGCTTTGGTAAAATCACCGCATTCTGTATCCAGCTGGGATGCTTT
Source organism: Ferruginibacter sp. (assembly GCA_035328475.1). Classification (GTDB taxonomy): domain Bacteria; phylum Bacteroidota; class Bacteroidia; order Chitinophagales; family Chitinophagaceae; genus Ferruginibacter. Next base: position 7,154 of record DAOLIP010000002.1, read on the forward strand.
AGGCCCGTCGCCTTTTCCTTTTGTACCATGACATGACTTGCAATGCTGGTTATAAAGTTCTTTTCCTTTTGTAAGTGATCCTGCATCACCTTTCAGCGGGTTTACTTTGTTTTTGTACGCATCAGGCACTGGCCATGGGGTTTGATTTGCTGTAGTAAATGCAAATAATGCAATAACCAGCAGTCCCGTAAATGCCATTATCAGTTTTTTCATTTTCTTTTGTTTTTGTTTATTAATTAAAAATAGATAAATAAAAATAATTCAGCTAACCATTTCAGCTGTGTTGTGCGGCTCTTCTTTCCTCAGGCGCCACAGCTGGTAAACGATCACAAAGAAGTGCCCCCAAACCACGGTCATCAACACTATAAAGGTAATCAACATCCAGATAGGTGGATGTGGGCTCCACAATGCCCGGGGTTGTTTTTCAATTACTGCCGACACTGGCACACCCCATGGTTGTATAGCACTGGCCTCCAGGTTTCCATAGGTTTCGTTTTCATCCAGTTTTACAAGCAGGGTAATATTTCCTTTGGTATCGCCAGGCAGGTTGTTAGGTATTTCCAAACTGGCCTCTCCATTTTCATCTGTAGTAGCTGTTCCTATTTTCATAGGCAAAAAAGAACGCTTTATAAAAATCCCTAACTCGGTTTCCTTCACCGGCACTTCAATCCCGGTACCAACGTCTACCAGTTTTACTTTAACCGTCAGGAGTGAATCTTCTTTAACCGGAACTATTTCCAGCCTGGCTTTTTTAACGATCACTTCTTCTTCTGCAGGCTCCATTGATTTATTGCCTGCAAATAATGCTTTGAAATGAAGCTTTCCTTCGCTGTCGGGAAGTAAACTGTCTTTAACCGTAAACACTGCCTTGCCTTCGCCGTTTGTAATTACAAAACCCAGTTCATTTTCTGCTTCGCCGTTTATCCTTACAAACTTAATTTTCAGGTGTGGTAATTTTATGAACGTGCCTTTGATCTTTGTTTTCAATGCTGCATTCAGGTTAACTGTATTATCTCCTTTTTGAACACAAACAAATGCCAGCGAAGGAGATATCATTTCAGGCGCTGCCGGGGTTGTTTGTTCAGCAGCTACTGTTGCAGCTTTTGATGTACTGTCTGCCCTGGCACTATCCGGTTGTGCAAATGATCCTGCAGGCATCAGCATCAGCATACCGTAAATAACTGGCCTGCAGACTTTTTTTTGAATGGAATGTATTGAGATCTTTTTCATACAATATCTTTTAAGCAGGTTGAGGAGCTTCGTTTACAGCCACTGGTTCGTGATGATTGTTTTGTTGCAGATGTGGATCTTCCAACCCTGTTATTGGAACTATAGTTACAAACTTTGCCATCAGTGTAAAGAACAACAGGAAGGTGGCAACGCCGGCAAGCGTTAGTGTCCATTCGGGCCAGGTGGCGCTGTATTTCACGTATTCTATTCTTGTATCCTGCATGGGAAGTGCCGGGGATTCAAGGGTGGGAATAATGATGAGATAGCGTTTCACCCACAATGCCATTACCATTATAAATGCAGCAATAGTGATGAGGCTGACCTTCCGGGTTGCCGGGATGGCAACAATCAATATAGGCAACAAAATACCGGCCGCATTTGCAAACAGGGTCCACCATCCATATTCAGCGGGACTGAAGAGTTTGTTGATCACTTCACTTTCCCACTTGGCTGATCCAAACCAGCCGGTGAAATATTCTGAGAAGGTAAAGTATCCATATCCCGCTGCCAGCATCATCATAACATAACCAAGGTTTACAAAATGTTTTCTGGTGATGTAATTATCCAGTTTATACATTCTGCGGTATACCCACATGGCAACGATCAGTACGCCACAACCGGAATATAAGGCTCCCAGTACAAAATAAGGTCCGAAGATGGTACTATGCCACCCGGGCCGCAGCGTCATTCCAAATATCCAGGAAAGGATGGATGCAACGATGATGGAAAGCGGGATCATGATTATTGCCAGCAGGTTCTGCGAAATGATCAAATGTCTTTTCTGGCTGGCAGCTCCCCGGTAGCCTATGGCCAGAAATTTATACAACCACTGTTTCCATTTTGGGATATTCAGTTTTGCATCGCGGTAAACGGCGAGATCTTTTATTAAAGCCAGATACAAAAACAATACACTCCCAGCAAAGAAGGTAACCACCGCCATCACATCCCAGGTCATGGGCGATTGAATTCTTGGATAAATAAAAAGATGATGCAGCCTGTCGAAACGGCCTACACATAATAATATGAATACCGGCCCCACCACTACAGAGATCACCGTCATCATTTGCGCCAGCCGTACAATCGGTTTACCCCAGGGTACTTTAAGCAGGTGAAGCACCCCGGCAATGATGGCTCCTGCATAACTGAGGCCTATAAAGAAAATGAAGTTTACAATAAAGAGCCCCCATACCACATTATCCCGCATGCCTGTTACGCCGTGTCCTTTGGCTATTTGCAGGTACAGGGCATAGCCGCCTGCAGCGATCCAGCACAAAAAGAAAATGGTAAAGAACCAGTTCAATTTTCCGAATTTTTCAATTTCCGGCCGCTGGTGATTGAAGGCTTGTTGTTGATATGAATTGAGTTCCATAAAAAATTAAATTCGGTAATAGGTTAAGGTTTCGGTCATCATGATCATTTCTTTCCCGGCTCCAAAATGTCTTTAAACCGGTCTTTTATATTATCCGGCAGGTTCTCATATCCTCTTTCCACCGGAAATTGCCTGTCTTTAGGCGGCAGGTAATAAACCCTTGGTTTGGTACCCAGTTCTTCTAAAAACCGGTATCCTGCCCTGTCTTTTATCAATTGCGTGAAGCTTACTGTTTCTTCACCATTACAAACCGCATCTTCATTTTCATCGCCAAAATAGAATACGCCGTTGGGGCATGCTTCCACGCAAGGGGGCAGTAAACCCTCCCGGGCCCTGTCGGGGCAGAAGTCACATTTTTCCACCGTACCCACTCTTGCCGGAATATTTGTTTCCGGATTTGAAGCAAGATTTCTGAGATCAAATGGTACTTCGGGTTCATCCCAGTTAAACACACGGGTTGAATACGGGCAGGCCGCCATACAGAATTTACATCCAATGCATCTTTCATTATCGATCAATACCAAGCCGTCGTTTCTTTTAAAAGTGGCATCTACCGGGCAAACTTTTACACAGGGAGGATTATCGCAATGAAAACATTGTTTGGGAAACCAGTAAGGAGCTGTTTTATCACTATCCTTAATCAGTTTTACAGACAGCCACTCTGTTTCCTCCGGCCGGTAATGCCATTTCTGGCAGGCCGTAATACACTTGCGTGCATTTTTGCAACGGGCCAGGTCAACCACCATCACAAATTTTTTTCCGGCAATGCCTTCCCTTGCTTCCAGTTTGGAAACAATGGCCATGTGTTCCTGGTGGTTCAGGTAGGCTGAATCAATTTCAACGATCTCTCCATCCGGAGAAAGCAGTTTTACCTTTTCACTTACGGCCGGTTTTTTTGATGAGCAGGAACAGTTAAGGCTTCCGCAGGCAGCCGTTGCCACGGTGGCAATGGCCACATTCCGCAAGAAGTCCCTTCTGCCATGGTCGTTCATATCTTCTCTTTCTTTCATAATACAGGTTTTGAAAGGATCAGTTATTTATTTTCTTTTGAAGGATTATTCATCCACTCATATATATCCTTGTTTGCAGCTTTTTTTCTTTCCGGGGCGGCATCTAAAACAGACCGCTCCACTTCCACCAGCTTGCCGTCGGCTGTAAGCATTTTTACCATACCAGTATCTTCTATTTTCTTATTACCTGGCGTAAAAAGAGATAAGAACCACCGGCGGGATTTGTCATTTGTTCCTTTATTTTTTTCCATAACAAATTTTTTTTTAGTAAATTAATACTAGCTGATAAAAAATGCAAGTGCAATTTATCTATGTGCAAACAACGACCACATGACGGTAAGCAAAAGGGGCTATGATTAAAATCATACCCCTTTTCGTTTATTGTCATGAAATTGTAAATGGCCCCTTGATAGATTTGAACTCTGATTACAGCTACAAATCATCCCTGTATCAGTATTAAATAAATAAACTAATTTATTATGAAAAAGATCTCGCTAATAAAAGCCACTTCACTCTTCCTGGCTGTGCTGTTGGTTTCAGCCTCCATTCTGCAGTGTAAAAAGGAAGGTGATATTATTAAGAACCTCGACAGGTCATATAAAGGAACGGCAGACAGTACCATATACGCTTCTTTTTATGAAAGCAATACCATTGGCACTGCCGACAACCCGGTTGACGTGAATGATATCATTAAGTTCAGAGGCGTACAAACGATCCTGCATGAATATTGTGGCACTTCCAATTGCCATGGCGGCCCGATAGCCCCCAGGTTTGACTCATATACAGACGTAATGAAGTTTGTAACGGCAGGAAGTCCTGAAAGCAGCAAGTTGTGGGAATATCTTACCACCAATGATTTTGACAAAGCAATGCCTCCGGTAAATTCCAATCATGAAATGACGGTTACCGACAAGTCTGTTATATTTAACTGGATAAAAAATGGCGCAAAGGAAAGGCCCGATTATAATGATTTCAGACCAGCTGCTATAGCACTCATCGTTACCGGATGCGGTTCGGCCAACTGTCACAACCAGGCCACTGCCACAGGCGGATGGGCACGGGCAGGCTTATTGGGCACACTGGCTGCCACAGACACTACACAATATATCTATATCAACCCTTCCACCGGGGCTGTCACCAATTATTGTCAGCTTTCAAATCAAAACATTCTTAATTCCGTTTGGAATACATACAAAGACAGTGTGAAGAAATTCTATTCAGACACCGTTGCCTTCGCAAGTTTCAGGCCATGGAAAAAGTTCTCAACTCCACGTTCTGCCTTAAGCACGAGGGGACCGCTGCAGAATTATGACGACATTATTATGGACATCATTTATCCAAAAGGCCCGAGAAGCTCTTCATCAATCCAGTACACCGATCCGGTAACACTTAAAACATATTATGTAAGCGGCAATAACCTGAATGCAACCAGTTCTATGGTAACCCGGGTTGATTCCACCTTGTTACTGGCAAACCCTTATACCGGTGTGTATGCAACTACCCACCAGGGCGATATGGCCTATGGCGATGGCGGTCTTAAATCAAATGAAATAGCACTCATCAAGGCCTGGTATTTTGCCGATCCGAATATTCCCGCTGTATGGAAGTATGGAAATGCCAATGCCGGAATTTTCAAATACAGGAAAACAGGAAAGATCATCAAACAATAACCAAACCTCTTAACTTAAAATAACTGGTATATGAAAAAGATAATAATAACAATGGCGGTGATGACATCCATGCTGATCTACCTCCTGTCATCCTGCTATAAGAATAAAGAAGATATTCTGACCCTCCCTACAGTATCCTTCCGTAATGATGTGGTTCCGATTATGGTTTCCGGTGGGTGTGGTTGCCATAATAATGGTATTGCTACCCGTGCCGTACAATTTTCGCACGCCGATACTATTTTTTATGACGCCATACTTGGAAGGGCCGGCTTGTTTGAGACCTGGGTGAATGGTGGCATACATCCCGGAGCAGGTGCCATTGATTTTACAAGCAACCAGAAAGATATTATCAGAACCTGGATCCAGCAGGGTGCTAAAGACGACGGCGGCGGATGTACTGTTACAGGCGCTATTACGTACACAGCCAAAATATTACCATTGTACACTTCTTCCTGCAAAGGATCAACCTGCCATGGAGGAATTGCTTCAAACCTTGATTACAGCAAAATGGTGGCTAAAAAGGATGTATTAACCGCAATGGTGAACAGTGGCGGTGTTACCGGACACCCCGGTCCCGTACTGAGCCTGAGCACCTGTACGGTAAACCTGTTCAAAGAATGGATCGCACAGGGACAACCCCAATAACCAATGAACCAAACCAATAATTAACTAAAATAAATTATTATGAAAAAGATATTAGCGGCCCTTGTTCTTTGTTCCGGTCTTTTTACCCAAGCGCTGGCACAGGAAGCAGACTCTGCAAAGAAAGAGGCCCCGGCAAAGAAATATACCAGAACAACCTTTAACGCAACCAAGATCATTAACATGCAGAGTACCGAGATCGTAACGCCTGGGGTTTTGCAGTTCATGATCTCTCACCACTTCAGTAATATCTGGAACAAGGATGGCGGCTCCCAGAATGTTGCCCAGTTCTTCGGACTTAATTCCGGTGTGGCACATACTTACATGTCTTTCGACTATTCTCCATTAAAATGGATGAATGTGGGAGTAGCCCTTGCAGGCGCTTCAAAATACGAAGGATTTGCCAAGTTCAAGATCCTGCGCCAGCAAACAGGAGTGAAGAATATACCCGTTTCTGTTGCCTGGTACTCCATGATGCATATCAATACTGCCAAAGACCCTGATATTGATTTTACTGCCAACAAACTGGCCTTTATGAACCAGTTGCTGATAGCCCGCAAATTCTCTAACAAATTCTCCCTGCAGCTGATGCCTACCTGGATACACTTTAACGTGGTTCCTTACGGCATTAACAACAGCAATGAAGTATTCTCACTGGGCATTGCAGGAAAATATAAAGCAACCGGCAAACTGAATATTACTTTAGAGTATGCACGTCAGTTTAACATGTACGAAAACCTGATCAGCAAGAACGGGGCCATCGTTAATTACCATCCCGACCTGCTTTCACTGGGTGTTGAGATCAGCACAGGCACTCACCTGTTCCAGTTTTATGTGGGCAGCACCACCGATGCTTCTGCCATTGACCAACTGGCAAGGAATAACAGCAGTATCAAAGACGGGAATATTGCTTTTGGGTTTACCATTAACCGCAGTATGAATCTGAAAAAATAGATAAAGAGGATTTATAAAACAGGAAGAGCCGGTCTTAGTAAGGCCGGTTCTTTTATTTCATGCGATGAGTAAGCGCAGCAAACTCTTCTACACTTAGTGTTTCGGCACGACGGTTAAACAGTTCGTGCTGCAATACTTCTGCATCAAACAAACTCTTCACTGCATTACGCATCGTTTTACGGCGCTGGTTAAATGCTGTTTTTACCAGCACCCAAAAGGCCCGGTCGCTTTTATAATCGGGGAGAGCGGGCTTTCTTTTTAAGCGGATAACACCACTCTGCACTTTTGGCGGCGGATCAAAGCTCTGGTCGCTTACATCAAACAAATATTCCACCGAGTAATAAGCCTGCACCAGCACGCTTAACACCCCATACACTTTACTGCCCTCTTTTGATGCAGCTCTTTCCGCCACTTCTTTCTGAAACATACCAATGATACAGGGCACCTCATTCTTCCACTCAAGCAGTTTGAATAATATCTGCGTGGAGATATTGTAAGGAAAGTTTCCAATAACGGCGAAGGGCTCATCAAAGGGTTTATCCATATCCAGGAAACTCTGGTGAATGAGTTTGTCTTTCAGTACCGGGTATTTATTGGCTAGGTAAACCACTTTCTCTTCATCCAGTTCCACCGCTTTAAAATCAACCCCAGGCAGTTCCATGATATGCTTTGTTAAGGCGCCGGCACCCGGGCCTACTTCCAGCAGCTTATTAAATTGTTCTTCTTTTAATACAGCCACGATCTTTTGAATGACGTGCTCGTCTTTTAAGAAATGCTGCCCCAATGATTTTTTCAGTGTGTACATTCCGGCAAAATTAGGATAAAATAAATGCTGCCCCTGTTTAAAGAGGCAGCATCAGCCATATCGTATGAAAACGCTATTTTGTCAACACCAGTTTTTCCGATACCAGTTCATCATGGATGAGTACCTGTATCATGTAAATACCGGCGCTGTACTTATCCAGGTTCTTCAGCTGCAGGGTGTTATTTCCACGCCATACCTTTTGTTTTTTCGATAATACTGTTTTACCGGAATTATCCACCAGTCTTAATGTAATATCGCCGTCTTTCTCTGCAAAGAATATCAGCGTTACATTATCCCGTGCAGGATTCGGCATAACGGTGATGAATGTTTTGGTCTTTTGCATCCTTATCACCAGCACGTTACTATATTGTATCTCACCGGCCTTGCCAATTACTTTTATGCGGTAGTAAATGATATCGCTGTTTACATTGGATACATCGTCATTAAAACTGAATCCCTGCTGCTCATTCAGTTTTACCACATCAGACACTGTGCCTGATTTGCCATAGTTGATATTGTCGGTACTCCGTTCCACTTCAAACCGGTCAACTTCTTTAGCTGCAACGACTACCCAATTGAGTTTAACATTGGTTAATTGCAGGATGCCGCTGAGCTGCAGGAACTGTACAGGAAGCACCACACCCACAAAACGCCAGTCGCGGTTTGATTGCCAGGCAAGCTTCCGTTGCACGGTTGTTCTTGATCCGGGAGACGGGTCGCCTGTAAAGGTTCCGCCTGTACCCATGCGGTAAGAAGTTCCTTTTATATTAATAACAGAGTTCAATGAATCAAAACGATTGTCGAGTCCATCGCCATCGGTATCAAGCCCCGTAAGAGTAACATCATCATCTGCAATGCCGTTAAGATTGAAGTCATTGCCTTCTACCACATCTGGTTGTCCGTCGGCATCGGTGTCGGTATCCCTGTAATCGGGGGTTCCATCGGCGTCGTGATCGTATACAAATATGCCGGAGCCTCCAAAGCCAACAATATTATCGTATGTGTTTACCAACCCATCACCGTCGGTATCGGTTATTGCCGGCAAAATGTATCCTGCGGTTGACATTCCTTCAATATTATCCGGTATGCCATCATCGTCCGAATCAATGTCCAGGTAATCGGGATAAGTATCTGCATCTGTAAAGCGGATGTTCAATGCAGGCAGTAAAGACACGGCAGTTGCCCATCCGTTGGATCCCAAAGCGCCGTCAACAATCCCGTTAAAATTGGCATCGGTAAACCCTGCTTCTATCACATCGGCAATACCATCGCCATCGCTGTCCAGATCGTAGGCATTGGGCCTGAAATCCTGGTCTTTGTTTTTATTAGGAAAATTATCGGCTCGTCCGTCAACCGGGGAAATGTCTGGTCCTGTTTTCAATAATGCGGTTGCCAGTACATCATTGTCAGACAATCCGTCTCCGTTCAGATCGGCAAAGCCGTCTATACTACCATTGTTGTTGGCATCGGTTCCCAATGCTTCAATGATATCGGGTATGCCATCGTTGTCGCTGTCGGTATCGAGGTAATTGGAAATACCATCGCCATCAAGATCCTGTACGCCTAATCCATTTCCGGAACCCTGTACACCCGTATTGTTGGCGTCTACGTTTTGGGAAAAGCCATCGTTATCAGTATCCACATAACTGTCGATGATACCATCGCCATTGGTTTCAACACCATAGGATTCAACGGTATCAGGTATTCCGTCATTATCACTGTCCAGGTCGTATTGGTTAGGAATACCATCGAGGTCTTTATCGCATTTGTCATTCACTCCATCGCCGTTGGCATCCAACCAGCCTTTCCAGTAACCGGTATCCAGGAAGTTGGGAATGCCGTCATTATCCGCATCGGCACCCCAGTCAAAATTATCATTCACGCCATCGCTGTTGGTATCTACATAACCGGGATAGGTTGGATCCTTCCAGTTCGGAATACCGTTGCTGTTGGCATCCTGTAAAGCAACCGGATCATCAAATTCCACATAATCCGGAATGCCGTCATTGTCGTCATCAATATCCGGGCACGGAGTAATGATCACCTGAATCCTTGCGGTATCGGAACAGCCGGAACCATTATTAAAATATGCCCAGTATACATTGGAAGAAGTTACAGGCACAAACTGGTTATAAATATTTGCCGGAACAAAGGGCATGGCAGAATAGAAAGTATAACCGGCATACCTTGCATAAGGAAGCGTAATGCTTAATGTAGGGCAACTGTTAACGAGCAATGTATCTTTTGGAATGAAACAACTTCCGGTAACCGGGTTAATAACGGGGCCTTTTATGATACAACCTGAAGTAGTTACACCGCTTGAATCATAAAGCACAGCGCCGGATCTTTTACCATTATAGCTAACCCTTGCTTCATTTCGTACTGATCCTAAACAGGAAAGTACATCACAGGAAGAGGCAGTCATTACATCAAACTGCACATTACCCGTTACCCCGGGTCCTACATTACCTCCGGTAAAAGCATTGGCCCCAGAACCGATCCGTAGTACCACCCGGTTATTTGCAAAATCATATTCTGCCTGGTCATCCCCGGGAGCATCGGTCTTTGCCACGCCATTGATGCGAAGGCTACCGGGTAAATAAGTAGTGCCTAAAGGGATATTATCATAGATAACGGTGTTGGTGCTGGAGTCGTTACCTACATTATTATAATTGACCTGGTACCGCAGGTTATCACCCGGTACCAGCGATCCGCCATTAATATCGGTTGCCGTTTTATCAAAAGCAAAGGTTGGGTTGTATTGAGAAATAGAAGTTGTAAGCACCTGTATGGAATAGTTTTCGCTTGGAGACGAGAAGCGCACCGTGGCGCCTGTTTGGTTATTACTTAGCTGCGCATTTAACGTATTGGGCAGATCAAAGATCGATGCATCATAACCCAGTGTGTTTTGAAAAGCCGGGTTACGGGTGGTTACCACCGTACCCAGGTGCGACACTTTACTGTTCCATGCATCCTGTGTACCATTAAGGGGCACAAGCGTGGTTGCCATATTATAAAATGCAGGCGCACCGGCCTGCTTAAACGCAAATGAATCAGATGAACCACGGTCACCATCATACACTACAGCCCCCAATTCACAGCTTACCGGCCCCGAAGGGGGAGTTAGAAATCCGCTTATATTCACATTTACGGCAGGGTCTCCCTGGTTAATGATCGTACAACCATCAAACACCGTAAGGTTACGCGGCTGCAATACAGGATTGGAATACGCAATTACAATCGTCCAGCCGCCACAGGCATTGTTTATCCCGATGGGACCAACCACATTGGCCACTGTATATGTTCCATTTGCATTGGTAGTATTGATCAGTGAAGTAATATCTATAAAGCATAGATAACCGGTATGCGGTAATCCCGGCGAATAGGCTGCACTTACTTTATCCGTTTGTGTAGAAGTTAATGTTTGGTAAGTACCGGCCCCGGGAATTTTTAATTTTACCGTGTTAAAGCCTGCCGTTTGCCAGGTACTGTCGGTTCCGCTGGTACCCTGGTCAGAACCCCAGTACAATCCAGCAAACAGGATCTGGGAACAGGAAGGCAGGTTAAGGTCGGCCGTTGAGGAATTAAATGTTCCGCCGTTGTCAAGGCCAAGCACCTGCATATCAAACGACATATCCACAGATGTTGCCGAACGCAGGTGTACTTCCACAGCAATGGTATTAACACCGGCCGTAAAGAACGAGGTACTTAAGTTTGTTGATACTGCTTCGGCAGCACCCGGTGTAACATTGGCGGATGCAAGTGTGCCATAGGCCGGTACCCCTGCAGGCATATTATTACGGTACCGTTCTGTTCCGTTTATATATACAACGATCCCATCGTTTCGCAGTATGTTAAGCTGGATGGCATAAAATGTTGTTGAAAGCTCTGTGGCAGTAAAGGATACTGTTTTTCTGAAATAATAAGCCGTGTATTTGTTACCTGCAACCGGTGTACAAATAGGTACCTGGCCACTGGGTAAACAGGTTGCCTGGCCCGAAGTAAATCCGTATTTACCGGCCCCTGCTACAGGAGAAGCACCAACGTTCCAGGTGACCGGCATCGTGTACGCCGGTTGTTTCCAATCCACTCCCACCGGGCTGTTGGCCGGTGCTGCATTCAGTGCATGATAATTCCAAACACTTCCAAAAGGTATTTTTGAGGTGGGTGCCGGGTTATCAACATCAATATTGATACCGGCAGTGGAATTGTCTTTACTCGTTCCGGTTGGTGGTGGTTCGCCCGTACCCGGGTTTCCCGATCCAACACCAGCAGAAGAAATGATGCTGTTGGAAACGTACACTATATTACCCCTCACCGAAGAGTTATAGTAACGCGGTGTAAACGGCCGTATCACCTGCGCCTGTGCCGATGTTATAAACATCAGCACACACAGAATACAACGTAAAAGTGTTTTCATATATGGATCTCTGTTTTCGCCGGAAGATTTTCATCTTCCGGATTTAGAATATTGATTTATTTATTTCCGGATGTTACCGGACAACTACTTTATTGCTTATCCTATCGCCTGAATCATTGAACACAAGTACTACATATACGCCGGAATTGAGCAACAGGTTTTTAACAGTACCTCCATTACTCACTGAAAATCTCTGATCCATCACTTCTTTTCCAAACATATCTATAACTTTCAGGCCGGCTTTAACTGCATACTCACTTTGGATAACCACGCTTACCTGCCCGTTTCCATTATTAAGGATTCCGGCACTGAAGGCTTTGCTGCTTTGATAATTTACCCGTTTGGTCTCATAGTATCTAATATTACCGTCAAGATCCGTTTGAGAGAGGCGGTAATAATTCATTCCATACATAGGCGTGTGATCCACCAACCGGTACGTATTCAAATAAGAGGATGTGCCTGAGCCGTTTATTCTTCCAAGAAAACTGAAGTTGTTTCCATCGGATGATCTTTCTACCGTAAAATACCGGTTATTCCGTTCACTGGAAGTGGTCCAATCAAGCAATACTTTGTTCTTATTTAAAACAGTATTAAAGGATGTGAGGGAGACAGCCAGCGTTCCCGATACCGTAACCGTAAATGTATCTTCTATACAATGTCCGCTGCTCAGGTCCCGTACATAATAACTAAATGTTCCGTTTACATTGTTATTGATGGTAACGCTTTTGGTAGTGGCGCCTCCATTGTTAGGCCAGTAGTAAGAACCTCTCCACGAAGCAGTAAGTGTCAGCGGGGTATTGGTTACCACGTTAAAGGTCTGTTTCTTTTTTACATCTTTGAATATGGTGAACTGGTCACGGATAACCGGTGTAGGCGCCGTGGTATAGGAAACAAATTCAGCATCAAGGCGGTTACTGTCCACTTCAAAATACAGGCAACCGCCGTTTGTAGCGTTTGAGTAATGCATGCAGTTTTGCGGATAACCGGCGGTAGTGCCTCCTACCTGTCCCGCCGACCCGGCTACCACGTAAATACTGCCGTGATTAAACTGCCCTGAATTATAGGAATAGGCACACGAGTTGGCAGAACCATCATACATTCCATTCTGTATATTGCCGGTGGCAGTGTGGGTGGCTGCATTAAAGTCGGCATCAAGCAAAGGGCTTGCGTAGGTGTTATAAAACCCTTTTAATAAATAACTCCTTTCATAGCCATGCGAATGTCCGCACAAAATAAGATCAACCCCATTTCGTTCAAGGATCCGTATCAGTTTTTCCCGTATGGCTCTCAGGTCGTTTTCCGTATCCGAAGTATGACTGGTTTTGGTATAGGGTGGATGGTGAAAATAAGCTACCGTCCATTTCTTTGTATTAGCCGCCAGGTCAGCCTTTAACCAGGCTGCCTGCGTTCCCAATGTATCAGCCAAAAGGCCCGCATCATTGCCATAGGAATCAAGTGAAACAAAATGCACATCGCCTACATTAAAAGAATAATAATTCTTTACCCAGGAAGGCACACCACCTATTTCCCCGCTTGAAGGCACTGAAAAGTTAAGATGATACGGCATACTGTTGGCCGGCGTAGATCCTGTTTTGGTATTGTTGGCCATGCTGTTGCCGTAATCATGGTTGCCCGGCGCCGGGTATAATTTAGTATACCGCAAAAGATCGTTTTGATAAATATTGAAAAAGTTGGTTTGAAATTCTGCATCGGTACCCGTGTTATATGCATTATCACCCAGCAATATCATGGCATCAACGTCATTTGCACCGATGAAATTGAGAAAGGTATTCCTTACATTGACCTGGTTAGTGGAATTGTTACCACAATCACCAATGGCTACAAAACGAAGTTTACGGGTAGTATTATCCGGCGGCAGTGTTAAAAAATAATTGGTGTTGGTTTGCTGCAGAACCGTGGTGGTGGTTCCAACGGTATACCAGTATTTGGTATCGGCAGAAAGTCCGCCAATACGAACAATATGTTCTGTTACCGGCGTACCCACATCCTGCGTATATGAATTTGCATAAGTACCGGGTGAAGCGATATACGATGTACCCCATGTAACCTGGGAGTTGCATACCACATTGGTTCTCCACCGGATGGTAATGGAATCCTGTTTACCTGCCTGCAGATAGGGCATACGGGTAAGTGTTTGGGCCTGTAAACATTCTGAAAAAAAGAAAGGAAAAAACAGAACAGCAACTAAGTAGAATTTACTAGTAGAATTTTTCATAACTGGATTTTATAAAAAGGATACTCTTTGGGTTTTTCTGCCGTACAAAATACACAGCCTGATCAGGTTTTTTTGTAGTAAAAATTGGATTGGGCTGACTGATTTTTTCTACAAATGACGGATTGCCTTTTTTTAAGGCTAATGCGGGTATATCTACTATCCATGATTCGTAAAATCCCCATGCGGGCATTAGTAAAACAGGGGTAGTTCACTGGTAAAGCGCTTTGGTAAAATCCCCTGGGGCCGGTTTGGGAATACCGGTAAAAATAAAAGCCACCCCATTTAAAAGAGGCAGCTTTAATGATGTTCTTAAGCAGTTATTATTTTCTGCAGGCCCGATACTATGGGACGATAATCTTGTTGCTGATCTTATCGCCTTTGTCGTTCACCAGTACTAATATATATATGCCGGAATTGAGGTAAAGATTCTTTGTCCCCCCGCCGCTGTTTACTGAAAAAGTTTCGTTCAATATTTCCTTGCCGAGAATATCCACCACTTTCATATTTACACCGGCGGCATGGTTACAGTGAATAACCACACTAACCTGGCCAGTTCCGTTGTTGAGGACGTTGGCAAAGAAATTCTTATTGCTTTTGTAGTTAATTGTTTTAACATCGTAGAATCTTACATTTCCATCAACATCTGTCTGCGACAGCCGGTAATAATTTATTCCTTCCTCAGGTGTGTAATCTACCAGGCTATAGGTTTTAAAACCCGTTGAGGTTCCGGCGCCATTCACTCTTCCCAGGAAGCTGAAATTGCGCCCGTCATTCGACCTTTCAACGGTAAAGTATTTATTATTCTGTTCCTGTGATGTTGTCCAGTCCAGGAGCACCTTGTCTTTATTTAAAACGGCATTGAATGAAGCAATAACAACAGGCAATGTACCCGATACATTCACTATAAATGTATCTTCAATACAGTTACCGCTGTTGAAATCCCTGGCATAGTACGTAAAGGTTCCGTTCACACTGTTGGTAAGATCAACCGCCTGTGTGGTTGCTCCGCCGTTGTTTGGCCAGTAATAGGTTCCCCGCCAGGACGCCGTGAGCGTTAATGGGGAGTTTGTGGCCACATTAAATGTCTGTTTCTTTCTTACGTCTTTGAAAACAGTGAACTGATCCCTTACCAAAGGTGTTGGCGCAGTGGCATAGGAAACAAATTTCACATCCAGGCGGTTACTATCCACTTCAAAATATAAACAGCCGCCGTTTGTATTATTTGAGTACGCCATACAATTCTGCGGGTAACCTGCAGTAGCGCCTCCTATCTGTCCTGCTGAACCGGAAACTATATATATACTGCCGTGGTTATAGAGGCCCGAGTTATAGGTATACGGACAAGAATTAGCTGTTCCGTTATACCTGGCATTGGGTGTATCATTGGCGGGGGTATGCAATGTTTTATTAAAACTGGCATCATCCAACGGACTGGCATAAGTATTATAAAATCCTTTCAGTAAATAACTTCTTTCATAACCGTGTGAATGGCCGCATAATACGAGGTCTACACCATTGCGCTCCAGGATGCGGATCAGTCTTTCTCTTATTGCCACCAGGTCAAGTTCCCCCGCACCCCCGTTGTAATCTGAGCTATGACTTGTTTTTGTATAAGGTGGATGATGAAAATAGGCCACCGTCCATTTTTTTGTATTAGCAGCAAGATCAGCTTTTAACCAGGCAGCCTGTGCACCGCTGGTATCATATAACTTAGTGGTGTTGCCATTATCCTTACCATAGGAGTCGAGTGAAATAAAATGAACATCGCCGATATTAAAGGAATAATAGTTTTTTACTCCGGAAGGAACACCCCCCATCTCACCGGCTGAAGGAACAGTAAAGTTCAGGTGATAGGGCATACTCAAGGCTGGTGTTGAGCCGGTATTGCCGGTATTGGCAGGATTATTACCATAATCATGGTTGCCCGGCGCCGGGTACAGTTTGATATTCTGTAACAGGTCATTTTTATAAATATCAAAGAAGTTGGTCTGGTACTCTGCATCTGTTCCGGAGTTATACGCATTATCACCCAGCAGGATCATGGCATCCACATCGTTGGCCCCGATATAATTCAGAAAAGTGTTTTTCACATTTACCTGGTTAGTGGAATTATTGCCACAATCTCCAATGGCAAGGAACCTGAGTTTCCTGGTGGTATTGGGTGGAGGTAACGTTAAAAAATAATTGGTATTGGCTGCCTGCAGGGTTTGTGTGGTACTGCCGATGGTATACCAGTATTTTGTGTCGGCTGTCAACCCGCTGAGTATAACAATATGTTCAGTAGTTAATGCAGTACTATCAACCGTATTTGGGTATGTTCCAAATACGGTACCCCAGGTTACTCTTGAGTTGGTGGGCACATCTGTTCTCCACCGCAACATAATACCTGTTTGATTCCCCATTTGTAAATAGGGACCCCTGGAAAGAGCAGCTGTAATGGATGTAAGCCCTGTCAATTCCATATCAAAAAAAAGATCGGAGCTTGTTAGCGAATTCTGATGTATTTCTACCGCAATGATATTATTACCGGAATTAAACATGGCAGAGGATATGATAGCCGTATAAATATCGGCGCCGTTATTAGCAATAGCCGTGGTTGCCAGTGTTGCATATGCAGGGTTGGCTGCAATATTGTTCCGGAATGCTTCTACTCCGTTCACCCAGATCACAATACCGTCATCGAATTTTGCCCCTATCCGGAATCCGGCATAAATAGTGGGGTTGGCGATGTTAATTACTTTTCTGAAATACATGGTAGGGTACCTGGCTCCTGCCGGTCCGCCACCCCCGGCTGTATTGTTTTCAGGAATGGCTGTATTTCTTACAGGCGGGTTGGTGCCAAAGCCCAATGCAGCATTACCGGTAACCCAGCCGGGTTCTCCGTAAGCGAGGTCCTTCCACGCTATGGCATTCAGGTTTGTTCCCCCTCCCTTGTATCGCCAGGCGGGTGCGCCAGCCAGGTTTTGGCCAAATGCAATCAATACATCATCTGCAAGTGCCTGGCGACTGAATGAAAGGAATAGTAATATTATTAAGAAGGAGTATAGGCTTCTCATGCTTGTAGGTTTATTGGGTTCGTTCTTATTGTCGTGCAATAATGTCAACTTACAATACGCTTTTTAAACAAAATTATTGTAGAAAAACAGCTCAAATATTGTAGAAAACCAGCACAGTTGCAAGATAAAGCCATTAACCCATTACGGGAACTGTTTGGAATAAAAAACTGAAAAAACGGGCAGATCCGGACTCTTGAAATCCCAACCGGGTCTCAAGGAAGTAAAGCCCTACGTTTGCTTACTACTGTATCGGTGAGTGTTTTTAAGAAAGCGATGATATCCTGCTGCTCAACCCTGGAAAGGTTGAGTTTATCGAATGGCAGGGTTTGATTTGAGGGAGCAATGCTTAATCCCTTGCCTCCCCCGTTATTATAAAATGCAAGCACTTCTTCCAGGGTTTTATATACCCCGTTATGCATATAGGGAGCCGTGAGGGATATATTGCGTAAGGTAGTTGTTTTAAATGCAAATTTATGAATGGGCAGTCCCGTTGCAAGGAACCGGCCTTCATCTTCATCAAGCCGGGCATTCTTTTTTGTGTTTTTATCCGGTACCCCTATCACTTCGGTTTCGTTGTAATAATACCGGGGCGGCTTGGCTCCGCTGAACAGTGGCATAAAATGACAGGTTCCGCATTTTGCTTTTCCCATAAAAAGGTCAAATCCATGAATCTCATCTTTATTCAGCATTGGTTTGCCCCGCATGTGTTTGTCGAACCTTGAGTTAAGGGAAACCAGTGTACGCTCATAACAGGCAATGGCATTGCAAATGTTCTGAGCAGCGGCGGAACTGTTTGCGGCCGGGTATGCACCGGCATACAATGCCTTGTATTCTTTTTGCTCCAGTATCTTTTCAGCGGCCTTTTGTGCAGAGCCATGCATTTCTTTTTCATTGTTCAACACCTGCATCACCTGGTCCTCCAGCGAAAAACTCCGGTTGTCTAAAAACAGGTTCCGTTGCAGGGCAACATTCCAAAGCGTAGGTGCATTGCGTGGCAGCGAAGAATGACCATCGAGCGCAACACTTGTTGGAAGTCCGTCTGTAAAAGCTTTCCGGGGATCGTGGCAGGTAGCACAACTCCGTTTATTATCTTTCGACAACTGTTTATCGAAGAAGAGTTTCTTCCCCAGCATTATTTTGGCAGGAGAAATGGTATTATCGTCCAGGTATTTATCTGTATCAAATATATCCGGTTCAAAGAGATTGTTATTCTTTTTAATGCTACTGTAAAACATAGGCGACCTGTTTTCTCCGAACCGTTTTGCCTTTTTATACTCGCCTACTATTTCAGTTATGGGATTAAGGTAACCGGTAATGAACTGCATCCGGGGAAAAGAATTAAAAACCGTGTTGTGATCCAGGAAGTTCCCGGCGGCGTTAAGCAGTGGCTGAAGTTGTTTACTCCGCTGGCCGAGTGTATATTTTATTTCTTCCTGGTATAACTGCAATATTTTTTGTACGCCACACAGTGCAGCCCGGCATTCGGGTAAACCATTTGCCGCTGTTTGAGAATCAAAGCCCGTAAGACCCAGGGCGGTAATGCGAAACAGTTCTTCTGTAACGGCATCAAAGATCAGTTCGTCATTAAATGCATTGGATTCATTTGTCTGGTACATGAAATCCGCATCCGCCAGCAGTTTTTCAATGATGGCAGCTAATACTCCTTTATTGTTTTTATCATAATGGGGAAAAAGAAATCCTTCCATTACCTGCATGCCCGACGGATCCTGCTGGCCCAGATCGGGCTCGTCTTCTTCAAAGAAGGGAATAGCCGGGCCATTCAGTTCTGCCGCATAATAGTTAAAATAATATTCTATAATCACTTCTGCCTGTTTATACGAAAGCCGTGTTTTAATGAACTGTTGCTGCAGTGTTTCTTCTTCTCCCTTTTCCAGCAGGCGCTGTAACCGGATGATCTCATTTTTGAACTGTGTAGTTTGTTCCAGGTAAAACTTTTTTACTGATTCCGCCGGAGTGGCCCCGGGGCGGGCGAAGAAAGAGAATACAACGATGCAAAGCATAAGGCAGCCGGCAACAATGATCTTTCTGAACATCTTAAATGATTAGGATACTAAGCTAACTAAATTTAATAAAAAATGCTGCCCTTAAAAAGGGGCAGCATTAACCATATAATTGTAAAAACGCTATTTTGCCAATATCAGTTTCTCTGATATCAGTTCGTTGTTAATGAGTACCTGCATCACGTACACTCCGGAACTGTACTTATCCAGGTTGCCAAGCTGTATCGTATTATTGCCACGCAGTACTTTTTGCTTTTGCGACAACACGGTTTTACCCACATCACTTATCAGCCTTATTGTTATTTCCGCATCTCGTTCGGCTGCTAATGTGATCATCACATTATCCCTTGCGGGGTTTGGCATAATAGTGAGTAATGTTTTTGCCTGGCGTATGCGTATCACCAGTACATTACTGTATTGTATCTCACCTGCCTTGCCAATTACTTTAATGCGGTAATAGATGATCTCCCTGTTTACGTTGGAGATATCGTCTGTGAATGCAAAACCCTGCTGTTCGTTCAGTTTAACCAGGTCGGAAACCGTACCCGTTTTTGCATAGTTAACATTATCCGTACTTCGTTCCACTTCAAAGCGGTCAACTTCTTTAGTGGCAATCACTACCCAATTGAGTTTAACATTGGTTGATTGCAATACCCCGCTGAGCTGCAGGAACTGCACCGGAAGCACCGTACCTACATATCGCCAGTCACGGTCTGTCTGAAATACATACCTTCTCTGAACTGTTGTTCTTGAGCCGGGCGCCGGATCACCGGTAAAGGTTCCGCCTGTTCCCATGCGGTAAGAAGTTCCTTTGATATTAATAACAGAGTTCAATGAATCAAAACGGTTATCCAGGCCATCGGCATCTGTATCAAGACCGGTAAGTGTTACATTATCATCGGCCACTCCATTCAGGTTAAAGTCGTTACCCTCTACAATATCCAACTGGCCATCGCCATCAGTATCCAGGTCCCTGTAATCGGGTGTTCCATCTGCATCATGATCATAAACAAATATACCGGAGCCGCCAAAACCTACTATGTTATCATAGGTATTCACCAGGCCATCGCCATCGCCATCGGTAGTAACGGGTATGATATATCCTACTGTAGACATACCTTCTATATTATCCGGTATACCATCATCGTCGGAATCAATATCCAGGTAGTTCGGGTTTCCGGAACCATCTGTATTCGGCAGGTTCAGGGAAAGCAATGATGAAACGGCATTTGACCAGCCACTGGTTCCAAATACACCATCCACAATACCATTCAGGTTTGCGTCGGGCAGCCCGGCCTCTATTACGTCTACAATACCATCGCCGTCGCTGTCCATATCATATGCATCCGGGCGAAGGTCCCTGTCGAGGTTTTTATTCGGCCATGAGTCAGCCCTTCCATCGGCATTGCCGTCAACACCGGTCATTAATAAAGCGGTGCCATTTACATTGTTGTCACTTATTCCGTCGCTGTTCAGATCTGCGAACGTATCCAGGAAGCCATTGTTATTTGCGTCAGCTCCGTTTACTTCCACCACATCCGGTATGCCGTCATTATCGCTATCCAGGTCTAAATAGTTTGGAATACCATCGCCGTCGAAATCTATATTTCCCAGCCCGTTGCCGGAACCCTGAACACCGGTATTATTAGCGTCAACATTTTGAGAAAGACCATCATTATCGGTATCGGTATAGTTATCGATAACACCATTACCGTTTGTATCCACTCCATACGATTCAACTGCATCGGGTATACCATCGTTATCGCTGTCAAGGTCAAACTGGTTGGGGATGCCATCCATATCCTTATCAGAGATGTCGCTTACGCCATCGCCATTGGCATCTACAAAGCCTGGGAAACTGGTGTCGTAGAAGTTTGGAATACCATCATTGTCTGCATCAGCGCCCCAATCAAAATTATCATTTACACCGTCGAGGTTATTATCTACATAACCCGGGTAAGTAAGATCTTTCCAGTTTGGAATTCCATTACTGTTGGCATCCTGCAACGCAAGCGGGTTATTAAATTCAACATAATCGGGTATGCCGTCATTATCATCGTCAATATCCGGGCAACCGGTTATTATCACCGAAATCCGGGCTGTATCGGAACAGCCTGGCCCGCTTGTATAATAAGCATAGTAAACACCCGAAGTGGTTACCGGTGCATATTGATTATATACGTTGGCAGGTATGAACGGCATGGCCGAATAAAATGTATAACCGGCATACCGTGCATAAGGAAGCGTGACGGTGAATGTATTACATTGATTTACGAGCACCGTATCTTTTGGAACAAAGCATGGTCCCGACAGCGGATGAATAACCGGCCCCTGTGTGATACAGCCGGCTATATTTACACCACTGGAATCAAAAAGTATATTACCGGATAATTTACCGGCATAATTTATTCTTGCACTATTACGTAATGAACCAACGCAACTAACGATCTGGCAGGAAGATGCCGATGCCACCCTGAAATCAACATTACTGTTAACCCCCGGGCCCACTCTTCCGCCCGTTGCTGCGGTAGCACCTACACCAATGCGGAAAACGATCCTGTTATTGGCAAAATCATATTCTGCCTCATCGTCTCCTGCTGCATCGGTTTTAACTACACCACCTATCCTGATAGTGCCGGGAACGAATGCCGTTCCGGAGGGAAGGTTGTCAATTATAGTTGTATTTACACTCGAGTCGTTACCCTGGTTGGTATAATTAATATTATACTGCAACATATCACCCGGCAAAAATGCTCCGCCGTTTAGATCGGTAGCTGTTTTATCAAAAGCAAAAGTCGGGTTGTATTGAGATATAGACGTAGTTAACACATGCACAAAGTAGTTTTCATTGGGTGATGAAAAACGTACCGTGGCAGAGGTTTGATTATTTGATAGCTGCGCATTACCCACATTCGGCAGGTCAAATATGGGAGCATCATAACCCACCGTATTCTGGAATGCCGGGTTTCTTGTTGCCACAACAACTCCTTTATAGGATATTTTACTGTTCCACGCATCAGCTGCGCCATTGAGTGGTACGGTAACGGTTGCCAGGTCGTAAAATGAAGGAGCTCCGTTTTGCCTGAATGCAAAAGAATCAGAACTCGTCCTGTCACCGTCATACACCACAGCGCCCAGCTCGCAACTGACAGGGCCCGAAGGCGGTGTTAAAAACCCTGTTATGGGAACGTCCACTGCCGGATCACCCAGGTTAATGATCACCGCTCCGTCAAAAACGGTAAGGTTCCGGGGCTGAAAAGTCGGGTTGGAAAAAGCAATTACGATGGTCCATCCGGCACATGCATTGGCATGACCAATGGGCGCCACTACATCTGCTAAGGTATAAGTACCATTGGCATTTGATGCATTGACCAATGAGGTAATATCTGCAAAGCATAGGTAACCCGTGTGGTTAAACCCTGCGGTTGACCATGCAAGACTATGCCTGTTTGTTTGTGTAGAAGTTACGGTTTGATAAGTAGCGGCTCCCGGAATCTTTAATTTTACCGTATTGAAACCAGCCGTTACCCAGGTACTGTCTGTTCCGGAAATACCCTGGTCGGCCCCCCAATATAATCCTGCAAACATAACCTGTGAACAGGAAGGGATATTGAGATCGGCCGAGGAAGAATTTTTTGTTCCGGCATAGTCAATTCCCAATACCTGCATATCAAATGTCATGTCTACCGAGTTGAGTGCTCTCAAATGCACTTCAACCGCAATGGTATTGGCACCTGCCACAAAATTACTTGAGGGTAAAATAACAGAAACGGCTTCAGCAGCCCCGGGGGCAACGTTTGCCGATGCCAGTGTGCCGTAAGCGGGAACTCCGGCAGGCATATTATTCCTGTATCTTTCAACACCATTTATATAAACAACAATACCATCATCTCTTAATATGTTCAGTTGAATACTATCAAATGTTGTACTCAGTTCGGCTGCCGTAAAGTTCACCGTTCTTCTGAAATAGTAAGCCGTACGTTTGTTACCCGCTACGGGCGTACAAACCGGCATAAGACCGCTGGGTATACAGGTAGTTATAGAAGGCTGCGCCGGCGTTGCAAAACCATACTTTCCGGCACCGGCTACAGGTACAGCGCCAACGTTCCAGGTTCCCGGTAATACATAGGCCGGCTGTTTCCAATCAGTAAGAGCCGGATTATTTGCAGGGGCCGCATTTTGTGAATGATAATTCCACACACTTCCAAAAGCTACTTTAACCGTAGGGGCCGGGTTATCAATATCGATATTTATACCTCTTCCTAAATTGTTTCTTGATGTGCCTGCAGGTGGTGCTTCGCCGGTACCGGGGCTTCCTGCTCCAAGGCCCGAAGTAGATATGATACTATTGGATACATAAACAATATTACCTCTTACCGAAGGATTATAGTACTTCGGCGCAAAAGGTCGAAGTACCTGTGCCCCGGCAAAAAAGCAGGTTGCGATTGTCAGGAGGACGAGGATTAGTTTTTTCATAAAAGAGTTTGGGAGTATTTAGAAACAGGCATTATTCTTTTACAAATTTTTGCGTTGTTTTCTGATTGTCCTTATCTGTGATCGTCATTAAATACATTCCACTTCCAAGCTGACCCACATTAATAACTATCACCTGTGTCCCTTTACCCAGGGTACGGTTCTCATGGAATACCGTTTTCCCATTCATATCTGTTATGGTTAATGTAGCGGGCCCTTCGCTGTCTGAGTAATATTGAATATTCATTTTATTATGAACCGGTTGCGGATAGATGTTTGAAATCCTGTTCCTGCCTGCAAGCTTCACGCTTTTTACATCTGAGTACCTGCAACTGCCGTTTACATCACATTGTTTAATGCGATAGTAAAGTATATTCGTATTAGGCAGATTATTGTCCATCATGGTGAATGAACGCAAATCGCCAGTAGCAATGTCTTCATCATCTTTGTATATTTCTTCAAAATCAGTTCCATTGACCGATCTTTCTACAGAGAAATAATCATGGTTGCTGATATTGGCTACATTCCAGTTTACAGAGACTCTGGTGCCTGCCAGTACTGCATCAAACGAAGTGAAGGATGCTGCTAAAGTAGAAGTAGGGCCTAAACTTTCTGTTCGGGCAATTACCAAAGTAGAGGCAGTATTAAAAACTACTGATACACCGGCTGCATCTAGCTGGGCTGCTGCATTTCCAGCATTGGGATGCTGAATAGAAATAAACATGAACCTGTAATTAGGTGTAAATGTTATACCGGTTGGTTCACTTCCTGCCGGGGTTTTCCCAAATAACCGTACGGCTGGGGTACCGGCGGTATGTGTAGGGCCTACCACCCAGATATGATTATTTCCACCATCCTGTAATACCCATAAATTCTCTTCTCCGTCGAATGCCAGATTATCATTACCTGTACCCCATGCTGCATTGGATATGCCGGGCCCGGGATCCACATCATAAGTAGTGTTCTCTACAAAAACCTGCAGGTTGCTTACTGTAGCACCATTATCGGTAAAGCGGTAAATCCTCCCTGGTCCTTTTGCAGTAAAATACACATCGCCATTACTTGGCTTTATTTCAATATCTTCTACACCATTAAAATTATAGGCAGCGGGTGCAGCTGTGCTCAAAGCTACCGTTCCGTTCCTATCAGCCTGTGTGTTATTCGCAATCAGTTTCCAGGTACCTGTGCCCAATGCGGCTGTAGTTACCAGAACATATAACTGCCCACTGCTGAAATTACCCGGTGTATTGGCAACAAATTTGTACACAAATCCATTAGTCGGGTCATCTGCTCCTGTATACAATATTTGATTATTGGGAGCAATGACAACATTTTCCCTGGTTTGTCTTCCAATAGCCCATAGTTTATCAACGCCGGTATGCGTAGCGTCACTTTCGATTACAGTTCTTGTAGCGGGGTCAATTTCTATGATCCACCCAATATCCTGGTAACCATCTGCATTTGTATCACCGGCGGTCAAGGATTCTTCCGATACCATGATAGTACCATTGGGAGTAACGGTACCCGAACAAAACCTGGATACAGGAGTTGTTCCAAAAGCAGCAGTAGGAAAGTTCACATTCCCGCTGTTTGATTTAACCCATGTATGTGTGGAAACATTGTAAGTGACTGTCATTACAGCCACTGCGGCCGGGGTACTTTCTGCACTGATTGACAGATACCCGTTGTAACTGCTTCCAGATATAGGAACATACCCCGTAAAATCTGGGTTTGTTGCCAAGGTCCCTCCGGCTGTAAGCGCATCACCGGATCTTATGATCCGCTGAAACGTATGTGTGGAAGGAATGACCAATGACTGGCTTTGCGCCCCGGGTGTAACCGAGTTAAACGTACCAATGGTTTGCGATTTTGTTTCCTGTGAAAAATGCAGGAAAATAAATAAGATTGCTGTGGCAGCTGAGTAGAGGTTTTTCATTATTTCAGGATAATTAAGGGTAATGGGTTTTCGATAGATTATTTATTAATTCTATTTAGAAAAGTTTCTATGCCATTGTAAACGGAAATACGGTAATTGTGTAGGTATTATTGTATCACCAGTTCGTTTTTTTTCTCTTTCAGTGATTTTTCGTACTAATACTCCGTACTAATACGATGGAATTTGAAAAAACCACTCAAAAACTGTCCTGCGAAAAACAGCATGATAAGCGTAGGTATGTATATCCTGAAGAAGGAAAAGAGAAAGTAATAGAGGACTAAGGAAGCCGGAAAGCGAACCAGATTGTTATTAATTTGTTTTTTCCGCTATCGGTTTGCCTGGTTTTTTATACATAAAGAAATACTGGATCACTTCCAGTTCTTCAATGCTGATCCTGTTTTCCTGGAGAGTATTTGTATGTGTTTCATTCTTGATGCGGATCGTATAGGCATCAAGTTGGGCGGTAGTGAAATCGGGAACGTATATCTTTCGTTTTTCTTTGGTATTGTGGCATTTTGCACAGTTGATATTGTACAGTATTCTTCCCTTCTCGATCATTTTAGTGTTGGCGATCTTTGCTTCTTCTGCAATGTCGGATGGAAAATCGTAGAATTCTATTTTGGCAGGTGTTACACAGGCAGCAAACCAAAAAGAAGTGATGACAAGAAGAATAAAAGGGGTTATACATTTCATACCTGGTCTCTAATACTCACCTCCGACCTTGCGGCTGTTCAGTGATTTGTTCTTTGATGCAGGCAATTTTTCCGGCAACGGGTCAAAGGTAATTTTTTCATTCAAAGATTTTATAAAAAGCACCAGGTTCTTTTTTTCAGAAACGGTAAGCCGCAGCGAATCGGATGACAGGGTCTGGTTATCCAGCTTTAGTTTTTTTCCTGTCCCTCCACCGGCATCATAAAAATCCACTACCTGCTCCAGCGTGGTAAAAACGCCATTATGCATATATGGTTTTGTATGTTCTGCATTCCGGATGGTGCCTGTTCTGAATGCACTGAGGGTTTCAAAGGCCGGATTAATACCGTACCTGCCCTTGTCGGTACTGAGTTTGGTAAAACCCGTATCTGCCGGCACACCCAACACTTCAAACTCACTCCCGATGTAAGGAGGCTTAACGCCATTGAACTGGGGAATGAAATGGCATGTTCCGCATTGTGCCTTACTCATAAATATATTGAAGCCCTGTTTTACAGAAACCTCGATATCTTTTTTGTCGTTCATGGCCTCATCAAAGGCAGAGTAATAGTTGCTGAATTTGCTGTAATACATTGTAATGGCCGAGGTAATATGTTCCAGGGTCACTTCCTTTTCTTCAGGCGTGTATTTTAAAAACGAATTGAATGCTTTTTTGTATTCATCGCAATCCAGTATTTTTTGAAGCACTTCCTTTTCGGCGCAACCCAGTTCCTGAGGATTTGTAATTACATCTTTGGTCTGGTTCTGCAGCGAGATGTGTTTACCATCCAGCATCAACAGGTGGTTGAATGTGGCGTTAATGAGCGAAGGGCTGTTCCTGGGCAGGTGATTTTTGCGGTCATAATGAAGTGAAGTGGCCATGCTGGTATCGGTGAAATACTCGCCGGGCTTATGACATGAATTACAGCTGCGCTGGTTATTACCCGACAAGATCGGGTCAAAAAAAAGCAGTTTTCCTATCCGCTCAATTTCTTTTACAGCCGCTGGATTGCTGACCCGCCGGAAGATCCCTTTTCCGCTTTGTCCAAAATAAAGGTCTTTGCTGAAAATGGAAGTACTGGCATTGTTCAATGAGTAATCAACATAACTTTTTGTATACACCCGGTATTGATTAATGAATAACTGGTTAGCCGTAAACAGCGGGTTGATATAATCCCTGATAAAAGTAAAATGATCAAATTGAACCGGATCTGCCGGCTGTTTGCCGGCAAAATCAATGGCACTGTTATAAAGAGAAAGGTAGCTATCTGAAAGCGGTGTGCCGGAAAAACCTTCATTAAACCGGTTGTAGATCTGTTTTACGTCTGTCATCATGGAACGCAGTT
Source organism: Ferruginibacter sp. (assembly GCA_035328475.1). Lineage (GTDB taxonomy): Bacteria > Bacteroidota > Bacteroidia > Chitinophagales > Chitinophagaceae > Ferruginibacter. Next base: position 35,012 of record DAOLIP010000002.1, read on the forward strand.
CCGGAATGATACGCTTTGTATCGGGGCATTCAAATCCTGTTGTGTATATAGCTGCCAGGTTCAGCAGGTAAAGGCGGTTGGCCAGGAAGAAATGGTGATGGTCCTGCAACTGGCTGGTAATAGAATCGGCTTTATAGGTATCGGTAGCGTCAAGTGATGCCTGCACCAGTTTTATCAGGCTGTCTTTTTGCGGATGCTCTTCGTCCAGGTATAACGCTGCAAGCGTTAACCCGGCGCCTTCCCGCTTATACGGTTTCTCAAATTTCTCAAAAACCTCTGTTTCCCATTCTACCGGCAACGGCCCGTTGATCCTTTTATATACCACCGGCTCAAGATATCTTAACCAGAAATCGAGTCCTTTCAGGTTTACCCTGGCGACTCCTATCTGTTCTTTTATTTTCTCAATACCGGCAGCAGAATTAATGTCTGTATGCTGTATCAGTTCCAGCAGTGTTCTTTGATTCTGGTTCAGTTCCTTCATTCCCTGTATATAGCCGGAAACATACAGCCTGGTTCCTTTTTGTTTTTTGAACGAAAAAGAACACAAGACCGTAATAAACAAGACCACAATGACTATACAGGTTTTTTTCATATTGGATATCTGTACGATCCTTTAATTCCATTCTCATTTCTGCTCAACCGGGCATGAAATGTTTAAAAATGCCCCTTCCTGAACGGAAGGGGCAACTATTGAACGGGGTTTGGCCCGATTTATTTTATCAACACCAGTTTTTGTGTAACCACTTCGTCGTTTACAAATACCTGCAATGAGTAAACTCCGTTGCTGTATTTACTTAACCCGGTCAACTGAAGTGTATTGTTTCCTTTGACCGCTTTTTGATTCTGCAGCAGGACCGTTTTTCCTAAATCATCAACCAGCCTTATCACCACGGCTGATTCTTTCTCGGCAAAGAAGATCATAGACACATAGTCTTTTGCCGGGTTAGGCATTACGTTTAATAAAGTGCGGATTACCTGTTTCTTTACAACAAGTATGTTACTGTATTGTATCTCGCCGGCCTTACCGATCACTTTAATACGGTAGTAGATGATCTCTTTATTTACACCGGCAATATTGTCGTCGAATGCGAATCCCTGCTGTTGATTCAGTTTCACCGCATCCCATACACTGCCTGTTTGAATATAGTTTACATTGTCGGTACTCCGTTCCACTTCAAAGTGATCTACTTCTTTTGAAGCAATGACCATCCAGTTAAGTTTTACGGTGTTTGATTGCAACACCCCGCTGAGCTGCAGGAACTGAACCGGAAGTACGATACCTACAAATCGCCAGTCGCGGTTTGTTTGCGCTACTGTTTTACTCTGAACGGTACATCTTGAACCCGGGGCAGGATCTCCCGCAAGGCTTCCGCCATCTCCCATCAGGTAAGAAGTTCCTTTGATGTTGATAACAGAGTTCAGTGAATCAAAGCGATTATCCAAGCCATCATCGTCTGTATCCAGACCGGTTAAAGTCACCAGGTCGTCCGAAATGCCATTCAGGTTATAGTCATTGCCTTCTATTACATCGGCCTGTCCGTCACCATCGGTATCAAGATCCCTGTAGTCGGGCGTTCCGTCGCCATCATGGTCATAAACAAATATTCCTGAGCCCCCGAATCCAACCAGGTTATCATATGTATCCACGAGGCCATCGCCATCGGCATCATTTGTACCCGGCAGCAGGTATCCTGCAGTGGACATACCTTCTATATTATCCGGGATGCCGTCATTATCCGAATCGATATCCAGGTAATTTGGATTACCATTGGTATCCGTGTTCGGCAGATTCAATGCAGCCAGGGCTGAAACAGATGTTGACCAGCCATTGGCTGCTATCACCCCATCCACAATACCATTCAGGTTTGCATCGGGCAACCCGGCTTCTATCACATCTGCAATACCATCACCATCACTGTCCATATCGTATGCATTCGGCCGCAGGTCTCTGTCGAGGTTTTTATTAGGCCATGTATCAGCCCTGCCATCAGCATTTCCGTCGGCACCCGTTGTAAGCAATGCTGTTGCATTTATATATCCATCGTGCAGACCATCATTGTTAACATCTACAAATCCATCGATGATTCCATTATTGTTTGCATCAGGGCCCGCAGCTTCCACTACATCAGGAATACCATCGTTATCACTATCAAGATCGATATAGTTTGGTATACCATCGCCATCTAAATCCGGCCTTCCTAAACCAAGTCCGGAATTGTATGCATTCAGGTTATTGCCATCTACCTGGTTGGTGAGACCGTCGCCATCTGCATCAGCAAAATTATCTATCCGTCCGTCTCCGCCAACATCAACACCATTTGCTTCCACCACATCGGGTATACCGTCATTATCACTATCCAGGTCAAGCATATTTATTCTTCCGTCGCGGTCTGTATCAAAACGATCATCTACACCATCGCCGTTGCTGTCTGTTCTTCCGGGGAATGTTGGATCCAGGTAATTAAGGATACCGTCGTTATCTGAATCACCATCTGCCTGGAAGTTATCATTGATGTAATCATTATTAATATCCACAAAACCGGCGTAGGTAGGATCATAAGCATTGATGATACCATTGCTGTTGGCATCCTGGAAGGCCGCAGCCATATTGCTTTCCACCCAATCAGGAATACCATCTTTATCTTTATCAATATCGCAGGAAATATTTACGGTAACGGCCACACAGGTGGTGGAGTTACAGTCACCTTCTGCCCTTACATAATACGTAGTGGTTACGGCCGGCGTAACAGAGATGGTGGTTCCGGTGCCAACAAATGTTGCAGCGCAGCTTCCGCTGTACCATCTCCAGGTTGCATTGGTACCTAATGTTCCTCCAACAACTGATAAGTTTACCGATATGCCCGGACAGATATTATTTTTATTTCTTGATGCCGAAGCAGGTGCCAGTGATGGAACGAGCCCGGCCAGCCTGGCTCCGGGAGAAATATATTGGCAGGTTATAATTCCAATATTACCCTGTGCCGCCACAATCACCCTGTAATACCTGCCGGTATCAATATTGGTTACCGGGTTGATGGTATAGGTTGAGGAAGTAGCGCCGACAATACTTGTCCACGGTCCTGTGCCGGGCGCCGGCGACCACTGCCATTGATAGTCTTTAGGTCCTGGTATTATGGTGGCATCGGCCAGGTTTGCAGTAAAAGTTACTGATGAACCCAAACAGGTACCGCCTGGATTATTTAAACTAACGGTTGGTACCGGATCGCAAATACCATATTGAATATCGTCTAATGCCAGATCGTTTCCACAACCGCCGGGGCCGGCATTCACTAATTCCAGTATCACATTGGTATAACCGGCAGGCATCACCCATTTCATACCGTGCTGCTGCCAGGTAGTGAGTTTGATGGTATCGGTGGTATACTGTGTGATCACGAGACCTGTTATACGGTCCCTGATACGAACAAGTATCTGTGGATACCTGAAACCGCCCAGTCCATCACAAACTGTTTTGTATGCATTGTTACCAATAAATGCGGCCCAGAACGAAACAGAATATTGTTGCCCTGAACAGGATACCGGAAGCGTATCTCGGTACATGATGCTGGCAGATGCATCTGCATTAATAACCAGCATCCGGCCATTTACTCCACCGGTATGGTCTGTTAAACTTATCCAGTTTGAAGCATCGCCCAGCGATGCGTTATTGGTAACCGTAAACCGGTTTATTGGTAAAGGTGCGGCAGCTGTTCCAATATAGGTACTGCTTGCTGATGGTACAGCGGCAGAAGGAGGAATGGTATTGAATAAACCGGCACCACTTCCAAAATCCTGGTTGTACAAAGTAGTATCAAAGGTTGCACAGGGAGGAGTGATGGGTGTAAGAATGATCACAAAAGGAGTTGGTTGTCCTTCTCCGGGATCATCGGTTTTATCATTCTGGTTCAGGTCGGGATTGGAACCATTGGTTGATGAATCTCTTAATGCCACATTTTTAAACCCGGTTGCAGTAGCAATGGCACTGTTATTATATACCACCCCGCTGAGAACATTGGATATCCTGCAGTTGATACGGATGGTAAAATTATTATTGGCTACCGGGTAACAGGGAAGTGATTGCCCTGCCGCCAGCATATTGATATTGGTATTGCCGTTATAAGCTCCATTCAGTACCACACCGGCCGGGTTACTGGTTAGGGAGATGCTTACATTCGAAAGGTTTGCTGCACCATTTATTGATGTAAGATTATCCGTGACCTGTACATTCGTAAGGGGCACATTGCCGTAGTTACGGGTATACACTTCGTACACTACATCATACTGACCGGGTGTTCCGGTAGGTGTAACCGATATTAATTTTTTTGACGGGCCGATACCTGAATTTATCTGCGTCATATCCGTAGCATAAATTCCTTTATTGGCTGCATAGGTATACGTAATGCCTGCCGTATCGCCTGTTACCGGGTCAATTCTCTTAAATATACAACCGGCACCCGGGCTGTACGAAGCAATAAGATCACCGCTGCCAAAAGCCAGGCCGGGTAAACCTGTTTTACCGGCTGGCAACCGTACCGTATCTATATAAGTACATTTTATGTGTTTGGTGGGCCCTCCGGCACTGCCATAATCGGGTGTAAATAGTTTGTTGTTGAACACAAAATACATCTGGCCGCTGGGAGTAAGGGTAATGTCACCGGTACCCACATTCCAGAGTTGTTTGCCGCCGGTTAGATCCAGAGTATCTGGAATCCCAACTGTACCCGTAGTAAAGTTCACCTGCCTTAACATGGCTTTAAAAGGTGCAGGGCCTATAAATTCTAATTGCCAGGCAGTACCATTTGCATCAAACGTGATACCGCCGATATCGGTAGGAAACGTACGGAATGTATCCAGGCCGGGCGCCGCAGGCATCGGGCAGGTTGTTGGGCTCCACCTCCATATATAAGATTTATAAGGCGACGGAACATTATAGTCCGTCCACACATAATAGATCAACTGGTCTGCCGGGTTAAACGCAATACTGGCATTGAAGATCACAAACGGTTTGTTTGCTGCCGTATATCCCGAAAGCGGAGCAAAGTTGGTACGCAATACCGGGCGGCATGCCGTAATGGGTGTTAATGAATTGGAGAGGTTAGGCGACAGGTAATTAAGATAATATAAAGAGTCGACACCTCCTGATCCTGCACAATTGTTACGTCCTATCCCTAATGGATTACTGTAGGTGGCAGGCTGTGCTTTGGCAAATTGTACAAAACACATGAATGTAATAACTGAGAATAAAATTTTTCTCATGGTTTTCATATTTAAGGATATTAGCGAGAACAAACATCACATCATCATCGGGCAACAATGAACTTACCTGCAGCAAATATTTGGCCGTTCTGCAATGCCTGGACAAAATAAACGCCGGTTGGTAAATTACTTATGTCGTAATGTATGAAGTTGTTATTTGTTGCTGATTCGATCACCACTTTTCCCGCAGGGTTTATCACACGTATAATTACTTTTTCTCTCCCCGCCGTATTGGTAAAGTTTACATTTATCACATCCGATGCCGGGTTAGGCGATATGCTAATGCTGTTCTTTGATCTTTCCTGAACTTTCACCACCGGTGAATAATACACGGTTCCCCCGGCAAAGATTTTTGCCTGGTAAAAACTAACTGGCGAATATGGCAGCACATCTGTAAACCCGAAATTGTTTTGCTGGCTGCCAACCCGGTTCATTAACCCGGCTTCTGAAAAATCAATGCCGTTCCCACTCTTCATCAACACCACTTTATCTATTGGTTCATTTGCATTCAACACAAGACTGAGCTGGTTACCGAAAGTTGTTTTCGCAGCAGAAAAATTCAAAACCGTTGCATTCAGGGGTGAGCCAACCGATGTTAATGTTCCGGTAGCCATGGTCTTATTATCCGGGTCAACGGTTATGGTAGCCGGAATAAAAGAAAGATTATATGTAATAAAATCCTGGCCGATCGTACCGATCCCCTCCCATGTGCCTGCATAGGCCAACTGCGTGGGAGAATGATGATATATAACCACACTCGTATCAATAGTGCCTCCCGAATTGGCAATTTTTATGACCACCGGCATAGGCATAAAAGGATTTCCCGCCGGGTTTCTTGTTTGTGTTAGCCTGAACTGAATTGATTTTCCGGAGATATAATAGTTTCCTGTATAATCGGTACGTCCTGTACCATTAACCCATGCATTGAAGAAGGGAGTAAGATCAACCCCGAACAACTGATTCTCCATATTCCGCTGGAGGTCGGCAGTGGTGGCCGACTTATAAGACAGCAACGGATCATTCAAATAGTCCCGGCATCCCTGGAAGAATCTTGCATCGCCCAGCATGGCCCTCAACATAGAAACGATCATAGCACCACGCTGGTAAATTGCATTGTCATTATTTGCTGTCCAGATGGTATTGGAGTTTTGAATACTTGCTGCGCTTAGTAGAACAGGCGTGGTATTGGTTGCACGGGCTGTACTTTTTATTCCGGAAAGATGAGAAGCTGCTGTAACACCAATTGCCGGTATCAGTTCGGCAGCTAATGCTTCCGAATATTTGGCAAAGCCTTCTGCCAGCCACAAATGACTCCAGGTGCTGAATGTAACTTTATTTCCAAACCACTGGTGTGCCAGTTCATGAGCGATCACCGACCAGCTTGCCATACTGCCGCCACTCATTCCCGAAAAGGTCTGGTGTTCAATACCGCCACCCCAGTTATGCTGGTAGTATCCGTGTTTTTCATCGGCAAAAGGATAGGGTCCGTATTTATTACTGAACTCTACCAGTTCCAGTCTTGAAACATCCATTCGGGCGATGGCGGTGGTAAGGGTTGATCCCGTCATGTTGGGATAGGTATAGTACACTACCGGAACATCCTTGCCGGCAATATTAACCGTTCCCCGGTGCTGGCGGTTGTATTTTGCAATGCCCAGGCCTACCAGGTATGTAGCGATCGGGTACCGATGTTTGTATTTAAATGTACGGCTGGCCCCGTTGATGGCAGAATCAACCAGTTTTCCATTTGCTGCCACCCAATACGTATTGGGTACGGTTACATTGATATCAAGTGAGTCAGCTTTATCCTGCATATCTGCTTTGCAAGGCCACCAATCCCGGTCTTCGTAAGATTCCGAAAGCGTGTAAATATACCAGTTGCCGGAACCTGCGGGCAATTCTCCTCGTTGAAATCCTTCTTCCTGTCCGTAAACCGCCGGGGGCGTTCCCGAATAGGCAATGCTTACCGAATCAAGTGTACCAATGCTGGCTATGGTGGATGGAAGGTTCACCGTAAGTGTATCTACCGCTCCGCTTGCCGGAAAAGATCTTACACAATTTATTCCATGGTAGGTTACAATAAGCGATGCGTTATTGAAAGAACTTTTATTCAGATCGAACGTAATTATCGAAACATTGGCTGCGGTGGTCTTAAAATAAGTGGTAACAGTTCCCGCAATATTCTTCGATACACTCGGGTCAATGGTCCAGTCGCAACGATAATAAACAACATCAATATTGGCACCTGTACCGCTGTGGCCGGTTGAATTGAGTGCTATGGGAGAATTAAAATGCTGGGCAGTGGCAGAATGTCCTGCAAATAACAATAAAGCAGTGAAAAGGTAAAACTTGGTTCTCATTTTGAATTTTGGATTTGCTGATTCTAAAGGGAATACCTTCTTATTCCAAACGGTAAACCAGAAACCATTATTGCTTTCCAATGTTAAATTTTGTAATTTTTTTTCTACAAGTTATTGAAAAAATACTACGGGCTTTACCTGGTAGTTTAGCTCGTAGTTTTCATGACAATATTACCGTAATTTCCTTGCTGAAACAGCATTTTCCGGTTATAGCCCCGAAAGTTCCGGTTTTACCGGTAAAATTACCAGGCTAATTCTTCCATTGAAGTTTACAGATACGATGTAATAAGAATACTACAATATTTTTCAGCGGTTACCCGTTTCCTAACTAACATAGAAATCCATATTCGAATGAAAAAAATCCTTTTTTCAGCAGTGATCTCCTGCATAGCCAATTATGCCATTTCACAACTTACCGTTACCACCAACCCTTCCAGCGCCAGTATCTGTGCTGGAAATTCAGTAAGCATCACTGCTTCTGCAACACCGGTTGGTTATTCGGTTTCTGCCATAGCAAACAATCCATACGATCCAACTTTTTTTACAACCGATATTCTTGTGGATCAATTGAACAGTATTATTGTTCCGGTAAGCACCGGTACGCTTGATGACGGACGCTGGGATAATATCAGTCTGCCTTTTACCTTTCGCTTTTACGGCAACACCTTTAATGCAGTGAACATAAGCACCAACGGTTGGATCGGTTTGGGAAGCAGTAATACCACCACTACCGGTCTTGGAGTAACATTACCAAATGCCTCGGCACCAAATAACGTTATACATGCCATAACGTCCGACCTGACTTTTGCCGGTGCATCCAATGCAGCGGTTTTACAATATTTCACAGTTGGTTCAAGTCCGAACAGAAGGTTTGTGGTGGATTACAGTAACATAAAATTCTTCACAGGCACAGCTACTGCCAATGTACAGGTTATCTTATACGAAACCACCAATATAGTGGAGATCCATACAACCAATTGCACCAATACTGCAGAACCCAAAGCACAGGGTATTGAGAACAGTACCGGAATACTTGCATCGGTTGCCACCGGAAGAAATAATACAACCACCTGGAGCGGTATGCCTGATGCATATCGCTTTACCCCTGATAATATCAATTTCACCTGGTCTCCTGCTGCCGGTTTGAACACAACTTCCGGGGCAACGGTTATAGCATCTCCTTCAAGTACTACTATATATACAGTCAGTGCAGTAAATCCTTCAAATGGATTTACGGGAAATACCACCGTAACCGTTACGGTAGATCCTGCCTCGTATATATTAGCCGCAACAGCCGGCGGTCCGTCTATCTGTCAGAACATAAGCGTATCACCTTCCGGCACCAGTTACCGCGATGGAAATTGTAATATCATTGCAACGATCACCCCGGCAGGCGGGTCACCTGTATCCAATTCGATCTTCACCTGTGTGAAAGTAGATACAGGCGCAAACAAAATGGGAACATCTACATTGTACCTGGCAAGGAAATATGATATTGAGCCATTGCTTAATCCATATCCTGCCACATCAACCGCTAACATCACGTTATATTATAAGCAGAGTGAGTTCAATAATTATAATACAAAAGCAACCGACAGCGGGTTCAAATTATTACCAACAGGCCCGGCCGACGCTGCAGGCATCAATAATCTTTTACTGAGGCAGTTTCATGGCACGGGTACAAACCCAACCAATTATACCGGTCCCTCGCAGGACTTTACTACAGCCAGCAGTGGTTTTACCGTAACCTGGAATGCAACCCATAGCTGGTGGGAAGTGGTGGTACCTGTTACCAGCTTCTCCGGTTTCTATATCACCAGTGCCCCGGTTACTGTTTTACCCATCACTATGGAATACTTCAAGGGAAAACAGCAGAATGGAAAACATTTACTCAACTGGAAAGCGAACTGCACATCTGCCAGTGTGATCTTTGAAGTACAAAGAAGCACAGACGGGCAACACTTTATAACCATCAACAGCACAACAGCCAGCCAGGCAAGATGCAGTCTGCCTTTCAACTACAGCGATGATAAGCCGGTTAATGGCATCAATTACTACCGGATAAAAATGACCGATGCAGACAGCAAAACAAGCTACAGCCATACTGTTTCGCTGACATTTAAAATAAAAGGTTTTGACCTGCAGGGTATTTCACCCAACCCGGTTGGCAGGGAAAATGCGGTATTAAAACTAAATGCATTTGAAAAAGCACAGGCCAGCATTATCATCACCGACTTTACCGGGCGTATATTGCGAACACAAACAACACAGCTGATGGCCGGAACGAACCAGGTTGCCGTTAATACTTTCCCGTTGGCAAGTGGCATATATCATATAACCGTGTACACATCGGGTGAATATCCCAAGACCGTTCGGCTGGTAAAACAATAGTTTACTAACCCCAACCATAAACACAATACAGGCAGCCAATGGCTGCCTTGTTGTTTTACAATATCACCGGCCAATACATCAATAAATTGTATTTTTACCCTTTAACAGATAAACACATGAGTGCCATTACAGAACACAAACCCGTTATTGGATTTACCTGCGGAGACCTGAACGGGATAGGAATTGAGTTACTGATAAAAACCCTGGGCGATAACCGCATCCTGGATATCTGTACCCCCGTGATCTTTGCCAATAACAAGGTGCTGAACTTTTACCGGAAGGGCCTTCCAGGCTATAACATGAATTTCATGAGCATTAAAGACCTTGCCCGTGTTAACCACAAACAACTGAACCTGTATCATTGCTGGGAAGATGAAGTGAATATGAACCCCGGTATCTTAAACGATATTGGCGGACAATATGCCGTAAAAAGTTTAACCACGGCAGCACAGGCACTAAAAGAAAATAAGATCGACGGCCTGGTAACAGCACCCATTCATAAAAACAATACCCAATCGCAGCAATTCAATTTTACCGGTCATACCCCTTACCTCAAGAACCTCTTCGGCACGGCCGATGTAGCCATGATGATGATCGCTGAGAACATGCGGGTGGCTTTACTCACCGAGCATGTACCGGTGAAAGAAGTTGCACAATATATCAGCAAAGAAAGCATCATGAGCAAACTGCAGGTGATCAACAATTCACTGAAACGGGATTTTAATATCAACAAACCCCGCATAGCCGTACTGGGTTTAAACCCGCATGCCGGTGATGAAGGCCTGATAGGTAAAGAAGAGGAAGAGATCATTAAACCGGCCATTAAAGAAGCCAAGCACCGGGATGTTTTTTGTTTTGGTCCTTACTCAGCCGATGCTTTTTTTGCTCGCGGGCAGCATGAAAAATTTGATGCGGTACTTGCCATGTACCACGACCAGGGCCTGATCCCGTTCAAATCGATGGCCATTGGCGAAGGGGTGAATTACACCGCCGGGTTACCGGGCGTAAGAACATCGCCCGATCATGGCGTGGCTTTTGATATTGCCGGCCAGGGGAAGGCCGATGAGTCATCATTCAGGGAAGCCATCTATAAATGCATTGATATCATTAATGGACGAAAGGAATACGATGACCAGCATAAGAATCCGCTAAAGAAAATGAGTTCGGTGGTGATCGCCAACGCGGTGGATGAAAAGATCAGCGATATGCCGGAATGATGCAGCCGCTTCGTCACTTAAATACATCATCAGTCAATCCTTTATTAATATTGTAAGAGCTGATGGTTATTTCTGCCCGTCCTTTCTTAGTTTTTGTTTTATCGGCCTCCTGTTTTACAGCAGTGCCGTCATCAAAATCAAAGGTCATTCCTTTAGGCAATTTATATTCTTTGGTATTAAAGGAAAATATGATCTTATCAGGCAATCCAAAGGAAACATACTTACCATAGCTCATCTCCAGTTCATAGCTCCCGTTATCCCTTGTAGTGGTTCTTGACCGGAGGATAACCTGCCGGCCTTCATCAATATATAAGGTAGATAATACCACATCGGCATTATCGTCGGAAGGCAATAGCTTCACCACCCTCACGGGCATGCCGGCCACTTTATCAACCCCGGCATCCAGCGCTGTATACGATCCGCTGCTGAGTACGTTATTAAGGTTTATACTCACGGTTCCTTTTGGCACAAAAGAAATGCCTTTTTCATTTTTTATTTTAAGCCGGTTGGGTTTCTTAAAATAGATGACCACATTTGCCACAGGCACTTTTAAAAAACTTACATTGGTTTTCATTTTACCCGATGCAGTATAATCTTTTACCTGTTCGATCTTCGCTTTCACTTTTTCCACCAATTGGCTTACCTCCTGTGCATGTAACACGAAGGGAGCAAACAGGTACAACATGATTATGGCAAGAATGGTTTTTTTCATATTACGACAGTATATCTTTTTTTCTGAACACAATTACAGATGCCGTAACAAATACAATTGTGTACGTTAGTATCACGCCGATGCTTTTTAAAATAGCAGGCATATTCTCCACCGATCCCCGGATGGTTTGTCCATCGCCATCCACGCCAATGTAAAAAAATCCCTTCCAGCCAAGCATGTACGTGGTGAACAGGTATGGCCGCAGGTATTTATCATACAGGGGTATCTGCATTTCGCTGATGAGGGTACACACAATGATGATGCAAACCGTGCCCACAATGGGGCCAATCGAATTCTCGGATAAAACCGAAAGCAGGAGCGACAGCGATGCCACCAGGATGAGCGCCAACGCGGCAAAACCAAAGGCAGCAAAATAACGCCACAACACATCCACTTTTTCAATCTGATGCATCTCCATTGATTTGGCCACCACCACATCGCCGGTGCCAAATAAAACAATGCTTAAGACCAATGCAAACAATGCCATCCAGGCAAGTAATGCAATAACATACGTTACGGCGGCAAGGAATTTTGCCAATACCAGCTGGGTGCGGCTGATGGGCTTGGAGACCAGCAATCGAAGCGTTCCCATATTTGCTTCACCGGAAACAATATCACCTGCCACCAGCGCCACCAGTATGGGAACATGTATGAGCAGCAGGTTAAGCACGAGAAAGCATATCCAGTAACCATTATTGATCTTATCGTACGGTATCTCAAACGAATCATCCAGGAAACCCAGCCCGAACTGAAGATAATCTTTACCGTTTGCAAGCAGGGCGAGTTGTATCAGTAAAATAAAAGCGGCAATGGCGCCAAATGCAATATAGGTCCTTGGCTTCCTGAATATTTTATACAGTTCAATCTGCAAAAGATTCCACATGGCCGGGTTGGGTTGTAAGTGATAAAAAATAATCTTCCAGTGAATGGGTTGGGTTTACAGAAAGTAATTTTATTTCCATCCCAACCAGGTCTGCAATAAGATCAGGCACATCTTCCTTATTCATCTTAAGCTGGATGTTTTTTGTGCCGGGCAGTACCAAGTCATTCCAGTTTGAATATTTCAGTTTTTCCCGGGCTTCATCATTATGGGGTGTTTCGATCTGTACCAACGACTTTGATGGATCTAATAATTCAGCTACCTTTCCTTCCACCATTTTCTTTCCTTTGTGAATGATGAGCATACGGCTGGCAATTAATTCCACTTCACTGAGCAGGTGAGAAGAAACAAGGATTGTTTTTCCCATCTCCCGGCTAAGTTTAAGAATAAGGTTTCGTATATCCGCTATTCCCTGCGGATCCAGCCCGTTGGTTGGTTCATCAAGTATGATGAGTTTTGGATCATGTACCAGGGCAACGGCAATTCCCAGCCGCTGCTTCATCCCCTGGCTGAATGTTTTTACTTTACTGAAAGCCCTTTCTTCCAGGCCCACTAATCTTAACTGATCCAATAACAGGCTCCGCGTAGGTTTTATACCACTCATCTTTGCAAACAGTGCCAGGTTATCAAAAGCAGAAAGGTATTTATAAAGGTCTGGTTTTTCGATGATGGCCCCTACCTGTTTTAGTATACCGGTCCGGTTGGCAGTAAGTTCTTTTCCAAAGATATTGATCGTACCCGTGGTTGGCTTCACCAGTGTAAGCAGCATACGTATGGTGGTGGATTTGCCGGCTCCGTTCTGCCCGAGGAAACCATATATATCACCCTCATTAACCGTAAAGGAGAGATCATCAACAGCGGTGATTTCTTTAAATCTTTTGGAGATATTGTGTACACTTATGATAGCTGGCATACTTTCCTATATCAGCAAAGGTAAAACAGATAAGCAGGTAAAAGGTTGAGATATGCCTGTTTATTTAAGCCGGGAAGGTTGGGTGGCGGCCATTAAGGTTTTATCCGCCTGGATTCATATACGTTTGCAGGGCATTTACATAAGTTTCAAAGGCTTCAATGCCTTTCCGGGTTATCTTACAGATGGTTTGCGGGTAATTGTTGCTGAATTGTTTGATGACCTCGATATAGCCGGCATCTTTTAATTTATTTATCTGCACGCTCAGGTTGCCGGCGGTAGAGTTTGTTTTTTCTTTTAAGAACGTGAACTCGGCTTCCCGCACGCTGATGAGCAGGCTTACCACGGCAAGCCTCAGTTGTGAATGTAATATGGGATCGAGTTCTTTGAATTCCATTGCAGGAGCCGGATTATTTTTTTGAAATTTTATTTGCCTTTTTATACTCCGCCCAAAGAATCAGGCCGGGTATGATATAACCGATGAGTACAGCGCCGGCCATAATAAGCATATCGTACTTAAATTCCTTGTTCTTGAAAATAGCAATGGCCCCCACCCAGTTAACAACAGCTCCAATGATCAGGGCCTTTGATTTAACAGCGCCTCCTTTAATAAGCATTAAAAAAGCAAAGGCCATCAGCATAAAGCCAAAACCTTCGTTGGGACTTACGGAAATATTTATAGCCAGGATAATAACAAAAACGCAGACAAAGAACCCGATGTCTACCATCGTCATCAGTTCATCTACATAGGTCTTTACTTTTTTCCGTTTAGGTTTCAATGCATCGTACGCAAGCAGGATTATGGTTACCGCACCAAAAACATTCCAGCCCAGGAAGAGGTTTGCAGAGCCGATGTTTATAAAGACAAAGGTTGACACCGATGCAAGGATCAACATGGTACCCCACAGCAGCCAGCTGATTCCATTATCGGTTAAGTTGGTTTTTGCCTGGTTGATCATCTGCTGAATGATCTCGAGGCTTTTTTCACCTGAAAGTTGCTGATCGTTTGCCATGGTATTAAAGATTAAGTGATGGTTTGTTTTGTTGATTATACTTTTTCCGGAGCAGGTAGCCGGGCACTATCCAGGCAATTAGCACGGCCAATGCCAGCAGGATCAAATAATAAACCGGGGCAACGAATGTAGATGCGATTGCCAACAGCCAACAGGCTATCCCTCCTAATTTTAGCGGCGTAAACCGCATAACAAACCCAGATAAAAATGTGGGGATGCCATAAAACAACAATACCAGTGAGTTCATGTATATCCATAAATTAAACCGCCCGATAACGATGGCGAGCACCAACATGCAAATCCCAAAGCAAATCCAGATGGCATCGATTATTCCATCACTATATGTTTTCACTTTTTCTTTTCTTTTTACTCTTACGAGGTAAATGATCTGAAAGATCACTACGGCCCAGGTAATCGTCCAAACCCATTCGGGGTGTTTAAACAGGTTTAGTTTTATTGCAGCAAAATGAAAAAGCGAACATGCAAATATTGCCCAGCCCCATAATAAATATAAAAATCCGTTCTCGGTAAACCGGTTCTTTGCCTGGTTGATCATATTGTCAATTAACTGCAGGCTGTCTTTGGGAGAAAAATTTTCTGGTTGCATATACAGGAGTTTGGTTAAATACCGGGGCTCGAAAATAATCAACCCCGGTATCTGTTTTATTTACATTCACTCAATAATTTTTCTACCCGTTGCTTTCCCCAGTTAGGGTGAATATCGCTGGCCGGCTTAAAAGTATTGAACTTATCCAATGAAGATTGCAGTATAGGTTTTGCGGCAGTACAACCGCCCCCGAATTGTTCCGGGGTGTATTTTAATCCCTGGCCTTTTAAATACTCGGGTCTTGGATTCAACGGGTCCTGTTGCATGGCATCTTCCAGGTGAGCCGTGATCTCTGCACCATACTCCATATAACGCTGCATGGGGTTTACCATCATGTGACTGCTGGCGATCATGCTCTTCAGGCAGCTGATCTCTGAATTTTTTGGCTGCAGCGAATCGGCTTTGTCAATAAGCGCTGTGGCTTTATCGGCAATGGCATCGATCTTTGATTTGTCCTGTTCCATATACGTATAGTTTACCTGGCACAAGGCAGCATAATAATAAGCCAGCCATTGATTTTTTTCTGCCGTGGCAATACGTTCAAAGTTGTTGGCAAGCGATAAAAGGTTTGCCGGGTTTCTAAAGCTGGTATCTATGGCGGCGATGTTGTTCTTCATGGCTGCAATATACCGGTCGCTTTGTGCAAATACATTTGCTGTTGTAAGAATAACAGCGATAATAAGCATGAACTTTTTCATGAGTGATTGTTTTAGTAGTTTATTTTCTGTTTTTTAATTTTTCGTATTCCTTTTCCACGGAGTTAGCCCGGGGAAAAATATAGGCGCCGGCAAAATGAAAGGCCAGCCCGATGCCCCAGCCAAGTGTTGACCACAGGGGCCATGGAAAATGATTCCACCCATAATCATCAAAATCCACGTGATGACGGTTTGCTGATAAGAACCATATTCCCCATAAGAATCCGTTTACAATTATATATGTAATTGCATGGGTCTTGAAACTTGCTCTTTTTTGAGCGATCTCCCAGAGGATGGGGTCCTTTCCTTCGGGAGCTGGTTGATTGTGCGACATATTATTTAGGTTTTGACCTTTGCCGGTATTCCTCAACCCGGCAAGGCGATGATTGAAATTTGTTTTATGCCTGTATGCTGTTTATCTGACCGTCATAGATCAGAAAAGCTATTTTGGTATTTTTAGTACCATCATTGCCAGTGCCGATAAAGGCGTAAGCAATGCTATGAGCCCCCAAATATCCCATGCCAGGTATGCTTTGTTAAATTCTTCCCGGTTTAAATCACTGGCAGGTTCTTTATCCAAAGTGAGCTTGCAGATCTTTTTCTGTAATGGCACCAGTTTTATTGCAAACACAAGTCCCGAAACAGAGAACATCATAACCGACCAAAAAATCCACCCGGTTTGCAGGATAGGCAGTTTTGCATGAACAGCCGCTAAAATACCTCCGGCAGTAACAATAATCACTCCGGGGATGGTAAAATAACGGTCTGCTTTTATTATACCCTTCATGGTGTGGTTGATTATTCTAATATCTTTTGTCTTTACCGCAAATGCCATCCAGAATAACCCTGTAATAATATTCCCCAGGAATATTATTACGGCTGCAAGGTGTATGAGTTTAAGATAGCTGTAGGCCATTTGAAATCAAGTTGTCTTATAAGTTATTATTGATGGCATCCTGGGTGCGGTCGATCCCAAAACTTAAAAAGCAGCCCACAAAGATGAATCGTTTGGATGGCGGTGTTACCGGTACCTTTCGGTTTCCGTCGTTACTGTAATTATAATTGAACACCTGGTTCTGCCCCAGCACATTATTGATGCCCAGCACCCATACGGCAAAAACCTTTGGATTCGTTTTACCCAGGTTTGGCAGGTAGTTGATGCTAAAGCTCATGCTGTTGTAATTGATGGTTTTACCGGCATCACTGATCACGTATTTGTTCAGTGCATTGTCGTAAGCTATGCGGTAATAAGGACGGCCACTTGCGAAATTATAGCTGAGGTTAAAGCCGGTTTTCCATGGCAACACAAATTTCTTTACTACCAAAGCGGCTGTATGGTTGGCCGCAAAGGAAGGAGTGATGGCATAAGGATAGTTCAGAAAATCCCTTTTGGTATCTAAATAAGAATAAGAGATCCAGTAGTCAACATTCTTAAAGGTCTTTTTATCTCTCCAGAATAACTCCACCCCTTTTGCATCGCCAAAGCCATTGTTGTTTGCAGCCATTTCTCTTCCGGTTATGTTGACAGAGGTTTTATACAGGTCGCTGTATTTTTTGTAGAACGCCTCAATACGGAATGTTTGCCTGCTGCTCAGTTTCTGGTATTGCAGGATATAATGTGCCGCTCTTGAATAATCAAGACTTGCTGCTGCCGGCAGGTATTTTCTTTCAGGGTTTTGATAAAAGATGCCGTAAGCAAAAGATGCCTGGCTGTTATCAGCAAACTTATAGGCTACCGAAACCCGGGGGGCAATATTCCATTTACTGATCAGGTTAGAATGCTCCAGCCTGCTTCCCAGTTTGGCCGCCAAACTGTTGGTGATATAGATATCTGTTTCTGCAAATACCGACACCAGGTTATCATTCACCGTTCCGGGAAACCGGGTACCGTCGTATAAAATATAGGTTGACTTCTCTTCACTGTAAAAATAATCGCTGCCAAAGCGAACTATATTTAACCCGTTCAGCTTTTTTTCCAGTACTAACCGTGCCTGTGCATATTGTGCCCGGTTCTCGAGACTGAAATTCTTGAAGGCATAAAAAGAAGGGTTTGTAATTACCTGCTTCTGGTTATTGGCATCTTCTAATTCATTAACGATATCGTCTTTATTGGTGCTGTAACTGATGCCGGTGTTAATGCGCCAGCCATTGCCCAGGTTGTCTTTCCAGTTAATATTCTGGTAAGTATTAAGGTTATCAATAGCAAAAGCGTCTTTTAATGGCAATGAATCAATATCGGGGCTTCTGAAACCGGTTTTGTTGGCGCTGATATAACCATAGTATTTTATCATGCCGCCCGTTTTGGTCCTTATCCGGAAATTGGCATCGCCCTGGTGGTACACGGGTATCTGAAAAAAATCCTGCTTTTGTTTATTGATCGCAAAACCCAACAGCAGGTTTGTATAATTATACGATACCCCCCAGGATGATTTTTTGTTTTTTGCCAGGTGCTGTATACCACCGCCCATGCCAATGACAGAAATCGCAAGATCTGCTTCCGTTCTTTCCGGGAGATCTTTACTTTCCAGTATAAGTGCAGAAGAAAGCGCTTGTCCGTATAGGGCCGAATATCCACCCGAACTGAAAATGGTTCCCTTAAAAAGAAAAGGATTGAACCGTCCTCTTGTGGCTATGCCTGGTGTGCTGCTGTAAAAGAAATTGTTCACCAGGTTCCCATCCATATATATTTTACTTTCTGTTGCCGAGCCTCCTCTTACAAACAGGCCCTCGCTTTCTCCAACTTGCTGCGTACCGGGCAGTGTTTTAAAAGCACTGGTAACATCGCCGTTGGCGCTTGGGGTGGTAACAATATCAATGGCATTCAGAACGGCACCTTTATTTTTATCGCTGGCAACAAATGCACCTGCAGATATTACAACAGCTTTCAGTTCGGTCACCAGCTCTTTAAGGAGAATATTCAGCGTGAGGGGATTTGAATTGAGATTGATCTCCTGCTCAAATGGCTTAAACCCGATAATTGATGCTTCCAGAACCTGTTTTCCTTTTTCGGTAGTTGTAAAAGAATAATTACCCAACGAATCGGTAGTGGATCCATCATAGGTATTCTTTAAAGTAATGCTTACTCCTGCCAATGATTTTCCCCTGGTATCTGAAATTTTTCCAGCCACCCTGGTTTGTGTTTTTGCCTGTAAACCCGTAACCAAAAGCAGTAAACAAATTACTTTTTTCATCCTTCTAAATTTCACACAAACGTAAAGTAGTTTATTTTATAAACCAAATATTTTAAGAAATAAATTTTTTAAACAGCTTGATGACCGATAATTTATGAAATTCTGTTGTGGCATTAACCTATTGATTATCAGTATATTTACAAGAGGCCAGATAGGCTACTCCCTGCTGTTAGTATGGGTCATAACTTATCAACATCGGCCAAAATTTATTTTTTTATGTGGCCGCAATTTGTAATTTAGCAACAGAATTTAATGGGTTAGTAAGTACAAAGGGTCAGCAGAAATGTTGACCCTTTTACTTTTCCGGAATCGCCGGATTTACATCTCCCTGAAATAAATTAAAACATCAATTCGCATCTTCACTTACAATATTATATACCGGGTATTTTCTCCTTTACTGCCGAGGTAATTGATTTTTCATTCTTCTTTTTCCAGTTTACATTTATGGCATGAGCAAGACCAAATCCGCCTTTTTTTGCCAGAGCTGTGGATATGAAAGCGCCAAATGGCTGGGCAAGTGTCCGTCCTGTAACAGCTGGAATACTTTTGTTGAGGAGATCATCGTCAAAGGATCCGACAAAAAAGAAAAGGATCCCTGGCATGACTATACCGGGAATGGGAAACTAAAGACCATCTCCATCAACGATGTAAGCAGTGCCGAGGAGAAAAGGATCATTACCACCGATGCTGAATTGAACAGGGTGCTGGGCGGAGGAATTGTTTTAGGAAGCATTGTTTTGGTTGCCGGTGAACCTGGTATCGGTAAATCAACCCTGTTTCTGCAAAATGGTTTGCAGCTGGCCGACATCGTTACACTATATATAAGCGGAGAAGAAAGCGAACAGCAGATAAAGATGAGAGCAGACCGCATCGGGTTTAAAAGCGAGAATTTTTACCTGCTTACCGAAACCAGTACACAAACCATTTTCCAGGAAATAAAAAAACTAAAGCCGCAGCTGGTTATTGTAGACTCCATTCAAACGCTTCAGTCTCCTTTTGTAGAAAGCGGCCCTGGCAGCATAAGCCAGATACGGGAATGCGCCGCCGAATTGCAGCGCTTTGCCAAAGAAACCAACACACCGGTTTTTTTGATCGGGCATATCACCAAAGACGGAACCATTGCCGGGCCAAAGATCCTGGAACACATGGTAGATACCGTACTGCAGTTTGAAGGCGACCGCCATTACACCTATCGTATTTTGCGTACGCTGAAGAACCGCTTTGGTTCCACCTCTGAACTGGGTATATATGAAATGACCGATGCCGGCATGAGAGCTGTAAGCAATCCTTCTGAAATTTTAATAACCCAAAAAGAAGAGCAACTAAGCGGCATCGCCATTGCAGCAACCATGGAAGGACTTCGCCCGTTGCTGGTTGAAGGACAGGCATTGGTTACACAGAGTGTGTATGGAACCCCGCAAAGAACGGTGAGTGGTTTTGACCTGCGTCGTTTACAATTATTACTGGCCGTACTGGAAAAAAGAGGCGGCTTTCATTTTGGCGTTAAGGACGTATTCATCAATATTGCCGGCGGATTGAAAGCAGAAGATCCGTCCATCGACCTGGCTATAGTAAGCGCCTTACTGAGCAGCTATGAAGACGTTCCCATCAACCAGAAATACTGCTTTGCCGGAGAAGTGGGACTTAGTGGAGAGATACGGGCTGTTAACCGAATCGAACAACGCATTGCCGAAGCAGAAAAACTCGGCTTTGAAAAGATCATCCTCAGCAAGTATAACCTTTCGCATAAACAATCGGGCAGATCCAAATTCAATATTGAAGTGGTTCCCTTAAGTAAGGTAGAGGAGCTATACCAGTACCTGTTTTAACTCATTGAAACAAGCAATGATCGCAGCGGCCAGAAATATTATCAGCAGTACCCTGCATCTTCTTTATCCGCATACCTGTACCGGCTGCGGTTCCGATCTTTTAAAAGATGGCAATCAGCTTTGCCTTCGCTGCATCCATTCTTTACCCCACACCAATTTTGCAGGCATGGCCGGCAACCCGGTTGAAAAATATTTTTGGGGAAGGCTTCCCATTGAAGCGGCTCATAGTGAGTTTTATTTTGCAAAAGAGTTCCTGGTACAACAACTCATTCACGAACTAAAGTATAAGAGCAATACACAGATCGGATCTTACCTGGGCGAACTCATGGGTAAGAGCCTGCTCAGCAGCGGTCGCTTCAGCAGGATTGACGCTTTGATACCCCTACCCCTTTATGCCGATAAAGAACATAAGCGGGGCTACAACCAGGCAGCGATCATCTGTAACGGCATGTCTTCTGTAATGAATATACCGGTAATGAGTAATGCTGTTATCCGTCAATACGCTACCGAAACACAAACCCGTAAGCATCGTACCGAGCGTTGGGAGAATGTAAAAGAAAGTTTCAGGGTGGTAGCACAAAACACATTGGCAAACAAACATCTGTTGCTGGTGGATGATGTGGTGACCACAGGTGCCACATTGGAAGCATGCGGCGCTGTAATGATACAAACAGGAAGTGTAAAGCTGAGTATCGCTACCCTGGCATATGCACCTAAATAGAATAAACCAGACAAAGCTGAAATACAACTAACAAAACTGTAATCAAATAAGTATAAATTTGAACAATGAAGAAACAGAATTTCCTTTTTTGCCTTTTGCCTTTTTCCTTTTGCCTTTTGCTGGCTTCCTGCAAAAAAGATTCCTTCATCAACAGTTCCGATGCCTTGCTCCGCACCAGTACCGACAGTTTGAAATACGACACTGTTTTTACCACGGCCGGTTCCATCACCAAATCATTCAAGATCATCAATGAGAATAACCAGAAACTGCGTTTGAGTAAAGTAAGACTGATGGGTGGCACCGCCTCTTCGTTTAAAATGAATGTAGACGGCATCGCCACAACAGAAGCCACCAACCTCGACATTGAAGCCAACGACAGCATTTATGTATTTGTATCCGTTACCATCAATCCAAATGCCAGCAACCTTCCCTTTATAGTCAGCGACAGCATACTTATAAATTATAATGGCAATAACCGTTATGTTCAGTTGCAGGCTTTTGGTCAAAATGCAAATTTCCTGCGCAACCGGGTGATCACTGGCAATATAACCTGGACCAATAACCTGCCCTATGTGATCCTGGGCAGCATCCGCATTGATACTACAGCTTCCCTCACCATTCAGCCCGGCTGCAGAATATACTCACACGCCGATGCACCTTTTATTGTGGATGGAACTTTAATAGTGAACGGAACCAAAACAGATAATGTGGTTTTCACCGGCGACAGGCTGGATGATATATATAAAGACCTGCCGGCAAGCTGGCCTGGCATTTATTTCCGGGGCAACAGTAAGGATAACGTAATGACATTTGCCGTTGTAAAAAATGCATACCAGGCCATTGTTGCCGAAAAGCCTTCCATTAATGCCAATCCAAAACTGGTATTGCATCAATGTGTTATTGACAATGCATACGATGTTGGAATATTCTGTGTAAACAGCAGCCTGCTGGCCGATAACAGTTTGGTAAGCAACTGCGGCAATAATGTAGTGCTTAGCTATGGTGGTAATTACAATTTCACGCACTGCACGGTAGCTACTTTTTCAAACAATTATATTTTACATAAGAACCCGGTGCTGAATGTAAGCAACTTCGCTTTTCAAAATGGCGTAACCGTTACCTCCGACCTCAATGCCGTTTTCCGCAACAATATTTTCTGGGGAGATGAGGGCTTTGTTAGCAACGAAGTAATCGTGAATAAACAGGGTGCAAACACCTTTAATGTCCTGCTCGAAAAAAATCTTTTCCGGGTGGCAAGCGATCCCGCCAACAGCACGCTTACTTCCAACATTAAGAACCAGAACCCTTCTTTCGACAGTATTGACGTAAGCAAACGGATCTTCGATTTCCGGGTAACAAAAAATTCAATGGCCCCAGGTATCAATGCCGGTATTGCAACCGGTTTCCCCAAAGACCTGGATGATAAGAATCGAAGTGTGGGCCTGCCCGACATGGGTTGCTACGAAAAACAATAGCCATTCATCAATCTGTAATTATTGCTGGCCGGGAATTGCTTATTTTTATTTCCTCTAATCCCGCTTAACCTGAACAAAAGCATCTTTCATCCGTTATAATTAAAACAATTCTGTATGATCAAGCTATTGGCAATTACCGTTGCTTTTCTTTTTTCCGGTACACAGCTCAACCCGGTCGCAAAATCCATCTATGATTTTAAAGTAGAAGCTTTAGAAGGAGGATCGATCGATTTCTCTGCTTTCAAAGGCAAGAAGATACTCATTGTAAACACCGCCAGTAAGTGTGGATATACCCCGCAGTATGAAGAGCTGGAAAAATTATACGAGACCTACAAAGAAAAATTAGTGATCGTTGGTTTTCCCGCCAATAATTTTGGCGGACAGGAGCCCGGCACCAATTCTGAGATAAAAGAATTCTGCAAAAAGAACTATGGTGTAACCTTCCCTATGGCTGCCAAGATCTCGGTGAAAGGCGACGACATGGCCCCCATTTACCAATGGCTTTGCAACAAAGCAGAGAACGGAGTATTGGACGCCGAGATAAAATGGAATTTCGGCAAGTTCCTGCTGGATGAAAAAGGGAACCTGGTTGCCTACTTCCCCAGCAAGGTAAAGCCCATGAGCGAAGAGATCATCAGCAAACTTTAAGAACATGACCAGGCGGATCTGTTTTTACCTCTTCCTTTTTTTAGGCGCTGTTTTTACCTGCACAACAGTTCAGGCACAAACAAGGTCCATCTATGATTTTAAGGTGGAAGGATTGAATGGAGACACGATCGACTTCGCCGCTTTCAAAGGGAAGAAGATCCTCATTGTTAATACCGCCAGCAAATGCGGCTTTACCCCGCAATACGAAGGACTGGAGCAATTGTACGAGAAGTATAAAGACAAACTGGTGATCGTTGGTTTTCCCGCAAACAATTTCTTCTCCCAGGAACCCGGCAGCAACGAAACCATCGCAGCATTCTGCAAAAAGAATTACGGCGTTACTTTTCCGATGGCAGCCAAAATATCCGTTAAAGGAAAGAACACAGCGCCTATTTACCGCTGGCTTTGCAATAAAGAAGAGAACGGCGTAATGGATGCCCGGGTAACCTGGAACTTCAATAAGTTTTTAGTAGATGAGAACGGAAAGCTGCTTGATCATTTTACAAGTAAGGTGAAGCCGATGAGTGAGGAGATAATTTCTAAATTATAAGAGCACTCGTCCCGGTCTCTGACCGGGATGCCCTGGTCCTGAGTTTCCAACTCAACCACTTCAACTATCTTTGTCCCATGCAATTCCAATCCATCACCGGCCAAAAAGCGATCAAGGAGCAACTGGCTCAAATGGTACAGCACAACCGGCTAAGTCATGCCCTGTTATTCTTAGGCAAAGAAGGCAGCGGCGCCCTGCAACTGGCATTGGCATTTGCACAATACATTACCTGCGAAAAAGTGAACGGCAAACAGCCGGCAGCAGAGCCATCATTATTCGGTGAACCCGATCCGGGATCCGGGATCCGGGATCTTGCATCCGGCTCCGATTCCTGCGGCACCTGCCCTTCCTGCAAAAAAGCAAACGAACTCATTCATCCCGATATACATTTCTCTTACCCGGTTATTCCCCGTAAACCGGGCGATAAGCCCATCAGTACCGATTACATAAAGGAGTGGCGGGAGTTCATCGCAACAAATCCCTACGGCAATGTGTACGACTGGCTGCAATTCATCGGCGCCGAAAATAAGCAAGGCAACATCACTGCACACGAATGCAACGACATCATCCGCAAACTCAACCTCAAAAGTTTTGAGAGCGAATACAAGATCCTCATCATGTGGCTGCCCGAATTCTTAGGTAAGGAAGGAAATAAATTATTAAAGCTTATTGAAGAACCGCCGCCAAATACGCTGTTCATTCTTGTTGCGGAGAACGAAGACCTCATTCTTCCTACCATTTTATCAAGAACACAACTGGTAAAAGTTCCCATGCTGAGTAAGCTGGATGTGGAAGCAGCACTGGAATTAAAAGAAGGGGTTAACATGGAAAAAGCCCGGCAGGTGGCTGCTGTTACCGAAGGCAATTTCAGGGAAGCATTACAATTATTGCAACATGCCGATGACGACTGGGAAGCCATGCTCAGGGAATGGCTCAATGCCGTTATACGAACCGGCCCCGTTGCCCAGGTAAAATGGATAGATGATACTGCTAAGCTGGGAAGGGAGAAACAAAAGCAGTTCCTTAAATATTTCATTCACCTGCTGGAACAGGCCATACGGATACGGGCCATCGGACCGTCGGACAACGATCAACGATCTACCGACTACGACTTCGCCCTTCGCCTGAATAAGATCTGTTCTATTGAGCAACAGGAGGCCATTATTACCGAATTAGATAAAGCCAGCTATTATATTGAGCGGAATGCCAACGCTAAAATGCTTTTTCATGCCCTTTCTATCCGCTTGTATCATATTATTAACAACAAATCGTTAATTTTGGTGAATTGAGGAATTTGACCCGGGGTACAGAGATTACTGATTTGAGTTGATATTCGTGTATTATATATTTTGATACCAGCATTTTCAACAATACCAAGCATCGTTGTGTCACTCACTTGTACGGCATCCCATACTTCAGCTTCGCTCAGTATGGAACATTACCTGCCGAATATAGAGATACAGTAAAAGAGTGCGACGCCACCGAAGTATAATAGTAATTCTCCCGCCCGGCTTATAATTCTTCATTTCTAATTTTTAATTTTTAATTCTTCTCTATATGGGATGTGGAAGTTGCGGAACATCTAAAGACGGGGCGCCATCGGGTTGCCAGAGCCACGGAAATTGTTCCACCGGGGGTTGTAACCGCATGAATGTGCACGACTGGCTGGCCAATCTGCCCTTCAGCGACCCGGAAAGCGGATGCCGCATTGTGGAAGTAAGTTTCAATAACGGAAGCCGTAAAGATTTTTTCCGGAATGTTACCCTGCAACAATTTGTAAAAGGCGATATGGTTGCCGTAGAAGGCGTGAATGGTTTCGACGTGGGTATGATCAACATTACCGGCGAGCTGGTTCGCCTGCAATTGAAGAAGAACAAGACCGACGAAAAAAGTCCGGATATAAAAAAAGTGCTGCGCCGTGCCAACGATACCGACATTTCAAAGATGCTGGAAACAAAATCACGGGAGGCACAGGTACTCATTCGCAGCCGTGCCATTGCCCGCCAGCTGAAGCTGGAACTGAAAATGGCCGAAGTGGAGATACAGGCCGATGGCCGCAAAGCAACCTTCTTTTACATTGCCGATGACCGGGTTGATTTTCGTGAACTGATAAAATTATACGCTGCCGAATTCAAAGTAAAAGTAGAAATGCGCCAGATCGGTGCAAGGCAGGAAGCCGGAAAAGTAGGTGGCATCGGCAGTTGCGGGCGTGAACTTTGCTGCAGCAGCTGGCTCACCGATTTCAAAAGTGTGAACACCAATGCAGCCCGTTATCAGAATTTGAGCATCAATCAAAGTAAATTAAGCGGACAGTGCGGCCGGTTGAAATGTTGTTTGAATTACGAACTGGATACCTACATGGATGCACTTCGTTTTTTCCCGGATGACGCAGATAATATTGAAATTGCAACAAGCCGTGCCTACCTGGTTAAGAAAGATATCTTTCGCAACCTGATGTGGTACAGCATGCCCGACAGCAACAAACAATATCCATTGACCATTGAACGGGTTAAAAAGATAAAAGAGCTGAACAGGCAGGGAATAAGACCCGAAAGCCTGGAGCCGGTGGAAGTAACAAGTAATAAGCCTAAAGAAATTGAACCGGTTTATGCCGATGTAGTTGGACAGATCAGCTTAAAGAGCCTGGAAAAAACCAGCCGCAAAAGAAGAGACCTGGAGAAAAGAAAAGATCAGCCACGCGGACCCAGGCAGGATCGTGGAGGCCAGGGACAGCAACCAAAACAGGGTGGCGGTCAGCAGGGCCGTCCGGGCGGAGGTAACCGGTCACAGCAATCAGGTGGCAGTCAGCAAAACCGCAACCGCAATAATCCAAACAGGCAGCAGGGTCCAAACCGCAATCCAAACCAGCAACAAAGAAATCAAAATCCAGGCAACAAACCCGGGGATAAAAAATAACGAAGCTTTAAAACAAACGTCGGGTTTTCCATCCGGCGTTTTTTATTTTTGCTGAATAATCGCATACATGTCAATACAGGTAGATAATCTTACAAAAGTTTACGGTACGCAAAAAGCGGTGGATGGTATTTCCTTTAAAGTTGATAAAGGAGAGATCGTTGGTTTCCTGGGGCCCAATGGCGCCGGCAAATCAACCACCATGAAGATCATCACCGGTTACCTGCTGGCAGACGGAGGAAAAGCAGAAATATGTGGCCGGCAAGTGACAGAAAACAACAAAGAAACAAAAACAAAAGTGGGTTATTTACCCGAGGCTAACCCGCTTTATTACGATATGTATGTAAGAGAATACCTCGACTTCATTGCCAATGTTCATGCGGTGGTAAATAAAAAACATAAGATAGAAGAAGTGATCGGGCAGGTAGGCTTAACCGTTGAAGCCAATAAAAAGATCGGGCAGTTAAGTAAAGGGTATAAGCAAAGAGTTGGGCTTGCTGCCGCATTGATACACGACCCCGAGGTACTGATACTGGATGAACCAACCAGTGGCCTGGATCCCAACCAGATCGTGGAGATACGGGAAGTGATCAAAAAACTGGGTAAAGAAAAAACGGTTCTGTTCTCTTCACATATCCTGCAGGAAGTGCAGGCTGTCTGCGACCGGGTGATCATCATCAACAGGGGAAAGATCGTGGCAAACGATAGTTTAAGTAATCTGCAAAAAGGGAAAGATGGAAATCAATCTGTACTGGTTGAGTTCAAAGAAAGTATTCCGGTTGACAGGTTAACAGGTTTAAACGCGGTTACAAACATAGAACAACTTCAAACCACAAACTTCAAACTTCAAACCACAAACCCCGAATCTGTTCGCAAACAATTACTGGAATTGAGTTTGCAGAATAATTGGAACATTGTTTCTTTGCAAACCGAGAGCAACAGCCTGGAACAAGTATTCCGTTCATTAACGAATCAACCAATAAACTAATAAACTAATTAACCAATCATGAGTTACATCGCCTCCATTCATGCCCGCCAGATATTAGACAGCCGCGGCAATCCAACTGTAGAAGTAGATATTCTTACTGAGAACGAACACCTGGGCCGTGCTGCCGTGCCAAGTGGCGCCAGTACGGGAATTCACGAAGCGGTTGAATTAAGAGACGGCAATAAAAAATTGTATGGAGGTAAAAGCGTACTGAAAGCTGTTAAGAACGTAAATGCCATTCTTGCAGATAATTTATTAGGGTGGGATGTAGCTGATCAAACCGGCATCGACGCCATGATGCTGGCCCTGGATGGTACAGCCAATAAAGGAAAACTGGGCGCTAATGCAATCCTTGCCGTAAGCATGGCTGTTGCTAAAGCAGCGGCGCTGGAAGCAAATCTTCCTCTGTACCGTTATATCGGCGGAACCAATGCAAAGATATTGCCCATCCCGATGATGAATATTTTAAATGGCGGGGCGCATGCTGATAATAAGATCGACTTCCAGGAATTTATGATCATGCCGGTGGGTGCTTCTACCTTCAGTGAAGGACTGCAATGGGGCGTAGAGATCTTTCATACATTGAAATCGGTATTAAAGAAAAAGGGTTACAGCACCAATGTAGGTGACGAAGGTGGTTTTGCGCCCAATATCCAAAGCAACGAAGAAGCCATTGAAACGGTACTGACCGCCATACAGGCGGCAGGATATAAAACCGGGACCCAAATTAAAATCGCCATGGATGCTGCCAACAGCGAACTGTGGAATGCAAAAGAGAAGAAATATATTTTTCATAAAAGCGATGGAAAGAAAATGACGAGTGAGCAGTTGGTGAAATACTGGGAGAGCTGGGTTAAGCAATACCCCATCTGCTCTATAGAAGATGGGATGGCCGAAGATGACTGGAAGGGATGGAAAATGCTGACAGAAGCAGTTGGCAGCAAATGCCAGTTGGTGGGCGACGACCTGTTTGTAACCAATGTTACCCGTTTGGAAAGAGGAATTAATGAAGGAATCGGGAACGGGTTATTGGTTAAAGTGAACCAGATCGGTACCATTACCGAAACCATCAATGCAGTGAGTATGGCACAGAATAATGGCTATAATACCATCATGAGTCATCGCAGCGGCGAAACAGAAGATACCACCATTGCCGACCTGGCCGTTGCTTTAAATTGTGGTCAAATCAAAACAGGTTCAGCATCAAGAACCGACCGGATGGCTAAGTATAACCAGCTAATCCGGGTAGAAGAAATGCTGGGCGAAAGCGGCATTTATCCAAAAGGAAAGATTAAATTTGGGAAGTAAAATGCATGATGCTTGATACTGGATGCTTGATAAATATGCTAACATCCAGTATCTGGTATCCAGAATCATAGTTTAACATGAAACTTCTAACCCATATCCCCTCCTGGTTAAAGAACAAGTACCTGCTTGCCGGTTCATTCTTTGTGATCTGGATGTTGTTCTTTGATCCAAAAGACATTCCCTCGGGTTTTGAGCGAAAACAGAAGTTAAATGAACTTCAAAATAGTGAGCAGCATCTTGATGATTTAATAACAGATTCGCAGAAAGAACTACAACTTCTGAAAAATGATGCCCAAAGTATTGAAAAATATGCCCGGGAGAAATACATGATGAAAAAAGATAATGAAGACCTTTTTATAGTGAATTCCCCATTAAAAAGCGATTAATTTAGTCCTGGAAGGCAATATTCTTCTTTATCAGCCGTTTATGTAAGCGGATATGGATATTTAATTTTTTAACACACAAGCAACTTAACTTGTCTATGCACAACTTTACCCCGGAAGATTTATTACTTTATTTGTATAATGAAACTTCCCCAGCACGAACAGCCGAAATAAAGGCTGCTTTAGAAACTGATTGGAGTCTTCGTGAACAATTTGAAGTGATCAGTTCAGCTCATAAAAAGCTTGAAACGCTTAAAATGTCACCAAGCCAGCAAACAGTTGATTCAATACTGAATTATGCTGAAAAAGCAGTGGCCGAACTTTCAGCTCAGGTATGATCCGCTAAAGCTTTTAATGTAATTTTATCCCGGCTAAAAGTCGGGATTTTTTTATGACCAAAAAGGAACGGTATCGCTTTTTAATTGACTATTTCCTGCAACATGCCCCCAATGCAGAAACCGAACTGATCTATGATGATCCTTTCCAGTTGCTGGTAGCCGTTATCCTTTCGGCCCAGTGTACCGACAAAAGGGTAAACCTTACCACCCCATTCATTTTTGAAAAATACCCCACTGCCGAATTGATGAGTAAGGCTGATTTCGAAGAACTCTTCCCACTCATTAAAAGCATCTCCTATCCTAATAATAAAACAAAACACCTTATTGGCATGGCCAAAATGCTGGTGGAAAAATTCGGGGGCCGGGTACCAATGACCGTTGACGAATTGGTTCAATTGCCTGGTGTTGGGCGAAAAACAGCCAATGTGATAACTTCTGTAGTCGACAACCAGCCCAATATGGCAGTGGATACGCATGTGTTCCGGGTGAGCGCAAGAATAGGACTTACCAGCAAAGCCAAAACCCCATTGGCCACCGAAAAACAATTGGTACAGAACCTGCCGGCAGAATACATCCATGTGGCACACCATTGGTTGATCCTTCATGGAAGGTATATTTGCACAGCACGAAACCCGGCGTGCAGCAAATGCGGACTATCGGGTATCTGTAAATATGTGAACAAAAAAAAGAAAACTTGATTTATATTTAAGGAATAATCGCTTTATTTGCAATACAGTCTTATCCTTTTGAAACCCCCAGCCAAGAAATAAAACAAAGGATAACTTACACATGAAGAAAATTACATTTTTTGTAAGCAGCCTTATATTGCTTACTGCCCTATCAGAAAAACTTTCTGCACAGTACTATTTTTACGACAGTAAGTATTACGACAGTCCTGTTATGTTTGAAATAGGCGCTTCTGTTGGAGCCATTAACTGCCTGACCGACCTGGGAGGTAACAAGGGCATAGGTAAGAAGTTTGTAAAAGATCTTAACCTGGGCAAAACCAGTGTGGCAGGAAGTATCTTCCTGAGTGCTACTTACCAGGACATGATCGCATTAAGACTGGAAGCAACCTTTGGTCAGATAAAAGCAGACGATGCAGTTCTGAAAAAAGTAAAGGCAAGCACTTTTGGCCGCTATGAAAGAAACCTGAACTTCAGGAGTACGATCACAGAATTTATGCTGGCTGCCGAACTGCATCCATTATATATGATCAATAAATACGACGAAGACAAGGCGCCGCCAAGAACTTCTCCTTATTTACTGGCGGGAGCTGGCTTCTTCTCGTTCAAACCCCAGGCACAGGCAAACGGAACATGGGTTGACCTGCAACCCCTGAGCACAGAAGGACAGGGTTTTGCCGAATACCCCGACCGCAAACCTTATAAATTACAGCAAATGAACTTTGCATTAGGTGTTGGAGCAAAATATGAACTCAGCTCTTCGCTTAACCTGCGGGCCGAATTTGTTTATCGTATTTTAAATACCGATTACCTGGATGATGTAAGTACTTCTTATATTGACCCCACTTTATATCCCAATTATTTTACAGGAGCTAAATTGACCAATGCATTCTTACTGAATGACCGCCAGTACGAACTGGACCCAACGCATGTTACCAACCCCGGCGACCAGCGTGGCAACCCGGGTAATAATGACTCTTATTTCTCATTTAATATAAAAGTTGCTTACACTTTCGGAAGGCAAAAGATAAGATATAACTAAGCTGTTATAAAAACACGCCTTAGTGAAGCAGTAATATATTTCCCTGTTTTTGGATCTGTTGTTTTGTACTGGTCTTGGTATAAGCTACCGACCATACATAATTTCCCATATTCAACAGCTTCCCTTTCAGTTTACCATCCCAGCCCTGCAATGGATCCCTGGTAAAGTAAATACGTTCTCCATATGTGTTGAAGATGGTCATGCTGTAGTTCTCCATATCACAGGCATGCAATGGTCTGAAATTATCGTTCAGTCCATCCCCATTTGGAGTAAAAGCATTGGGTAATAATAATGCACATGGACAAGGGTCAAAAACAATATTCATTTCGGCAGTATCCCTTCCGCACCCGTTTTCAGCTACAATAGAATAAAGCCCGTTTTGGGTGGCGGTATAAGTGGGTGTTCTCGTTCCATCCTGCCAGGTAAATTCCGAGGTATTTTCAACCACCGGCCGTATGATGAAGGTTTCTCCGCGGCATAAAGAAGTATCCCTTGGCAAGATCAGCTTAAGGCTATCGTTGAAATAAACATTCAGGCTATCCCGGAAAACACAATGGCCAACAAAAGCGGTAACCGTGTAAAAGCCCGGGTTATAGATATAATAAGTTGATTGGTTCGTATTATTCTGATCATCCCGTTGCGGGGGAATTGATTCCCATTTATACGTACCGGTCCCAAAGTCTGCA
This sequence comes from Ferruginibacter sp., assembly GCA_035328475.1. Classification (GTDB taxonomy): domain Bacteria; phylum Bacteroidota; class Bacteroidia; order Chitinophagales; family Chitinophagaceae; genus Ferruginibacter. The sequence goes on from DAOLIP010000002.1 coordinate 67,811, forward strand.
TCAAGTACCAGCGAATTGCCGCGGCAAAGCGCCGTATCATTAAAATTCAGTTGCTTATTTCCCCGGTAACGAACGATCATGGTATCCACTACTTCACATTGTTTGGCAATGGTTACAAAGGCCCAGTATCTTCCCTCATTCCTGATCGTTATGAAGGAATCCACCCCGATATTATAATTCACCGCATCATCTATACCAAGTCCTTTGGTACTCCATAAATAAGAAGATGCACCCTGAACATGTGCAGTGAGTGTAAATATTTCTCTCGGGCATAACAGGGTATCGGGTCCCAAATCAAATGCCGGTGCCGCATAATTATTGAAATTGATATTCACCGTATCGCTGTACAAGCCACAGCCCATAACATTCACATTCACTATATACTGCCCGCCCGGCGCTATTACAGGTAACTGCGATTGATTGAAATTCAGATCAACTCCATTCAAAAACCACTGGTAGGTTGAGTTTTCGCTCGAAGCATTTAATGTGACCTGTTCTCCCTGGCACATCAGGTGATTTCTGCCCAGGTCGAGGTTGGGCTCCCTGGTAAAGAAGATACCGATCGTATCTGTTACTGCACAGCCATTTATTTTCACGGTATAGGTACCCGATTCTTGTACAGCAAGCACAGGTCCAAGCGTAGTAGTATCGTCATTCCATTCATAAAGGGCGTTGGGAACAAGGGGTGCATTCAAAATATAGGTACCCGTATCGCCGCATAAAAAAACATCGGGGCCAAAATTGTGAACAACCGGTAATACAATGGAGAGCGTATCTGTGAGGTCAATGGTACCGGCGCCGCCATCCACCACATGTAAGGTTATAATATAAGTACCCGGTGTGTTATAAATATGAGTGGGCTGAAGAATTCCATTTGCAGTATTCAATATTCCACTCGCCGGATCGCCGAAATTCCAGTTCACCTGGTTGGGAAATGGAGCCATTTCAAAAACGTTGGAATTAAATTCCACTACCGTACCTGCACAGGTAGAGCTATGCGTTATTGAAAAAACAGTTTGGGCCGGCAGCTTTGTTCCGCCGATGATCAAACTAAAAAAAAGTATCGAAATAAAGTGCTTCATCTGGTTTATCTTAAGGTAGTACGATAGGTTTTATTTTTTTATCATCTTACTTTCAACATAGGCCGTACCTGCTGCAGCGGGCCGTTTTGCAACCTGGCATAGTATACACCGCTGGCCAATGCGCCCGAGTCAAACACAACCGAATAGGTTCCTTCTGCATAGGTTTTATCAACAAGTGTTGAAATTCTTTTTCCGGTGGTATCAAAAACCTGTACCAACACATGTCCGCCTGCTGATTTAAATGTGATCGTGGTAGACGATGTGAAAGGATTGGGATAGTTGATGATGAGGTTGTCGCCGAGGTTATTCAATTCCTGCATATCCATATTACAGGCCGTGGATCTTATCACCGGCAGGTATTGATAGTTTTTCAACAGCACCGTATCAACATCGTTTGGCGGTAAACAAAACCAATCTCTTAAAATAGTGGAGTAAACCGAACGGAAATCATATTGCATCGGCACATTATCAATGGCCTGTGTATTGGTTGGTATGATGGGGTTCTTACCCAGCACACCCTGCTTCACCGCATCACCAAATAAGAACACCGGTTGTGCAGCTCCATGGTCTGTTCCCAAACTTCCGTTCGATTGCATGCGTCTTCCGAATTCGGAAAAGGTCATGCCCAGCACCCGGTTTGAAACACCCAGGAATTTCAAATCTGCCATAAACGCCGTGATGGCATCCGAAACCTGTTTTAATAACCCACTGTGGCTGCCCGTAAGGGGATTACCCCCGTTCACTTGGCCGGCATGAGTATCAAAACCTCCCATACTTACCATGTATATCTTTGTTTTTAAACCGCCGGCAACCAGTTTGGCAACCGCTTTTAATTGCGCTGCTAAATAATTATCTGCCGGGTAAGCCGATTGCTGGGTAACTTTTGCTGCAGCGGCCTTAATTACTTCTGCATATTTATTGGTTTGCTTTGCTACGGTACGCAGGTAGGTTAATTCCACACCACTGGGCGTATTGGGTGTTGGGTCCTGTATGGCATCTATCAAATTGTAAAAGTTCAGGCTTTCATCAATAGCCAGTGCATCAAAACCGGTTGGACTTAAAAACACGGGCGATAAAACAGAGCCTATCTGCAATGCCAATGGATCGGGCATAGCATCGTTCGGAAAGCCGATGGGATAATTGGGATACTGGTGATTCAAATACCGGCCGGCCCATCCCGTTGATAAATACTGTTCATTATCAGATCCGGTTAACCAGATATCCATGGAACGGAAATGTGATCCATTGGGTGATGGATAGCCCACGGCCTGGATGGCACAAAGTTTTTCTTCATTATATAGTTGTTGCATCCCGGTTAAGGAAGGATGCAAACCAGATTTAAGATTATTATTTAACGGAAGCACCCGGTTCTCCGGTATGGCAATATTTGTACGGATGCGGTTATAGTCACTGTAAAATTCCAACGGGATGATCGTATTCAATCCATCATTACCACCCGACAGCTGGATCAATACCAGCACATGATCATTATCTGCACTGCCAAGCGCTTTCAAAAGAGGCGAATCGGCCCAGGCTCTTACGGATAAGCCTCCCAATATGGATGGCAGTACGGCTCCCTGTATGGTTTGTTTTAAAAAGTTTCTGCGTTGCATAGTAAAGGAATTGGATTGATTAACACAAATGATATTCCGGCAGGTTCATAATATATTTATACAATGCCTGCAACCTGGCCAGCACCACGGCCCTGGCCGCCATGTCGGAAGGGTTGGCTTTATACGCATCCCATGCATTGGTCCAGTAATAATCCTGTAACTGGCCGCTTAATAAGATGGAACGCTTGATGAATTCTTTTGCGCTTGCCGATAAAGGATAGCGCAGTAAGATCTCTGCCGATTGATCGATCAGCAGATTCGGGTCACCCGGGTTGGCCAGTTGATCGGCAAAAGCCAGTGGTTCTATGGCGATCGTCTGGTTATCGTACATGATACCATCGGCGATCATCCGGTCGGTAAAAATATTTCTCCGGGTATAGGTTGCTGTATTCACCCACAGTTCATGAAAAGCCGGCTCCTGGTAATATGCATACCATCCCGCCACTTCGGGGATAGAACCCAGCTCCTGCTGCATTTCTGCTGCTTCAAAGCGGATGGCCTGCCAAACCGAATAGGTGGCCGCATTATCTGCAGGCGAAGGAAGAGTTACGTTGAATTCATGGCAGAGGTCAATCACAAAATCCAGCGGACTTTTAATTATACAAGCCGATGAGTAAACCATGTCAAAAAAGTGTTTGCTCTTAAAGAGTACTGATAATACAGGTTGAATGTCAAAATTGTTATTACGGAATACCTGTGCCAGCGGGGTGATGATGGTTTGCTCAATGTCGTTATCAATTTTATAATAAATGAAATAGCGATAGATCTTCCGGCAGATATGCTTCGACATCTCCTCCTGGGAGAATATCATATCAAGTAACTCATCTACTTCCGAAGCTCCTCCGGGTCCGCTGTAGCCGGTTATTATTTTATTTCCATAAAAGGCAGAGAACTCTTTATTGGATGAATCATGCTTTCCTGCATCAAAGAAATAAGTAAATCCGGCAGGGCTTACGGTGTGGCCGGTAAGCACCAGTGCGGCTGCTTTCACATCTCCTTCTGTGTACCTGGAGTTTGGCCCCTTACCTACAGTGTATAATTCCTGCAGCTCTCTTGCATAGTTTTCATTGGGTGATTCTTTTACATTACTGTCGCCGTTTAAAAAATACAGCATGGCAGGATCCAGTGTGATCGCCTTCGTCATGTTCTTGAAATTACCCAACGCATGCTGGCGTAAGGCAAGGTAATGGTCGTACCAGAATTTTGCTTTTATCTTTTCAGTATTCGCCGAAGTTGTTGTTGCAAAATGATTATGCCAGAACACCACCATTTTCTCGTGAATAGAACGGCTGGAATTAAGCACCTGGCCCAGCCACCAGGTTTTAAATGACTCGATCCTTTTTTCATTGAGGTCTTTATCCGCTAATGCAATGCCGGTGTTTATCCAGGTTTGCCAGGCAGCAACCCCCGTAGGGTCGGTATAGCCGTTCGTATTGTAATTGTTCAGCGGAACGCTTGAAGGCGAAGGCGCCTGCTGCAATATCTCATCTACTGCCTGCTGCATCGTTCTGCCTTTGAAATAATTTATATCGGTAAGTTTGGCGCCAAACAAGGTTCGCTTCAGCAGGTGAACAACCTGTGCCGTATCCCATGCACCTGTATATTCCTGCAATCCTTCGCTAAAAACTGCTGGATTATTCTTTACAGAAAATAAATGGGGATTTACTTCAGTTGGTTTGGCTGGCAGTGTTTCATTCATAAGAGTATCGGTTTAATAACTTGTAAAGATCAGCAGGCCAATAAACTGACCTGTAATAATATTTTTAGCCGGTATTTAGGGGATAATAAAATTCGGGTAAACAGTTTACCCGGATCGGTAAGGGTGATTCAGAGCCGGTATTGGACAACAAAAATGCTGCCAACCGTTTTTTATTCAGCAATTATAGCAGAAAATTTTCCGTTATGGAGGATTATGGTTTTTGTTTTAGTGAAATTACTAACCCGTATCGTAAAAATACCTTCGAGAATTCCGTCCTTCTTTTTTTCAAGCCTGGTTATTTTCACTACGTTCATTGTATCGCTTACGGTGTTTGAATAAGTATTACCAATTGAATCTGTATAACTGGCCAGTATCTCAGTATTGTTATAGGTTCTTGCGCTGTCACCGGTAACCCGTATTATCAGGCTGGTCTTATTTGTAATACTGTCGGGCAGTTTTCCGTCCACTGCCGTAGTAAGCAAACTGCCGATCATTTCTTTGCGGGCCGATACTACTGAAAGGGTTACCGGTACTGTATCCTGTTTGAAGCTGATATAAAATGATCTTACTTCCGGTACCGGTTGCGGGGCCAGATCATCCTGTTTTTCACAGGAGATGAGAACAGCCAGCATCAGTAAAAAAATAAACTGGAGAGGATGAATTTTCAGGATCCGTTTCATAGGCAAAGAGGTTTCAAAACTTTTTGCTGCAATATCAATGCCACTCTGCGGACAAATAAAAAATCCCGGCACATGGCCGGGATAATATTTTATGATCAGGCGGTTTATAACAATTTCGTTAGCTCGTCAACCAGTTCCCCTTTTGTAATAGGTATCCCCATTATTTTATTATACGGTTTTGCATCTACAAAATAAGCATCCCGGATGATCTTTACCAATTGCCCGTTATTTATTTCCGGAACAAGAATAGTATCGAAGTTCTTCAGAATATCACCGAGATTTTTAGGAAAAGGCCTGATATAACGAAGGTGTGCATGAGACACTGCATGTCCCGCTTTTTGTAATTCGGCACAGGCGCTCTTGATGGCACCATAGGTACTTCCCCAACCAAGTACCAGTACTTTTCCTCTTTCAGGGCCACTGTCTAATTTTTGTTCGGGAATATGGGCAGCGATCTTATCCACCTTCGCCTGCCTTGTCTTAACCATATGCTGGTGATTGTCCGGTTCATAACTGATATTACCGGTTATATCCTGTTTTTCCAATCCACCTACCCGGTGTTCCAGTCCGGGTGTGCCGGGTATGGCCCATGGGCGAACTAACTTTTCATCTCTTTTATATGGCTGAAATTTTCCCTCGCCATCCATATTGTCTGAAAAATTCTGCGAAGCATATTGCACTTTTATTTCAGGCAGGTCTGCAGCTGATGGAAATTTCCATGGTTCGGCACCATTGGCAATATATCCATCGCTTAAGAACATAACCGGGGTCATGTGTTGCACAGAAATCCGTACCGCTTCGTAAACAGCGCTGAAACAATCGCTGGGTGTTGATGCAGAAACAATGGGCATGGGACATTCGCCATTTCTTCCATAATAAGCCTGCATCAGGTCACTCTGTTCTGTTTTGGTTGGCAAGCCTGTCGAAGGTCCGCCGCGTTGTATATTTATAACTACCAATGGAATTTCAAGCATCACGGCCAGGCCCAGCGCCTCGCCTTTTAATGCGATACCGGGACCGCTGCTGGTGGTTACGCCCAAACTTCCGCCGTAACTGGCACCAATTGATGAGGTGATAGCGGCGATCTCATCTTCTGCCTGGAATGTTTTTATGCCAAAGTTTTTGTAACGGCTTAATTCATGCAGGATATCGCTTGCCGGCGTAATGGGATAGCTCCCTAAGAACAACTGAAGCCCGCTTTTTTGTGAAGCGGCTATCAATCCATAAGCCACGGCCTGGTTACCCATGATAGAACGGTAAGTACCGGGCTCCATCTTTGCTTTCTCCACTTTATACCGGGTAGTGAATGTTTCGGTGGTATCGCCATAGTTATAACCAGCCTGCAATGCTTTCACATTACTTTCAAATATCTCCGGCTTCTTTCCAAACTTTTCTTTAATGAACCCGATGGTGCTTTCCATATCCCGGTTATACATCCAGTACAAAAAGCCCAGTACAAACATATTCTTCGCCCGGTCCTTTTCCTTCACACCCATGGTGATATCTTTCAACGCCTCTCTTGTCATCTTGGTAACATCCATCCGTATCACTTCGTAATTGCCCAGGCTTTCATCGGTCAGCGGGTTCACCCCTTCGGGATAATTGGCCAGCCGCAGGTTCTTTGCATCAAAGCCGTCTTCATTGGCTATGATCTTTCCGCCGGGCTTCAATCCTTTAAGGTTTGTTTTTAAAGCCGCTGCATTCATAGCCACCAGCACATCGCATGCATCGCCGGGAGTAAATACCCGGTCGGATGAAAAACGGAGCTGGTAACCACTCACACCGGGCAATGTTCCTATCGGGGCCCTGATCTCGGCCGGAAAATCCGGGAAAGTGGCCAGGTCAATACCCAGCATGGCCGTGTTATTGGTGAACTGGCTTCCGGTCAACTGCATACCATCGCCGCTGTCTCCTGCAAACTTTATCACTACGTCATTTAAAACTTCCTGTTTCATTGTTTTCTTTTATGTATAGCGAAGTTAACGTTTTACCCTTTTGAAAAAACACGACATTTATCATATTTTAAGGACAGAAATACCCAATCTGAAATTAATAATTTAGGTTTGTCCAAAATTTTTGAATGTACGACCTGCATGACTTTTTAACGCCTATCGATCTTCACCAGCTGAACGGCGACGGCGGTTATAACGACGGCCAGTTAGCCAAACACATTACGGCTTATGAAACCGAGATACCCGATATAAGCAGCGCCGATATTGTGTTGCTGGGCGTGGGAGAAACAAGGGGAAGCGGAATGACCGAAGGCGAAAGCAATGCCGCCAATAAGGTACGCAGGGAATTATATCATCTCCATTACTGGCATAGCGATGTTCGCATTGCCGACCTGGGAAATATTAAAACCGGCGCCACCCTTACCGACAGTTATGCAGCCATACAAACTGTTTTGGCCGAACTGTTACGGATGAAGAAAACGGTGGTATTGCTGGGAGGATCTCACGATATAACGCTGGCACAATACTTTGCTTATAAAGAACTGCAACAGGTTATTGAAGCCACCTGCATTGATGCAATCATCGATCTGAAAGGAGAAAGCCCTTTACGCAGCGAGAATTTTTTACTGGAACTGCTTACCAGCGAACCCAACCTGGTAAAGCATTATAACCACATCGGTTTCCAGAGTTATTTTGTACACCCCCGTATGCTGGAAACCATGGATAAACTTCGCTTCGATTGCCACCGGGTAGGCACTGCAAAAGAAAATATGGAAGAGATGGAACCGGTGATCCGGAATACGCATTTACTCAGCTTCGACATCAGTGCTATAAAGAACAGCGAGTCGCCTGCAAGCCGGCAAAGCCCTAATGGATTCTCCGGTGAAGAAGCGTGTACATTGGCCAGGTATGCAGGGATGAGTAGTAGTATCAGCAGTTTTGGTATTTATGGTTACGAACCTTCCTTGGATATGCACAACCTGAGCGCCAAACAGATAGCCCAGATGCTCTGGTATTTTATTGATGGCAAAAGCAGGAGCAAACACGAAGCTGCGATGGATGACCGGCACAGCTTCAATGAGTTTCATACAAGATTCACCGAGGTGGAATCTGTTTTTTTACAAAGCAAGCGAACCGGCCGCTGGTGGATGCAACTGCCCGATAAAAAATTCATTGCCTGCAGCCATGCCGATTATTTACACGCCAGCCATAACGAGATACCGGAAAGGTGGCTGAGAGCGCAGGAGAGGAATTAAGAATTAAAAATTATGAATTAAGAATTATGAATCGTTTTATTTTAAACACATTTTTAATTTTTAACTCTTCATTTTTAATTTGTCTTGGTTCCTGTTCCGTATCCAAACAGATATCCAAACAAGCCAATACCATCCTATTAAACGATACTGCCATCAGCACCGGTCATACCGGCATCAGTATTTATGAACCGGCAACCGGTAAGTACTGGTATAATTATAATGCCACCAAGAATTTTATCCCGGCCAGCAATACCAAACTGTTCACCTTGTATGCAGGAATGAAGTATCTGGGGGATAGTTTGGTTGCAGCGAGAGTGAAGAACAACGGTTCTGATATTTCTGTTTACCCTGCCGGCGATCCAGGCTTCCTAAATCGTGAATTCCCTTTCCAACCTTTGTTTCAATACCTGAAGTCTTCCAAAATCATTTACATTAACAACAGCGCCTGGCGGTCGGAAGCATTAGGTAATGGCTGGGCATGGAATGATTACAACGAGTCCTATATGGCAGAAAGATCTTCACTGCCGGTATTCGGTAACCTTATTGAGTTCAGCCTGAAGAATAATAAAGTTGAAATGAACAGCAATGCTGTTGATCTGTTATCAAACGAGAGTTCAGAAAGCCCGGTAAAATTCGATCCAGATACCCGGAAAGTTTCTTCAGATAAGTTTTATATGAAAAGCCGTATGGAAGTAATGATTTTTATATCAAAGATGCAAGATCATCTTTCCGGAAAGCTTCCATCCCCTTTAAAACAGACGATAGTTTTATAGCATCCCTTTTAAAAGACACGTTACACGCCGAGGATGTTACGTTCTTCAAATCGCCTGCATCCAGCATAAACCTTGCAGGAACTTTTACTATCCGCTCACAACCTTCCGACTCCCTCTTCAAACCCATGATGTACCGCAGTGATAATTTTTTTGCAGAACAAACCTTGCTGATGGCAAGCAACGAACGCCTGGGTTACATGAACGATGAAGCCATCATTGATACCTTATTAAAATCCGACCTTAAAGACGTTCCTCAAAAGCCCCGCTGGGTAGATGGCAGCGGGCTGAGCCGTTATAATTTATTTACGCCGCAGTCATTTGTATATATATTGAATAAGATGAAGAATGAATTTGGCTGGGACCGGGTAAAAAATATTCTGCCCACCGGCGGTACCGGAACCCTGACCTCATATTATAAAAAAGAGGCTGGTTTTATCTATGCAAAAACCGGAACCCTCAGCAATAACTGCGCTTTAAGCGGCTATTTGATCACCAAAAAAGGAAGGTTCCTGATCTTCTCCGTATTAGTCAATAATTACAGTACCGGCGCCACTCCTGTGCGAAAAGCCATGGAGAAATTCCTGGTTGGAATCCGGGAAAATTATTAATATTTTTACCTCCTCAGGCAACAGATCCCCAACCCGCCGTATCTACCTTTTGCAACCAAAGAACTTCTTTACCCTTCAACTAAAATGATTGTTATGAAAAGAATTTTTACCCTCCTGCTGCTGCTTATATCAGCATTCAGTTTAAAGACCCAGGCACAAGGCACTACCTGTAATGCCGAGTTTGCCGTTCAATACCTTAGTCCAAATACGGTTAAATTCAACCCGGTGATGGCAGTGGGCGCTCCCACGGTTAGCCATCTCTGGAATTTTGGCGACGGATCAGCACCCGATAATACTGTATCACCAACTCATGCATATGTCCTGCCCGGTACCTATGCCGTTGTTCATACCGTAGTACTTCATAATCCAAATGGTGTTCCGGTATGTACGCAATCTTTTACAAAAACGGTGGTTATAAATCCGGTTTGTAATTTACAGGCCAACTTTACCTGGACCGCAACCGCAGCTAATCCTTTGCGGATAGAATTTCATAATACAAGTGCTGTTGTTCTGCCTTCCGATTCGGTACGATGGACCTTCGGTGATGGTACTTCTGCAAATGGCTTTATGGGTGATCCGGCTGCTGCAAGCCCTGTACATATTTATACTCAGCCAGGCACCTATACCGTTTGTTTAAGGGTAAAAAGGGCGGTAAACTCCACCCCCAATGGATGTGTGAGTGAGATCTGCAAGACCGTGGTGGTAACATCGCCCTGCAACCTGCAGGCTAATTTCAACTGGACCGTTTCGCCAAACAATCCGTTACGTTTAGAATTCCATAATATCACCAACCCGGCAGCGGTTACCGATTCGGTACGCTGGACATTTGGTGACGGCACATCAGTAAATGGTGTACAGGGCGATCCAGCCGTTGCCAATCCTGTTCATACTTATGCTCAACCCGGTACCTATACTGTTTGTTTACGGATCAAAAGAAATAATACCGCAGGAACTCCTCCTTGTGTAAGTGAGATATGCAAAACAGTGGTGGTAAATCCTCCACCACCTTGCAACCTGCAGGCTTATTTTATTTCGCAACCCGATTCATTGCATCCCTTACGCATCAAGTTCACCAACATGAGTGTTCCCATCAGCCCATCTGATTCGGTGCGCTGGACATTTGGCGACGGTACTTCTGTAAGCGGATTACAAAGCGATCCGAACGTGGCCAACCCAACTCATATCTATGCACAGCCTGGAACCTATACCGTTTGTATCCGTGTGAAGAGAAACCTGAACACAACACCTGTGCCCTGCGTGGCTGAATTCTGCAAACAGGTTGTAGTGAATCCGCCGCCGCCATGTAACCTGCAGGCCTATTTCATTTCGCAACCCGATTCGTTGCACCCGTTGCGTATCAAGTTTACCAACATGAGTATGCCGATCCATCCTACCGATTCTGTTCGCTGGACATTTGGCGACGGTACTTCTGTAAGCGGATTACAAAGCGATCCGAACGTGGCCAATCCAACTCATATTTATGCGCAGGCAGGTACGTATAATGTTTGCATACGGGTGAAAAAGAATCTGAATACAACGCCTGTTCCATGCGTGGCTGAATTCTGCAAACAGGTAGTAGTAAATAATCCGCCGCCGCCATGTAACATACCTGTTAATTTCAGCTGGCAACCGGATCAAACAAATCCACGAAAAGTTTATTTCACCAATCTTACCGTTGCACCGGGTGCTACTGCTACTGCCTTGTGGACATTTGGTGATGGCACATCGGCCACTACATGGAATGCGGTTCATGAATATGCACTGCCGGGCCGTTACCGTGTTTGCCTGAAGATCACATTCGGACCAAATTGTATAAGGGAAAAATGCGACACCATACTTATTCATAACCCGGCGCCGCCATGTAACAACCAGAGTAACTTTAATTTCATACGATCAACTGCCAACAGCCAGATCTATACATTCACTCCGGTATATCAAAGCAGTACTGCACAATATACCTGGACATTCGGTGACGGAACCGGAAGCCAGAGCATGATCGCCACACACCAGTATACACAACCGGGCACTTATACAGCCTGCCTCACCGTATGGCGTGGACCAAACTGTGCTTCCACCACCTGCAAAACAATACAGGTAACGCCACAGATCATTTGCGACAGCGTGCATGTAAACTATACATACCAGGCCAACCCGCAGGTGCCGAATAAAATAAGTTTCTATGCCAATTCAAATTACCCGATACTGGATCAAACCTGGATCATAACCAAGTTGCCGGCCACGGCTGGAACAAACCCGGTTATCCTCCATCAGAATAATCCTATTTACCTGTTTCCTGATACCGGGTATTACCGGGTATGTTTGAAAGCGATAACGCTGGGTGGTTGTGTGAAAGAGGTTTGCAAAATAATTCATATCACCCAGGTGGCTAACGCATGTGTGCTGCAGGCTTATCCAAACCCGGCTTCCAGTATCGTTAATGTGAACCTGACATTAACGCAACCCGAAATGATACACGCTTACATGTACAACACCCAGAATGTGCTGGTAAGAGAAAAACATGTACAGGGCGTTTCGGGACTTAATACCGTGAGTTTTACCATCGGAGACCTGCCGGCAGGTTTATATACCATCAAATTTATTTATGGAAATCATGTGTGCTATGCACAATTCCAAAAACTGTAATACCTGGGGTTATTTTTAAAAGCAGGCCTGTAACAGAAATGTTGCAGGCTTTTTTTATTTACAGCAGCTGGCCATGCTTTCGGTAAGCGCCGGCTTATTTGTTAACAGGTGTTAGTATCCTTAAAACCTTAAAAAAGATAAAGATATATTTGTTAAAAATCTAAATGCCGATGAACGGCTTGTATTTATTCTTTTCTTTAACAACTGCAGTTTTCGGAATAAAGTCCCAGGAAAAAGATCCGGCGGGGATGACCCCGGCAACCTTTACTGCTTCGGAAAAAACAATTAGTCATAAACTGGGCGACCGGAACATCTCATTTAAAATTGCACAATACGGTGAACTTATAACTACCTGCTGTGTGAATTTACACGATGATGAGATGACGGCGGTGAAAGCAGCCCGGGCCGTTTTAGAAGAACGAGGCGGCTTACTGATTAAGATCGAGAATGATGCCAAACGAAACATCAGTTTTCCATTCAAAGGAGTGATCTATACATTTGATCCCAACAGGATATTTTCCCGAACAGGCATCATGCTGACCCTGAAGGCCTCAAGAGGGAGAATAAATCCCCTGGCCGTAATTGAAGTGGAAAAATTTGCTGCCCGCCTGCTGGAACTTATCCCGGACAGCATCTCCTGCCTGGTTGCTCTTCACAATAACAGCGATGGTGATTTTTCTGTACGAACTTATCTGCCCGGGGGCATCAGGCAAAAAGACGCCAGCCTGGTTTATGCAGATACCTGGCAGGATATTGATGATATTGCACTCACTACAGACCAGGCGATCTATAATAAAATGGCTTCCTCCGGTTACAACAGCATTTTACAGGATAACATCAATGTATATAAGGATGGTTCGCTGAGTGTGTATTATGGCGAACAAAACAGGCGTTATATAAATATTGAAACGCAGCACGGAAAAACAATGCAGTATAAGGAAATGCTGCAAAAATTATTACACATCCTGGATGAGGAGAAAACCATCCTGGTTACCAGTATCGGAAGTATTAATGCCGATAAGGCAACTCCCCTCCGGTAAATTTTATCTTCCAAACATTCTATCCAGTTCGTCTTTCTTAAACTCCAGGTAAGTGGGTTTGCCATTAGCTGTGGTGTTGGGCGTACTGCAGTTGAACAGGTCTTCCACCAATACTTTCATTTCCTTTTCGGTCAATGAGGTTCCTGCTTTAATGGATTGCTGAAGCGATAGAGAACGCAGCAGTTTTTCCCTTTTGCTGAATTTCAGATCATTGCTGAAGTGCTTATACTGTTCCAGCATTTTTTCAATGGCCGATCTTTCATTGCCCTGGTCAATATCAGCAGGCGTACCCTGTATCACGAATGTGTGGTTGCCAAAGGGTTCCAGTAAATAACCCAGGTGATTCAGTTCGGGCAGCAATTCATTTAACAAAACCGCGTCGGCTGCAGCCAGCTCCATGGTTGCCGGAAACAAACTCTGCTGGGCAGCAATGGGTTTGCCTTCAACAGCCAATGCAAAACGTTCATACAAAATACGCTCATGCGCATTTTGCTGGTGAATGAGATAGTAACCTTTGCTGGTTTGAGCGACAATAAAACTGTTATGGAGCTGAAGAAGGTAGTCGGTTTGTGGTTTGTAGTTTGTGGTTACTGAAGCATGCAATTCTGCCTGTCTCTCGTATCTATCCCCCTGCGACCCTGTCTTCTCATTCTCTTCGGCTGCACCCAGGGCTTTCCAATGCTTCAACTCGCTTTTGCTTTCAATAAAATGTGATTGGTTCTTTTGCGTGAATGTTTTATACAGTGAAGAGGCAGAGGCGGATGATTTTTTTTCTTCGGTGAAGGGTTTACTCACGGCGTCCAGGCTTTGTATGGAAGGGTCCAGTTCAAAATCAAGCGTGGGCATAATACTGAACTGCGCCAATGCATGCTTTACGGCACTCTGTACAAAAGCATAAACGATCTTCTCATCCTCAAATTTTATCTCCTGCTTGGTGGGATGTACATTGATATCCACCTGCGAGGGATCCAGGTCGATGAACAGGGTATACATCGGGAAACTGTCTTTTGCAATCATCTCGTTAAATGCATTCATCACCGCATGATTCAGATAAGCGCTTTTGATGAAACGGTTGTTCACGAAAAAATACTGGTCTCCCCTGGTCTTCTTGGCAGTTTCGGGTTTACCAACAAAACCATAAATGTTCATGTAGTCTGTTTGCTCCTGCACCGGAACCAGTTTGGCCGAATAGCTGTTACCGAGTATCTGAACTATGCGCTGCTTCATGCTTCCTTTTTCCAAATGAAAAACCTGCTGGCCATTGCTGCTGAGCGAAAAGAAAATATCCGGGAACGACATCGCAACTCTTATGAACTCATCTACAATATGCCTCAGCTCAGCTGCATTGCTTTTTAAAAAATTCCTCCGGGCCGGCACATTGAAAAAAAGATTCTTCATGGCAATACTGGTACCAACAGTTGCGGCAACGGGTTCCTGCTTTACCACTTGGCTGTTCTCTATTTCAATATAAACCCCGGTTTCATCTTCGGTTCTTTTTGTCTTTAATTCCACCTGCCCAACCGCAGCAATACTTGCCAGCGCTTCGCCCCTGAAGCCCATGGTCTTGATGCGAAACAAGTCATCAATACTTTTTATTTTAGAAGTGGCATGTCGCTCAAAAGCCATCCTTGCATCTGTCTCACTCATGCCCCGCCCGTTATCTATAACCTGTATCAACGACTTGCCGGCGTCATTAATAATGAGCTTTATCTCATCCGCCCCTGCATCCACCGCATTTTCCAGCAGTTCCTTCACGGCACTGGCCGGCCGCTGGATCACTTCACCGGCAGCGATCTGGTTGGCGATGTTATCGGGCAATAATTGAATGATATCAGGCAAATTCGGTAATTTAGAACGTCAAAAATAACACATCCTTTCCAGTATAAAATTTTTAACGAACATGCGGAAGATCTTCCTGCTATTATCGCTTTTTGTAACCCTTCATTCGCTGGCACAGCAAAATTCCGCTTCCCGGTGGACAGACAGTGTTTTTAAGACCCTAAGTCCCGATGAGCAGATCGCTCAGCTGATGGTGGTACGCCTCTCCACCATCAATGCAAACAAAACGGTGACCTTCTTCGACAGCTCCGTAGCGGAACTGATCAAACAATATAATATCGGCGGCATCTGCATTTTCCAGGGAAGCCCGGTGAAGCAGGCAACCATCATCAACCGCCTGCAGGCCATGGCAAAAACCCCCATTATGATGTGTATTGATGCCGAGTGGGGCGTTGGCATGCGTATGACCGACAGTGTTTTTCCCTTACCCAAACAGATGATGCTGGGCGCCGTGCAGGATTCAAACATCGCTTATCAATATGGAAGAATTGTTGCTGCACAATGCAAACGCATCGGCATACAGGTGAATTATGCCCCCGTGGTGGATGTAAATAACAATCCCGATAACCCGGTGATAAATGACCGTAGTTTTGGAGAAGACAAATACAAAGTGGCTTCTTATGCTATTCAATACATGAAGGGCATGCAGGACAATGGCGTGATGGCCTGTGCCAAACACTTTCCGGGCCATGGCGATGTGGCGGTGGATTCGCACTACGACCTGCCGGTGATAAAAAAATCTATGGCACAATTGGAATCACTGGAGCTTTACCCGTTCAGGCAGATCTTTAAAGCAGGTGTTGGCAGTGTGATGATCGCACATCTATATATCCCCTCCATAGACACCAGCGCCAACCGGGCTACTTCACTCTCAAAAAATAATGTTACCGGTTTAATGCGCAATGAACTGGGGTACCAGGGATTGACTTTTACCGATGCCCTGGAAATGCAGGGGGTAAAAAAATTCTTTCCCAATGGCGAAGCTTCTGTGGAATCACTTATTGCCGGCAATGATATGCTTTGTTTACCCGCTGATGTGCCCCTTGCCATTACAAAGATCAAAACCGCCATCGACAGCGGCAGGCTGAGCTGGGCCGATATTGAAATGCATTGCAGAAAAGTATTGATGGCAAAATACCAGTACGGGCTTGCCAGGCTGCAGCCGATCAATACAGAGAACCTGACCCATGACCTGAACAGCAGTGTTCCCTTTATGCGTAAACTGATCGCCGAAAACGCACTCACCGTTCTGAAAAAAACCGATGCCGCTTTCTTTCCAATGAAAGCTCCGGACAAAGCGCTGTCAAAGGATGTCGTATACATAAGTGTAGGCATGAACAGCAACAATGCTTTTGCCAACCGCATGCAGGCAGATTATAATGCCGATGTTATTTATTTCGATTACAAACAGGATGCTTCAAGGATCAAAGAGATCGTAACACAGGTTAAGAAGGATCATAAGAAGGTCATTATCGGCATTCACAATTACAGCCGTACGCCTGCCAATAATTTCAGCATCAGCAAAAATGCGGTTGACCTGGTTACCGAGTTACAGCAAAAAACAAAAGCCATCACGTTTGTATTCGGTAACCCTTATGCCATTAAGAACTGGTGCAATGCAAAGAATCTGGTAGCCTGTTATGAAGACGACAGCATCATTCACAACATAGCCATCGACCTGCTGCAGGGAAAGATCGGTGCCAAAGGAAAACTTCCTGTTACGGTTTGTGAAAAATTCAGATTCGGCACCGGTATTAATTATGATGCCTTAGCACCTGTTGATCCTTCCAGACTTTCGCTTGATGCCAGGAAACTCAGTTTTATCGACGATATTGCTGAAGACGCCATTGAAAAAGGCGCCGCTCCCGGTGCCGTGGTACTGGTGGCAAAGGATGGGAAGATCGCTTATTATAAAACCTACGGCAGTTTTTCATACGACAGAGCCGAACCGGTAACCACTGAATCTATTTATGATATGGCATCTGTTACCAAGATATGTGCCACCACCATTTCTGTAATGAAACTGTACGACCAGGGAAAACTGGATCTGAAAAAAAAACTCGGTGATTACCTGCCCTGGGTTAAGGGGACCAATAAAGAAAATTTAACCATTGAAAATATTCTGCTGCACCAGGCCGGCCTGGTAGCTTATATTCCTTTTTACCGGGAAACCATTGATACCGGCGGCGTTCCGCTACCTGGTTGTTATTCTGCCGTAAAAAACGACAGTTTTGGTATACGGGTTGCAAACAACCTGTACATGCGAAACGACTGGAGGGATACTATTTACAAACGCATTCTGCAGAGCCCGCTGGGAAAAGCAAACCGGTATATCTACAGCGATAATGATTTTATTTTTTTAGGCAAGATCGTAGAAGCCATCAGCGGACTTTCACTGGATGAATACGTGAAGAAGGAATTTTACAAACCGATGGGTTTAACCACGGCCGGGTTTAAACCGGCAGAACAATTTCCACTAAGCCGCATTGCACCAACCGAACAGGAAAAATTTTTCCGCCGGCAATTACTCCGTGGCGATGTACATGACCCCGGCGCTGCTATGTTTGGCGGAGTGGCTGGTCATGCCGGCCTGTTCAGCAATGCATACGACCTGGCTGTGATCATGCAGATGTTATTGAATGGAGGAACCATCAATGGCAAACGGTATCTACAAAAAGAAACGGTTGAACTGTTCACTGCCTACCACAGCAGCATCAGCAGGCGTGGCTATGGTTTCGACAAACCGGAAAAAAACAATCATATCCGTCCCGATCCTTATCCTTGCTACACCGCATCGCCTCTTACATTTGGCCATACCGGGTTTACCGGTACCTGTGTGTGGGCAGATCCCACCTATAATCTTGTATTTGTTTTCTTAAGCAACCGGGTAAATCCCGAAGGCGGAGATAACAGGAAACTACTTACGATGAATGTTCGTACCAATATCCAGGAAGCGATCTATAAAGCGATGGGATTATAATTTTCCCGACTGTACTAAACTACTTATCCAATACTGACAGGCATAAAAATACTGATCATGCTTTTCCAGGGTATGGGCTGGCTGATGCAGTCTTGTAAATCAATCTCCATATTCGCCATTATTAGTTGAGCGTTTTCAACAATACCAACCTGTGCAGTTAAAAAATGAATACCGGCGAAAAGGCCAACCGTGAGCCAGGTTATCCTTTTTAAAAATTTCTGGTCCTTTTTCATATACTGTAATTTTTACAACACAAAACTATTAACCTGCATCTGCTGGTCAGGATGAATTATACAAACAAGGCCTGGTTTTATACTAACGCCGCTGTTTCCCGGTTTCATTGCCTGGTAAGTGTAGAAATAAGGGGCAGGTGCAGAAAGACCCATTTCGTATAATACCTGGCCCCATTGGTATAAAAAAAGCCGGGTACGCTGCTGATTGAGTAGTTTTGACCTATGCAGCAACACAATACAAGCATGGTTCTTTTTAACAACCCCCTGATCCGGTTCATTGCCGATGACAGGTACCGGTGGCTGCGCCATACGCTGTTCATCCTGTTTTGTTTGATCCTGGGATTTAAGGGAGATGTGGGCGTTTCTAATGACCATCGTTCACCCGAAGTGATAAGAGCCTTCCTGATCATGGATACATGGACCACCGGATCCATCATGGCTATGATGTATTTATTGCTTCTCGTTCTGATACCCCGCTTGCTTTTTCGCTCAAAAGTGTTCCTCTTCGCCATTTGCTTTTTCATTCTTATTTCTCTTATTTATTTTATAGCCTGGGGGGTTGATTACATTTATTTAAGACCCTTTGACGGAGATATCGCAACCAACTTTCAGCACGTAGACCTTTCCTTTATGGCTTATATCCAGCTATGTGGTATCGCTACAATTCTATTGGGTTCTGTGGTGGGCATAGCCATATTCAAAAAATGGATCAATGATGTGCAGCGTATGAATGAACTGCAGCAAACCAACCTGAAGGCAGAACTGGAACAATTAAAAAGCCAGGTCAATCCTCACTTTCTGTTCAATACATTGAACAACCTGCTGGTGCTTACCAAAACAGATCCCCAAAAAGCTTCTGTTGTTTTATTGGGGTTATCAGACCTTTTGCGCTACCAGTTATACGACAGCGCAAAAGAAAAGATCGTATTATCAAAAGACATTGCTTTTATCCGGAATTTCCTTTCCCTGGAGAAGATCAGGAAGAATGACTTTACCTTTTCCATACATACCGAAGGCAATATGGATTCACAGATGCTGCCCCCCTTTCTTTTCATACCCTTTGTGGAAAACGCCGTTAAGCATGGTGCATCCACCGTAGGGCATTCATATCTTAACCTGAATTTCATCATTAAGGATAAACAACTTCATTTTCATTCAGAGAATTCCAAGCCGCCGGTAAAGCAACAAATGATTGGTGGCCTGGGCCTGGGTAATATTAAAAGAAGGCTGGAACTGCTATACCCCGGAACGCATACACTCGAGATCACAGACAGGGCTGATACTTATACCGTAAACTTAATTTTACCATTATGACCTGTATCATTGTCGACGACGAACCCCTTGCCCGCCAGGGAATGGAACTGAACATTGCCAACGTATCCACACTTCAATTGCTGGGTTCATTCAGCAATGCACTGGCTGCCAGTGATTTTTTGCGGAAAGAAAAGGTTGATCTCATGTTTCTCGACATCAATATGCCCGAGCTTAGTGGCCTCGACTTCTTAAAATCGCTGAGAGACGCACCGATGGTGGTGTTTACAACGGCTTACCCACAATACGCCCTGGAGAGTTATGAACTGGAAGCCATCGACTACCTGGTAAAACCAATACGGATAGAACGTTTCTTAAAAGCAGTGAACAAGGCGGAGAATTATTTAAAACTGCTTCAGCAGGATGGCCACAACAGCCAGGTGGAGAAGATCGAAGACGATTATGTTTTTATCAAAGCCGACCGGAAATATTTTAAGATATATTTTAAAGATATCCTTTACATCGAAGGGCTGAAAGATTATGTGGTGATCTATACCAGCGACAATAAGATCATAACTTCCATGAACGTGAAAACAATTGCTGCACAGCTACCGGCCGCCATCTTTGCCCGGGTAAGTAAATCCTATATCGTAAATACGCTGCACATCTCTTCATTCGATAACGAGCTGATCTATATCAACAGCCACGAAATCCCGCTTGGACAAAGTTTTAAAGATGATTTCATCAAACGGCATATTGACGGAAAGATCGTAAAACGGTAACCAGGTATCTTTCTCTACCTTATTTAAAGCATCTGTTTCGGGTGCTTTTTGCATTTAACGCCGTTTCCCCTACGCTTCTTTCTACAAACTGTATATCCTGTTATACTAAACGGCAATTTCACCAGGTTAAGCTGTTAAGTGATGGAATAAGATAAAGATCGCTTCATAATTCCAGTTGGTATAAAATACCGGTTGTTTGGTATAATTCGGTTAAACACCCCTGCTGCCCGCTATACTTTTGTGTCCTGATCGTAATTAATGCGCATTAAAAAAATCAGGCCATTAAAAACAAATTAATTATCAAAAACTAAAAATCATGAAAAAGACAATTTTATTATCACTAATGACAGCTACAACTTTACTTACAGTTTGTACAGGTGCAAAAGCACAAAAAGGATTTTATGCCGGTGCGCAGGGAGCGGCCCAGTTAAGTGTTATGTTCAATGAAGCCGATGTTGAACAACCCGGGGCCGACTACCGCTCAAAATTCGGAAGTTCCTTTGGTGTGAATGGAGGCTACAACTTCAGCAAGCACATGGGCATTGGTACTGAAGTAACCTATGCTACCATTAAGCAACGTTACATCGACAACAGCGTAAGCTACACGCAGAAATTCAACTACCTGAAAGTTCCGGTGCTGTTCACCTACAATACCAACCCGGCCAGGACATTAATATTTACAGCAAAGGCGGGCCCTCAACTGGGTATCCTGTTAAGGTCAGATATTTCCGGGGCTTCAATCAGCGCACTGAACGGAAGTACGATGGACCGGTACAAGAAACTAACTTTTGGAGCCATGGCGGGTGCAGGAGTGAGAGTTCGTATGATGGATAATATTTACCTGGATGCCGGGCTGCATGTTGATGGAACGATCAGCAATACCGAAGACAAAGATTACCAGGGATACGCCGCCGGAAGGTCTAAGTCACACGACCTGAATGCAGGGCTGGAAGTAGGGATCAAATATTTCTTTTAAGGGGCTATACACATCCTTAAAAAACCAAGGGGCTTCAATAGAAGCCCCTTTATCTTTTCAGAAAGATAAAAGAATAAATTCTCATTCATGTAGCTGGGTTGTGTCTATAACTATAGTTTGGCAGCACATCCTGACAGTTTAAAAAAATTCCTGGAATTTACCCTGATCTCACCAAAGGTTTTTTCCAAAGCACCGATACGATCAGAACAACCGCAATAAATCCAAGCGATGCGATCACCGGTATTTTATACACATCAACGAGCAGCATTTTACATCCAATAAATGTCAAGATAACAGCCAACCCATATCGCAGGTAAGGGAACTTTGTAATGACCCCTTCCAAAGCAAAGTATAACGACCGTAAACCAAGAATAGCAAATACATTGGATGTATATACAATGAATGGATCGCTGGTAATGGCAAAGATGGCAGGTATAGAATCAACTGCAAATATCAGATCGGTAAATTCAATAGACAATAAACAAAGAAATAAAGGGGTAGCCCGTTGGCTTCCATCCTGTTTAACAAAGAATTTCCTGCCATGGTATTCATTTGTCACCTTACCTCTTTTTACGAACCAGCGTACCAGCGGGTTTTCTTCCGGGTGCATATCGGCAGCCGGTTTTTTAAACATCATATATCCTGTGTAAACCAGGAAAATGCCGAATATATAAATGATCCAATGAAATTTAGCGATCAGCACAGCACCCACTGCAATGAAGATGGCCCGCATAACCAAGGCGCCAATTACGCCCCAGAATAAAACCCGGTGCCGGTGTTCGTCGGGTACTTTAAAAAAACTGAACAGCAGTACAAATACAAAAATATTATCCACGCTGAGTGATTTTTCCACCAGGTAGCCGGTCAGAAATTCTGCCGCCGGTTTTTCTCCCATGCTGTAATATATCCATCCATTAAAAAGCAAGGCCAGGGTGATCCATACTGCCGACCAGGTCAATGCCTGCCTGAAAGAAATTGCTTTTGATTTCCGGTTAAAAACACCCAGGTCGATGGCCAGCATCAGCAATACAAAAATGTTGAATACAATCCAGGGTAATGTTCCTTTCATAACTGATTTTTTTTATGGTATCAATGAGCCCGTGGCCCACTTGAGCTTGCTTTCGGCGATCAGGTATTTTGCTTTAAGTTCCTGTAACTTCTGTAATGATTCCAGCGTTTTATTTTCCCTTGCATTGATTAAGAACAGGGAGCTTTCGCCCGCCCCGAACCTGGTCTCTTCACCCCGCTGCAGGGCCAGGTAATTTTTCCAGGCCTTCTCCTGTAAGCCTATCTGGCTTTGCAGCGCCAGCAGTTCATTAAAATAACTTTTTACTTTATTCTCTACCTGCAGCAATTTTTGATTTTGCTGCAATTGCACTTCAGTTATTTTCAGCTTTGCCTTTTTGTATTCACCCCGGCCATGTGACAACCGCAATGGTATACCAAGCGTTATCCCGTATTGAAAATTATTTTCAAACAAGGGGCCGGTAGTTGTTTTTAAAACGTCGTAACCCCTGCCCAACTGGTTATAGCGGAAGTTAACGTTGGGCAATAGTTCCTGGAATTTTAATTTCTTTTCAATCCCAAGTACATCCAGCTTATAGTTGTATATAAGCAGTTCGGGGTGATTTTTCCGGGCAGTTTCAAGTAATGCATTCAGGTCGGAAAAGAATAAAGAATTTATATCCATTGCCGGTAATTCATCAGCCGGAATAACACCTTCCGGTAAATTATATGGAGTGCTGTTGGGTGTCCACAGGTAAAGGGAAAGTTCAAGCCCCGAATTTTGAAACTCCAGCCATGCCTGGCTTTTCAGCAATTCAAACTGCTGAAGTTGAGCAAGGGCTTCGGTGGTATCAATAGCAGGCCGGTCGCCAAGCTGGTAAGCCATTTTCACCATAGTCAACCTTTTTTCATTCACGATAACTGCTTCTTCCATTATGCGGTATACCTGGTATTGCCTTACCCAGTTCCAGTAACTGGTGATGGCTTCCAGCATCAGGTTGTTCAGTATATTTCTTTTTTCTGCCCGGGAGGCTGTGCGAAAGATCTTTGCAGTTTGCAGGGCGGCTCTTCGTTTATCCATCAGCAGGTTTTTTGCAAGCGGAATACTGATGCCGATATAGCTGCTTTCTCCCCTGGTTTCCACCGGGTCTGTCCGGCTGCCCGACAAATATTCCAGCCCGGCCGTCAATTCCACCCCAAACCATGTTGGAATATTTACCGAAGGCCGGTTGTAATAATAATAATCAATTCCATCGAATGTTTTTTGGGATGCTTCATTCTGTATCGTTGGATCAAACAGGCCTCTTGCAATAAGAACATCCGCCTTTGCTTTTTCAATAAAAATATCGGCCTGCCTTGCCACGGGGTGGTATTGGTTAACAATTTCCATTACCTGCTGCACCGATAATTTTTTAGGCGTTTGCTGCCCGTTTACAATCAAGTGCAGGCATAACACAATCAGGAATAAAATATATTTTACCGGGTTCATTGTTTTGTTTTTTTTGTTACTTCTTTTTCCTTTTTGTAATAATCCGGCGGAAAGCCGTTGATATTACGCCACAGTTCGTACCATACCGGTACGTCTTTGAGCAGGGCAATGCCCTGGGCGCCTACACCCATCTTTAATTCCCTTGGCCAGGGTTTGTCGCTGGTATCTTCTTTCACCAGCACCCTGAATTTTCCATTTACGCTGAGATTGCTTTCAACAGCGGTAACAATGCCACCGAATGTTCCGGAAGAAGCTTTGGGCCAGCCGCTAAACACAATCGCAGGAAAGCCATCGAACAGAAACCTTACTTTTTGCCCGGGTGCTACCAGGGGCAGGTCGAGTGGCTGCACATACATTTCCACGGCATATTGAATTTTATCCGGCACTATCTCGGCAATCATGTCGCCGTCTTTTACAAATTCGCCGATGCCTGCTTTTTGCGCCTTTATCACCTGGCCACTTTGCGATGCCAGAACATAATACATGCCGTTGCGTATGTTGTAACTGGCATACTGGTTTTCCAGTTTGGCGATATCGGCCTGGCCACTGGCAATTTGCGTCAGCGACTGAAACTGTTCTCCCTGTGCTTTGGAAACCTTTTCAATATTTTCCTGCTGCAGGGCGCTCATCTCAATCCGGGCAATGGTAAGATCCTGTTTGCTGTTGGCTAACCTGTTTTCAGCGCTTATTTTTTTTGCCATGGCATTCTGGTATTGCTGGTTACGCATTTCTAATTGAGTAAGCGATACCAGTCCGCTGTCGTACATCGCCTTTTGCCGGTTGTATTGTTTGGCACCGATCAGGTAATCGTTATTGGCAGCGATGGCCTCGGCGCTGTCCGCTTGCACTTTCATTTGTAACTGGGCCAGTTTGTTCTGCAGCTGGTTTAGTTTTAGCTGAAGACCTGAATTGATGGCACCGATCTGCTGTTCGGTAACACCCACCTTGCTTTTATAATACTCCACCGACAGTTGTTTACCTGCCAGTTGCTCTTTGGTACGGTTCAGCAGGTTAGGATCTAAGTAATCTACTTTTACTTCTGTTAACTGAACCAGGGTATCGCCTGCTTTAACGTAATCGCCTTCTTTAATAAGCCACTTCATTACACGGCCGCCGATGACGGTA
Source organism: Ferruginibacter sp. (assembly GCA_035328475.1). GTDB lineage: Bacteria > Bacteroidota > Bacteroidia > Chitinophagales > Chitinophagaceae > Ferruginibacter. The sequence goes on from DAOLIP010000002.1 coordinate 92,837, forward strand.
TTCACCTGCTGCGGCCGCTGATCCTGGTAAAGAGTAGTAACTGATCCACGGGCCCGTATATTCTGCGTCCAGGGAAGAAAAAGAAAAATTATAAATACCAGCATACAAACAAAGAACCAGCGCTTTACATGGCTTTTGCTTTTGTACAGGTAGATATGTTCATATGAATTTATTTTACTGCTGTTCATGATTGCCTTTTTTTACAGATGAAACAATAGCTGTTCCGTTTTCAATGGTGATCCGTTTATCGCAAAAGCCTGCAAATTCTTCATCGTTTGTTACCACCACCAGCGTGGTATTTTTCAATTCAATTAAACGCTGCATAAGCTGGTTGCGGTGGTTTTTCTCAAAATTCAACCACGGCTCTTCGAGCAGTAAAAGCCTTGGACTGCCTGCCAAAGCCCTTACCAATAGAATCTTATGGGTTACATTTTGAGGCAGCCGTTTTCCGGTAGGGTCAAGTATGGTGTCGTATCCGTATTTCAGGGTGCTGATAAAATCATTCAATCCTGTTTTGGCCGCATAGTCAATCACTGTTTCCATGCTTATGGAAGGATTTCCCAAAAGGATATTATCCCGTAAACTGCCATAAAAAATATCCTGGTGATTCAGTAATACGCCGGTTTGTGAACGGAGTGAAGCAAGGTTGTAATTACCTGCCGGCAGCCCATTCAGCAAAAAGCTGCCCCGGAAACCTTGGTAGGCTCCGGCCATTAACCGCAACAGTGTTGATTTTCCCGAACTGTCTTTGCCCTGTATACAAACTTTTTCCCCCGCATTTATCTGCAGTGAAATATGCCGTAGTATATCGGTCTCATCATCGTAACTGAAATAGAGATCCTTCATTTCCAGGCTTAATCCTTTGTTATTACCCGTTAATTCAATATTTCCGTTTTCTTCTACCGGCTTATCAGTGAGGTTTGAAATTTTTTCCACCGATGTCAGTGTATCGTACACACTGCCCAGTGTCATGATGAGTTTCTCCACCGAGTTCAATACAAGCAGTATGATGATTTCCGCAGCGATGAACTGGCCGATATTCAGTTGCTGGTTTACCAATAGCATGGTACCCACAATGAGCATGGCTGCAGTAATTAGGGTTTTAAAAATAACCAGCACATTGTATTGCAGCAGCAGGATGCGAAAATGCCTGTTGCGGGCATCCAGGTAACCCGTTACCTGTTCGTCGGCTTTTTGAAGATGAAGGCCCGTTGACCTGGCCAGTTTCAGTGATTTTACCACCCGGGCCATTTCTTCAAGCCAGGCAGCCACTTTGTATTTATAATTACTTTCTTCAATGCTGGTTTGCAGGCCCCGGTTTCCTGTATAGCGCAGAATGAGCCATAATAGAACGACAAGGATAAATCCAAAAAGTATAAATGCCGGATGATAAAACGACAGCAATGTAAGTCCGAATAAGATCTGTATAGACGCTGCAGGTATATCCAGCAGAATTTTAGAAAGGCTCTTTTGCAATATCGGTATGTCGAAAAAACGGTTTACCAGTTCGGGCAGGTAATAGCTGTCGGCTTTTTTCAGGTCAAGCCTGGGTATATGTTCGGCAAAGGCAAAGGAATAACGTACAAATATTTTTTGCTGGATTTTTTCGATGAGCTTCATCTGGTTCACCTTCATCAACCCTGCAGTAAGCACCCCAGCCACTACCAGCGTGATGAGTACGGCCAGCGAAGCCCTCATGGAAGCCCCTAACACAAAACCGATAATAGTTTGCACGCCCAGGGGCAGCGAAAGTTGTATGAGTCCTTTCAGGATTGCGTAAAAATATACACTGGTGATTTCTTCCTGTTCCAGTTTAACCAGGTTCAGTATCCTGGTAACCGGATTCCCATTGATTGGCATACTAATTTTTTTGTTGATCAGGTATATGTACATGCAGGTACCCGCATGTACGGGTTACAAACGGCAGTTAAATGATCAGCAAAAATTGGGTGGAGGACTTAATTTTTCCAGGTATGGGGGGAACTGGATATTTTCAATATGATGAAAAGAGATATTAATAAAACCGGCCTGGTCAAGAAGCTGAAGCTGGAAAGTGATATAGTCCTTGTTGTCGGCTTTTTTGTCGGTTTTCGATTTCTCCGGGGCTTTCTCCTCATCGGCTATGAAAATGGCCGTTGTTTCCGAAAAGAGGGTGCAACACACCGGGCCTGCCTGAACCAGGGTGAAAATAATGAGTAATATGATGGCTATTTTCCTCATTGCAGCCGCAAAATTAGTTACTCCTGTAACATTTGCAAGCCCCGATTGTTTAAGAATTGTAAAAGTTTTTTACTTACAGTTCATCGGAGCTTTCCGGTAAATGATCATACTCTCCTTTCAATGCATACCAGCCGAATATCATCAGCCCCACTGCAATGGGTGTGAATATGGCTATGATGATAACCCAGGGAATGGGTTTGTTGATGTCCTTGGTTCCCTCGCCGATATTTTGTACGGCACCCATTACCAAAAAATAAATGATCACCGGGGCAAGTACCATCCATAGTAAGCCCATTATTCGTTTTAGCCGGTTCATGTTGTTTTTATTTTTTAACCGCAAAGGATGCAAAGTTTATCGCAAAGGGGCGCAAAGCGTCTCTGCGGACCTTTGCGGTTAAATTAATCATTAACGTCTTTATCAATTTTATTACTCAAATACAAGGCACCGATGATAAAACACAATGCTGCTACACCAATGGGATACCAAAGCCCCACCAACGGATCTGTTACAAATGTGGTAGACAGCAAGGTTGCTATGAACGGCACCAATCCTCCAAACACACCGTTACCTATATGATAAGGCAGACTCATAGATGTGTATCTTATTTTTGTGGGGAACAGTTCCACCAAAAATGCTGCAATGGGGCCATAAGCCATGGTTACAAAGATGATCATGATCCAAACGAGGAAGATGAATTTCCATTTTAGTGAAGGGGTAAGTACAATATTGGAATAAGAAGGCTTTGAATCGGGCAGGGCCTTAAGGACGGGTTTTTCGATATCAACCAGGGCACTCAACGGAGGATAGATGCTGTGGTTGGTTACCAGCAGCGTATCACTTCTTTTTTCAGAGAAGCCGATTCCATCCGGCAGAATATAATTGGTATTGGTGTGTGTAATATATTTTAAAGAAAATTGAGTAAATAATGTATCCGTTGTATTGGAACTTTGTGAAACTCTCAGTTTCAGCATGGCTTGCTGCGGATCGATGGCTGCGTCTTTCAAAAATGTATTGAATATCGGCCGGTAAAAGATCACTCCCAGCAACATCCCTGTAAGCATGATCCATTTTCTTCCCACCTTATCACTCAACCAGCCAAAGAATAAGAAAAAAGGGGTTGCCAGCCCGATGGCCCATAATAATATCTCCCGGTTCTGCATGAATTCCAGCTTCACCGTATTCTCTAAAAAACTTTGTGCATAAAACTGGCCTGTGTACCAGATAACCCCCTGGCCCATTACAGCGCCAAATAAAGCCAGCAAAACCATTTTAAAATTCGCCTTATGGCCGAAACTTTCTTTGATGGGATTAACCGAGGTGGTTCCTTCTTTCTTCAGCGCAGCATACATCGGCGATTCGCTCATCTTTAACCGGATATAGATGGAAACCCCCACCAGTAATATCGATATCCAGAAAGGATAACGCCATCCGCCCCATTCAGAAGTGAATGCCGCATCACTCATATTCGACTTCACTAGCATGATAACCCCCAGTGCCACAAACAAACCCAGCGTGGCCGTGGTTTGTATCCATGCGGTAAAATATCCCCGCCGGTGTTCAGGCGCATGTTCAGCTACATACGTTGCAGCTCCTCCGTATTCGCCTCCAAGGGCAAGACCCTGTATCAATCTTAATAACAAAACAAGTAATGGAGCTGCTATGCCAATGGCTTTATACGAAGGAACAAGGCCGATCAAAAAAGTAGAGCCACCCATTAAAACAAGTGTGAGCAGGAAGGTATATTTTCTTCCCACCAGGTCACCCAGCCTGCCAAATACCAGGGCGCCAAAGGGGCGAACGAGAAAGCCGGCAGCAAAGATGGCCAGGGTACTCAACAAGGCTGCTGTATCATTTCCTTCGGGGAAGAACTGAACCGAGATGGTCTTTGCCAGCATGCCAAAAATATAAAAGTCGTACCACTCAATGAGGGTGCCCAGGGAAGACGAGAAAATTATTTTACCAATTCCTTTTACCGGCGCAGTAGTCATGTCTCTGTTTTATACGAAATTTGGATACAGGATCTGTCATTCCGACGCAGGAGGAATCTGCCTGGGCATTCGTTGAAGCTGATCACCTAAACAATACCCAACAGATGCTTCCCTATTGCTCAGCATGGCAAAACCAGAAATTTGGAAAGTACTAAGCATAAATATATTAAATTGAAGTCAAACTAAAACAACCGTCTGTTATGTCATATCCCTACCAGGTACGTTCACTGGAAGAATACCACGAGCATTATAAGAAAAGTGTGAATGATCCCGAAGCGTTCTGGGGTGCTGTTGCCGAAAATTTTCTCTGGCGTAAGAAATGGAGTAAAGTACTCAACTGGAATTTTAAAGATCCTAAAGTGGAGTGGTTTGCGGGTGGTAAACTGAACATCACTGAAAACTGTATCGATCGTCATTTAAAGACCATGGCCGATAAACCCGCCATCATCTGGGAACCCAATAACCCGGAAGAAAGGGTTCGGGTGGTTACCTATGCCAGGCTTCACAAGCGTGTTTGCCAGGTGGCGCAGATGCTCATCAACAACGGTGTTAAAAAAGGAGATCGTGTTTGTATATATATGGGTATGGTTCCCGAACTGGCTTATGCCGTACTGGGTTGTGCAAGGATCGGCGCCATTCACTCGGTGATCTTTGGCGGCTTCAGTGCACAAAGCATTGCCGACAGGCTGTATGATGCACAGGCCGAATTCATCATTACCTGCGACGGCGCTTACCGTGGTGCAAAAGACATTCCGTTAAAATCAGTGATCGATGACGCCCTGATCGGAAACAGAACAGTGAAGCGTGTTATTGTTTATACCAGAACACGAATTCCGGTTTCTATGATCAAAGGAAGAGATGTATGGTGGGAAGATGAAATGGAGTTTGCCGAATCGCAGGTGGAAAAAGACGGCGTGGTTTCTTTTCCTGCCGAAGAAATGGATGCAGAAGATCCATTATTCATATTATATACATCCGGTTCAACCGGCAAACCAAAGGGCGTGGTGCACAGCAGCGCCGGGTATATGGTGTGGACGAATTACACGTTCGTGAACGTGTTTCAATACCAGCCTGGGCAAATACATTTTTGCACAGCCGATGTTGGCTGGATAACCGGGCACAGTTATATCATTTACGGCCCGCTCTCTGCCGGTGCCACCAGCCTGATGTTTGAAGGCATTCCTACCTGGCCCGATGCCGGAAGGTTTTGGGATATTGTTGACAAACACAAAGTGAATATCCTGTACACAGCACCTACCGCCATCCGCAGTTTGATGAGTTATGGCCTGAACCCGTTGAAAGGAAAAGACCTTTCTTCCATAAAAATACTTGGTACCGTTGGCGAACCCATCAATGAAGAAGCATGGCATTGGTACGATGAACACATAGGCAAAAAAAAATGCCCCATCGTAGATACCTGGTGGCAAACAGAAACCGGTGGCTGTTTAATCAGCAACATGGCCGGAATCACCCCGGCAAAACCATCCTGGGCAACATTACCCATGCCGGGGGTGCAGCCCGTATTGGTTGATGAGAACGGAAACGAGATAACCGAAAAAGATGAACATGGGTTGCTGAAAGGGAATCTGTGCATCAAAGCGCCCTGGCCTGCCATACTAAGAACAACATACGGCGACCACGAACGCTGCCGGCAGAATTATTTTGCTACCTATGAGAATCTATATTTTACCGGTGATGGTGCTTTGAAAGACGGGAATGGTTTTTACCGTATTACCGGAAGAGTGGATGATGTGTTGAATGTCAGCGGCCACCGCATCGGCACTGCTGAAGTAGAGAATGCCATTAACATGCACGCCGGCGTGGTGGAAAGCGCCGTGGTGGGTTATCCGCATGATGTAAAAGGACAAGGCATTTATGCGTATGTAATTTACAATGGTCACCATGGCGATGAGAACCAACGAAGGCTCGACATACTGCAAACCGTAACAAGGGTGATAGGCCCCATTGCCAAGCCGGATAAGATACAATTTGTAAGCGGCCTCCCTAAAACAAGAAGCGGAAAAATAATGCGCCGCATTTTAAGAAAGATCGCCGAAGGGGAAATACAAAACCTGGGCGACACAACTACATTGCTTGATCCGGCTGTAGTAGATGAAATTAAAAACGGGAAATTATGAGGAATCTTTTTTACAAAAATGCTATCCGCTTCTTTATCTTTTTTATTGCAGGCATATATCATGCACCCGCACAAATGAAAAGCTGCTGCGAACCCGACAGCAGCATCCTCATTTCAACAGTTAAGCAAACAGAAGGAACATTGAGAATGGTTAAGATACTTGACAGTATTAACAAACACGCAAACCCCGAAGACTTTTTTGTGATGAATACCCAGCGTGCCGAAATGTTCCGGCAGAAACTGATTGCCGAGCAGGATCCCGGAAAAAGGCTCGACTATTACTTTCAATACAGCAACGAATGCCTTAATGCCGGGAATACCGACGAAGCGCTTGGTGTAATGAGCCAGGTGATCAATGCCCTGAAACTTACCTGGGAAACACTGAACACAGATAATAAGTCCTTATTCGACCTGCTTGCCATCGCTTACATGCGCAAGGGTGAACTGGAAAACTGTGCCCTCAACCACAATCCACAAAGCTGCATCATCCCCATGCAGGGCGAAGGCATTCATAAACTTCCTTATGGTTCACAAAATGCCATTGAGATCTATAAAATGCTGCTCACCAAATTTCCCGACGATCTGCAGTCGAGGTATTTACTGAACATCGCTTACATGACATTGGGCAAATACCCCGATTCGGTTCCCCGCCAATGGCTGATAGAATCTGCTGCGTTCAAACAAATGAACACCGGGAATATTGTATTGAAAGATGTGGCCGGTAAAAAAGGCGTTGATATGAATGGTATTTCCGGGGGCTGCGTGGTAGAAGACCTGGACAATGACGGATTGCTGGATATCATGGCATCGTCGTATGGGCTGGGCGACCAGATGCGGTATATGCACCAGCAAAAAGACGGAACCTTTAAAACAGAAACCACTTCTTCGGGCCTCGTAGGCATCACCGGTGCCCTGAATCTTATTCATGCCGATTATAATAATGATGGTTTTGCTGATATTGTTGCACTGCGGGGCGGCTGGTGGGGAAAGAACGCCCTGTTCCCTTTCTCCCTTATAAAAAATAATGGCAACAATACCTTTGAAGATGTGACCATCGAATCGGGCCTTTATTCTCCCTTTCCTACACAAACAGCCAGCTGGGGAGATTTTAATAACGACGGTTGGCTGGATCTTTTTGTAGCGCATGAAAATTATCCCTGCCAGTTATTTGTAAATTATAAAGGAAGGTTTAAAGAGGAAGCTGCCAAATACGGGCTGCATGTTACTCTCTATATTAAAGGATGTGTTTGGGGAGATATCAACAACGACGGTTTCCCCGACCTGTTCATTTCCACCCTGGGCTCTCCCAATAAATTATGGCTTAATAAGCCGGGTGCCACTGCCGGCGAACGGATCTTTGAAGACATTTCAAAAGCGGCGGGCATTGAAGAACCCATGTATAGTTTTCCTGCCTGGTTCTTCGACTTTGACAACGATGGCTGGCAGGATATTTTTGTTTCGGGGTATGATACAAAACGCTTTCCACTGGTAGGCGAAGATGCTGCCCGTGAATTGCTGGGCATGCCGGCCCTGGGTGAATTACCAAGATTATATCATAACAATGGCAACAATACATTCACCGACGTAAGTGCCGCATACGGCGTTAATCATGTAAACTATACCATGGGCAGCAATTTTGGCGATATTGATAATGATGGCTGGCTCGACTACTACTTAGGCACCGGGGCGCCCGCTTACCAGGCCATTGTTCCCAACAAGTTTTACCGGAACATGGGTGGAAAGAAATTTGAAGACATTACCTATACCACCAATACGGGGCATATTCAGAAAGGCCATGGCGTGGCATTTGCCGATATTGATAACGATGGCGACCAGGATATTTATGAAGTGATGGGGGGCGCTGTGGAAGGCGACCGGTTCCGGAATATTTTATTTGAGAACAGTTCAACAACCGGTAACCACTGGATAAAATTAAAACTGGAAGGAACCAGTGCAAACAGGGCTGCCATTGGCGCCCGGGTAAGAATAAAAGTGAAGATGCAGGATGGCAGTTCTCAGAACTTCTATCATATCGTTTCTACCGGCGGTAGTTTTGGTTCCGATCCATTGCGGGTAGAAGCCGGGCTGGGCAAGGCCGCAGCCATTGAAGAAATTGAGATCAAATGGCCCAATGCAAAGCAAACCGTTGAGGTCATCAAAAATGTTTCAATGAATTCCCTGGTAAGGATCCGGGAGGGTTCAGGAAAGCAATAAAAAGGCGGAC
>DAOLIP010000003.1:0-97445 GCA_035328475.1 Ferruginibacter sp.
TGGGCCGATGACTGGAAATCGCTGGAAAAAAATCACCGGCATTTTTCACACATGTATGGATTATACCCGGGCAAGGTATTGTACGAAAAAAGAACGCCCGCTTTTATTGAGGCTTATAAAAAAGTGTTGGAAGAAAGAGGCGATGCTTCCACTGGTTTTTCAAGAGCGTGGAAAATGGCGCTGTGGGCAAGACTGGGAGATGGCAACCGGTCCAATAAAATCTACAAAGGGTTTTTAAAAGACCAGAGCTGCACTTCGATGTTTGCATTATGCGGCAGATCCTTACAGGTGGATGGTAACTTTGGTGTAACTGCCGCTGTTACCGAAATGCTGATGCAATCGCACGATGGCTTCATAAAATTATTACCTGCTTTACCCGACGAATGGGGCGAAGGAGAATTTAAAGGTCTTTGTGCAAGAGGTGGTTTTGAACTGGATTTCGCCTGGAAAAACAAAACAGCAACCCGGTTAAAAATATTATCGAAGGCGGGTGAGCTTTGCAGGATTGAATTTAAACCCGGGATGAAGATCAGCAGCAACGGGAAAAAAGTCGGTTTTAAAAAATTAGGGGATGGTAATGTTGAATTTAAAACAGTGAAAGGCGCTGTTTATTTCATTGAATAGCTATAATTTTTTAGTTCCTGCCGGGTTAACCCTTAAAAGGGAGACACATATAATTCTATGTGAAATTCTATGTTTCTATGCGACTATGTGGTTCAAAAAACTGCAGGCTGGATTATTCTGACGTGATTTTTTTAAATAAAATTTATAACATGAATCGTATACTTTCATTCGGACTTATTTTTATCTCAGGCATTTTTTTTTCCAGCTACAGTTTTGCCCAAACAAAAAAATTAACCCTGGAAGATATTTATACCAACGGGGTTTACCGTACTAAAGGTATTGGCCAGGTAAGATGGATGAAGGACAACAAAGGTTATTCAGCCCTGGAGAATAATGCAGAAGCAAAAGGAAGTGATATAGTGGTATATGATGCAGAAAGCGGGGCAAGAAACGTTTTGGTAAACGCCAAACAACTGGTTCCTGCCGGAACAAACAAACCGCTCTCTATTGCCGATTATAACTGGAGCGATGATAACAGCAAATTATTAATCTTTACCAATACCCGCAAAGTATGGCGGTATAATACAAGGGGCGATTACTGGATACTGAACCTGGCCAATGGCAAACTATCACAATTAGGCAAGGGTCTTGAAGAAGCAACAATGATGTTTGCCAAGTTCTCGCCTGATGGTGCAAGGGTGGCTTATGTAAGCATGTTGAATATTTATGCAGAAGATATTGCTACAGGTGTAATTACAAAAATAACGAAAGATGGCGGCGGTAATATAATCAACGGCACTTTTGACTGGGTGTATGAAGAAGAACTGGATGACCGGGATGGTTTTCGCTGGAGCCCCGATGGAAAAAATATTGCTTACTGGCAATCGGATACAAAAGGTGTTGGCACTTTTTACATGATCAACAATGTAGATTCCAATTATTCAAAACCGATTCCATTGCCTTATCCAAAAGTAGGTACGGCTAATTCTGCCGTTAAAGTAGGTGTTATCTCTGCCAGTGGCGGAAAAACAAAATGGTTTGCAGTTCCCGGCGACCCCCGCAATAATTACCTGGCCAGGATGGAGTATATACCCGGTTCTGATGAAGTGATGATACAGCAACTGAACCGCCTGCAAAACACCAATACCGTTTGGGTAGGCAACACCAAAACCATGGTGCTTAAAAATATTTTAACCGATAAAGATGATGCTTTCCTGGATATTCATGATAACATCGTGTGGCTTGATGAAACAAGGTCTTTTACCTGGACCAGCGAAAAAGACGGTTGGCTGCATTTGTATAAGGTTTCCCGTGATGGAAAAGAAATGAAACTTATCACCAAAGGAAACTTTGATGTGGTGAATATAAACTGCATCGACCCTGTTAGTGGTTTTGTATATTACATCGCTTCGCCTGAAAATTTTACTCAACGTTACCTGTACCGCAGCAGGCTCGATGGAAACGGAGAAGCAGAAAGAGTTTCGCCTGCCGGCATGCCCGGTCAGCACAGCTATCAAATTTCGGCCGATGCAAAATATGCCATTCATAGTTTTGAGAACGCAACAACGCCAAGGCGCATCTCACTGATTAATGTAAATACACACCGGGAAATAAAACTACTGGAAGATAACGCCGGGTTAAAAGCAAAAATGAATGAGCTGGGTTTACGCAGCAAGGAATTTTTTAAAATAGATATCAGCGATGTGGTGCTGGATGCATGGATGATAAAACCCATCAATTTTGATCCGCAGAAAAAATACCCGCTGTTGTTTCATGTGTATGGAGAGCCTGCCGGTTCTACCGTGCAGGACAACTGGGGTACGGGCGATAATCTCTGGCACCAATACCTGAGTAACCAGCTGGATTATATTGTTGTGAGCATCGATAACCGCGGTACCCGTGTACCCCGTGGCCGTGATTTCAGGAAATGTATTTACCGACAGATAGGCTTGCTGGCTGCCGATGACCAGGCAAAAGCCGCTAAAAAATTAGTTGCAACGTATTCTTTCATCGATGAAAAACGTATTGGCATCTGGGGCTGGAGCGGTGGCGGGCAAATGAGCCTGCATTGCATATTCCGCCACGCCGATGTTTATAAAACCGCTATTGCTGTTGCTTTTGTTTCCCAGCAAACCCTGTATGATAATATTTACCAGGAACGTTACATGGGTTTACCAAAAGATAATGTGGCCGGGTACCGCGATGGTTCACCTTTAACACATGCCGGTAAGCTGCAAGGCAATCTCATGATCATTCATGGTACAGGCGATGACAATGTACATTACCAGAATTTTGAAATGCTGGTGAACGAACTGATCAAAAACAACAAACTGTTTACCATGTTATCCTACCCCATGAGGGATCATGGCATCAGCCAGGGAAAAAATACCACCCTGCACATGCGGCGCAGTATGGAAAAATTTTGGAAAGAAAATTTGTAGCTTAACCGCTAAGGATAAAAAGGTTACACAAAGAGCATGAAGATTATTTGAAATCCAGGCGTTTCATTCCGGGTGATTTTCTTTGGAAGAAGAATTTATTAAATATAAACATTAACAGATGACCTTTGCGTGCTTTGCGCATTCTTTGTATTGGTTTGTGGTAAAATTTCCTGTACCTTAACAATCAATATGAGCACATACCCCAGCATATTCAATGATGTCATCGGCCCGGTAATGCGTGGCCCGTCCAGTTCACACTGTGCTGCATCCTTGCGCATTGCCCGCCTGTGCAGGGATCTGATGGATGAGAATATCAAAGACATACTGATCGAGTTTGATCCCAAGGGTTCGTTGGCAACCACTCATAAAAGCCAGGGCTCGGACATGGGCTTGTTTGGCGGTTTTTTAGGCTGGGAGGCACACGATGAAAGATTGCCCGAATCTGAAAAATATATTGTAACGGCAGGCATCAATGTTGCCATCAATATTGTTGATATCGGCAACGGTCACCCTAACCTGTATAAAATAACTTTACATAATAATAAGGAAACAAGAAAACTTACGGCCATCTCCACCGGCGGCGGTATGATTGAAGTGATTGCCATTGATGATGTAACCGTTTCTATGGCAGGCGATTATTTTGAAACACTGATTTATTGTAACCAACCTGAAAACATTATTGCCTTTTTAAAAGCTTCTGTTGAGTTTGATGAAATAGAATTTCACAAAGGCGAAATCTCTTTTATTGAAATCAAATCACAGGCATTTACTGATAAAGGCATTTACAACGAGTTGCTTGCAATGGAAGATGTATTATTCATCAAACAGCTTCAACCTGTTTTACCGGTAATGGCACGTAAAAATTTAAATGTGCCATTTATTACCTGTAATGAAATGATGGATTACAATGCCGGTAAAAACAAAGCATTGTGGGAGCTTGCTGTGGATTATGAAATGGCAAGAGGAAATATTTCTGCTGATGAGGTTTTTGAAAAGATGCGGAGTATTATTCACATTATGGGTAATGCCATCCTGCTGGGTCTAAAAGGCACCCATTATGATGACCGTATTTTAGGAAGCCAGTCTGTACAGTTTAAAGAAAACTGGGAAGCCAATAAATTGGTTGGTGGTGATATCAATAACCGCATCATCATGTATGTAAGCTCCATGATGGAGGTAAAAAGTTCGATGGGAGTAATTGTAGCTGCTCCTACAGCCGGCAGTTGCGGCGCTTTGCCGGGTGCTTTGTTTGGTACAGCACATTCTATGCAATTGCATGAAGATGAACTGGTGAAAGCGATGTTGAGTGCGGGATTGATCGGTGTATTTATTGCAGCACATGCCACTTTTGCTGCAGAAGTTGGAGGCTGTATGGCCGAAACCGGTTCGGGTGGCGGCATGGCAGCAGCGGCCATTGTAGAAATGAAAGGCGGTACACTGCAACAATCCATTGCCGCTTCATCCCTTGCTCTGCAAAATTCATTGGGTATTATTTGCGATCCCATTGGCAACCGGGTGGAGGCGCCTTGTTTAGGGAGAAATGTAATGGCAGCAACCAATGCCATTTCCTGCGCCAACATGGCCCTGTCAAATTATGAACAACTGATCCCGTTGGATGAAGTGATAGAAACCATGAAAGCGGTTGGCGACCAGATCCACCACACACTGCGTTGCACCAACCTGGGCGGTCTTTCCATAACCAATGCCGCCAAAAAAATTGAAGCCATGCTGGAAGGAGAAGGGGTTTCGGGTACGTTTTTTAAGAGTTGTTAAACCCGATAAATATATTTTTTAAAATAAAGAAGCAGGGTTTCTTTTTAAAAAATTAAATTAATAAGAACGGGCCCTTAAGGGGCCCGTTCATTGTAAAGGAAATTTAATTGATCACAATCTCCTGCTTTGTACTTTCCTTTCCGGCAATAATTGGCAGGCTTACCTGTAGCACACCATCGGCGTATTTAGCCGTGATGTTTTTACTGTCGATACGCTCATCCAGGGTAAACGTTCTTACAAAACCTCCGCGGCTGTATTCCCTTACTATCCATTCCGGGCGGGGAAAACCTTCGGGTGGCGTGTAGGAAACAGTAAGTTCGTTTCCATTCATTTCCAGGTGAAAATGTTCTTTGATGCGGCCGGGAGCAAATACCAGCATTTCAAAACTGCTTTCGGTTTTGTAGATGTTAACTGCTGCCCTTTGCATAGATCGGATAAACAGGGGGCTCCTGTTTCCGTAGCGGTTGCCTTTTGCGGCGCATGACTGATTGTAGTGCATGTTCTTTGTTTTTGATTATAAAAATTGTTACAACCATCCCCGCTAAAAATGATGCCGTAACTGATTTTATGAAAATATGGCAGGCGGTTTGTTGTTATTGATTATGTAAGAAGATTTGTATCTATAAAACCGTTATTCCTTTTGTATTTTTGTATTCTTGTATATCCGCACATGGTAAAATTAATCTTCGCCCTGTTCTTCTTCCTGTTGTCATTCATCAGCCAGGGGCAGCGAAACTGGGTACTGGAGAAGAATGAGAACGGTATTAAAGTATATTCGTCTGATGTACCCGGCGCTGCATATAAAGCCGTAAAAGTGGAAGCCAGCTTTACCGGCACCTATTCAAAACTGATTGCCGTGCTTTCTGATGTATCGCAGTTCAGCAAGTGGATCTATCATTCAAAGGCCAACAGCGTGGTGCAGCGGAATTCGCCCCTCGATTTTATTTATCATACCGAAACGGTGCTGCCCTGGCCTATGTCGAACCGGGATGTGGTGATCCATATGCAGATCAATACCGACAGCCTTCCAAAGTTTATGACCATTACCGGAACCAGTATGCCGAAGCGGATTGCTAAAAAATCCGGACTGGTGAGGGTGAATCATTACAGTGCCCGCTGGAAGGTTACCATGGATACCCCGCAAACCATCAGTATTTATTATGAGCTGGAACTGAATCCTGCGGGTAACATTCCCGGCTGGATGGCAAATTCATTCGTAAGCAAGGGCCCGTTTGAAACCTTTTCCAACCTGGCAAAAAAATTAAAAGAGTGATCTTGCTTAACTCACGCCAGTTATCTTTCCATCCACTACATCAATAAAATTCGCCTGGGGTATTTTGGGCAGGCCGGGCATGCGAACCATCTCACCGCAAACGGCAACAATAAAACCAGCGCCCTTGCTGATCACCAGGTCATCCACATCAATTTTAAAATCGCCATCCAGCCCGCTGATAGCCGGGTTATGTGTAAAGGAGTATTGTGTTTTTGCCATGCAAACGGGCAAATGTTCCAGCCCCAGCGCTTTTATCTTCTTTAATGTTTCCTGTGCTTTTTTATAAAGCACCACATCCTTTCCGCCATAGATAGCAGTAACAATCTTGCGGATCTTTGTTTCAATGTCGTCTTCCATATCATAAGTATGCTGCAGTGGTTGTGGTGCTGTTTCACAAATGTCTGCTACTGCCCGTGCCATTTCCAAGGCACCTTCGCCGCCTAATCTAAAGGATTCATTCACCGCAAACGAAACCTCTCTTTCTGCACACCAGCTGCGCAGGTAGGCAATCTCTTCTTCGGTATCAAAATGGTAACGGTTAAGCGATACCAACACCCGTTGTTTAAATGATTTTAAAATGGCGATGTGTTTCTCCAGGTTTCGTAACCCTTTTGTGAGTGTTTCTTTGTCGGGCAACATCATGGTTTTTTCGCTGGCGCCGCCGCTTAGTTTTAAGGCCTGTGAAGTAGCAACCAATACGCTCATGGCCGGTTGCAATCCTGCTTTACGGCATTTGATGTTGAAGAATTTTTCTGCACCAAGGTCTGTTGCAAAGCCGGCTTCAGTAACCACATAATCGCCAAACTGTAGAGCTGTTTTGGTTGCCATTAATGAATTGCAGCCATGTGCAATATTTGCAAAAGGTCCGCCGTGGATCATGGCCGGCGTGCCTTCCAGTGTTTGTACTAAGTTGGGTTGAATGGCGTCTTTCAACAAAGCCGTAATGGCCCCGGTAACGCCCAGGTCTTTGGTAGTAAAGCCATTTCCGGCAAAGGTGAAGCCCAGTAACATATCGTCGATCTTCTGCCGCAGTTCTTTTAATCCCTCCGAAAGACAAAGTACCGCCATGATCTCACTGGCTGGTGTTATTACAAATCCTGTTTCGGAAGGAATGCCGTTGTTGGGCGTATCCAGCGCCGTAACAATTTTACGGAGTACCCGGTCGTTTACATCCAGGCAGCGTTTGAACAGAACGGTTTTAATTCCTTCGGGCTTACCGCGATTATAAAAACGGTAATTATCAAGCAGCGCTGCCAGTGTATTATTGGCGGCCGTGATGGCATGAAAGTCGCCGTTAAAATGCAGGTTGATCTCTTCCATCGGTATCACCTGTGAATACCCACCGCCGGCAGCGCCGCCCTTCATACCAAAGCAGGGGCCAAGCGATGGTTCCCTTAATGCCAGCACCACATTCTTTTTCAGTTTCTTCAGCCCGTCGGCCAGTCCAACCGATGTGGTTGTTTTTCCGATGCCGGCCTTGGTGGGTGTAATGGCGGTAACAAGAATGAGTTTTGATGCAGCGATTTTTTTTTCATCAAATTCCTGGATATTAATTTTTGCTTTATGATACCCGTACGGGATCAGCATATCGGCAGGAAGGCCCATGTCTGCAGCAATGGATGTTATTGGGCGGATGCTTGCTTGCTGGGCTATTTCATAATCTGATTTCATATTATTGAGAATAAATGAAGAATCGACTTTGGAGTAAAATAACGATCACACAATTTGCCGTATTTGGGAAACAAGCATAATGATGTATTGCAGCAGCCAACCTGATTGATGTCAGCCCTGTTGTTCAGGCAACCGTTTCCTTACCCTATAAATTTAATGAAGAAAGGTGGAAATTTCACCATTTAATAAACCAGATTCGCTACAACGCCTGGCAAACCTTATGGTTTTTTTGCCTACCTTAAACCTATGGTTCGCCTGCTATTGAAATGGTACTGGAAATTATCCGGCTGGAAGATCAACGGTAGTTTTCCATACCAGCATAAAAAAATGCTGATAGCCGTTGCGCCACATACCAGTATGATCGACGTAATGATCGGCTTTGCCGCCCGCAATGAATTAAATATACAGCACGCAAAATTTTTAGGAAAGAAAGAGCTCTTTAAAGGCCCGTTGGGCTGGCTGCTACGGAAACTTGGGGGTACCCCTGTTGACAGGCACAGCAAACAAGGTATGGTTGACCAGGCTGCTTCGCTTTTTTCAACCAATGAATCATTTTTACTGGCCCTTGCTCCCGAAGGCACCCGAACAAGGGTGGATACATTACGCAGCGGCTTTTATCATATCGCCAAAAAAGCGGGGGTGCCCATATTGCCGGTAGCACTTGATTTTAAAAACAAACAATTGGTTGTTGGGCAAGCTTTCTTTCCCGGCGAAAATGAAGAGGCTGATTTTAAAAGGATCATTGATTTCTTTGCAAACTACAAGGGTAAGCATCCGGAGAAAGATCTGCGGCATTTGAAGAATTCATAAGGGGCGGGGTTGTTTTCTTCCTATAAAAATTCTTACCTTAATTTTTTAAAACATTCTGCATGAACGCCCTTCAGTTGCTGTACCCGGTTACGCCGGTTAATGTTCCTCCGTCGGTTACCAATCCATCTGCATCGTTTAAAAAGGAGGTTAAGAAGGTTCTTTTTTCAATCACTCTTTTTTTTCTGGTATATGTAATACTGATAATGCTCTCTGTGCTGCTTGCCATTGCGTGTGTGTATGCCGGGGGTTTTATGATCATTTATTCCGGTCATCTCATAGCCATGATCGCCGGGCTTGGTATCATAAGTATTGGTGTTATGGTGTTTATCTTCCTTATAAAATTTATTTTCTCCGTAAAAAAACACGACGAGTCCGGGACCATTACATTATCTGAAAGTGAGCAACCGCAGTTATTTGATTTTATCCGGAAGCTAACCGCTGATACCCAGACACCGTTTCCTAAAAAAATTGTTTTATCGCCGGAGGTAAATGCCTGCGTGTATTATAATGACAGTTTCTGGAGCATGATCTTCCCGGTCAAAAAGAACCTGCAGATAGGCCTGGCATTGGTAAACAGTCTTACATTAAGTGAATTCAAAGCAGTGATGGCGCATGAGTTTGGCCATTTCTCCCAACGCAGTATGAAACTGGGAAGCTTTGTATATCATGTAAATAAGGCAATCTACAATATGCTTTATGAGAACCACGACCTGGGGAAGTTCCTGGAAAAATGGGGAAGTTTTCACTGGGCAGTCAGCTTTTTTGTTTTAATAACCATTCAGCTCATTAAGGGAATTCAAAAAATACTGCAGGTCATGTATGGTTTCATCAACAAAAACTATATGGGCCTTTCAAGAGAGATGGAATTTCATGCCGATGCGGTGGCAGCAAGTGTAAGCGGCAGCAACAACTGCATTACATCCTTGCGTAAACTTGAGATCAGCGATGTGTGTTATCAAAATGTGATTCAGAAGGCCAATGAATGGCTGGAAGATAATATCCGCATGGAAAATGTTTACAGGAACCATGATGAAGTGATGCTGAAATATGCAGCGCACAACAAGTTGCCGGTTGAAAACACAACGCCGGTTGCGGGGGAAGATTTCTTCAAAAAATTTCAACTGCATAAGGTTAATATCAAAAACCAATGGGCTTCTCATCCGCCAAGGGAAGAAAGAGAATCTCACCTGCAGGAGCTTAACGTGGATGCGGTCAAAGACAGCCGGCCGGCCTGGGTGATCTTTAAAGATGCAGAGTCCCTTCAACAGCGGCTCACAGAATTTCTTTACAAGACCGTTCCTGATTATACTGAAAAATCGCCTTTGAATGCTGCTGCATTCAGGGAACGTTACCTGGGTGATATTGAACGCTACAGGTTACCGGAGATCTACAACGGTTTCTATGATGACCGGCAGGTTAATGATATGGATGTTGAAGCGGTTTGTAGCAAGCCCCCCGATTCTTCTGTCAGTTTTTCTTCTCTGTTCAGCGACGATTGGATGGAGGTCATTAAGTCTCTTTCAGGCAATGAATACGACGCGTTGTTGCTGAAGGCAATCGTGGAAAAACAAATTGCAACAAGAACCTTCGACTACGACGGCCAGAAAATGGATCGTGCCGCTGCACCTGTTCTTTTGGAAACCCTGGACAGGGAGATCGGTAAACAAAAAGAGCAATTGCAGGGACACGACGAAAGAATCGTTTCTTTTTTCTTCCATGCAGCAAAAAAACGCAACGAAGAAGAATCCCGGAATTTGCAAGAAAAATACAAAGCACATTTTGAGAACCGGAAGAAAGCCGAAGACTTTATGAATACGGGTCAGCGTATCATGGACCTGCTGGCCCCATTGCTGGCGGGGCAAACGGTAGAAATATCAAAAGCAGAAACGATGGCGCAGGGATTAAGAGAGGAGAGCCGAACCCTGAAACCCTTTATTAAACGC
The DNA here is from genome assembly GCA_035328475.1 of Ferruginibacter sp. Taxonomy (GTDB): domain Bacteria; phylum Bacteroidota; class Bacteroidia; order Chitinophagales; family Chitinophagaceae; genus Ferruginibacter. The sequence goes on from DAOLIP010000003.1 coordinate 10,476, forward strand.
TGCCTTGACCTTGGCCTGTATGATAAAAACAAAGACCTGAAAGAAAAAGCCGAAAATTTTATTACGGCAGATTATCATTATTTCAGCGCCCCTGCTTTTATGGATAATGAATTGGGCTCCCTGCACCGGCTGGTGAGTGAAACAGCTCCGCTGATCAGTAATTTTCAATACAAACAATTTAAAACGATACTGGAGTACCAGCTAGAATTATACAACAGATCGAACTAAAGAATCATAAGGTTTGCTGATTGATCCGGCTGTGCAGCAAGCCTTATGATTTGTTACTGTCACTTCCTTGCCACTTCGCTGTTACCGACCGTAACCGAGGCCAGCATACGTCCATTGGGTAATTCACTGGAAGAATAATAAATTTTAAAAACGCTGGTTCCTGCTTTCTTCAATGTAATGATATCCGGTGCACTGCACTGCATTTCACCAACGGCAGACTCACTGTCGCGGTAACGCCATTGCTTTAATACGTTATTATTCCCGTCTTTTACAGTAACTACCCTGTTTTTTCCCACCCGGCCGCAGTGGTAGTAACGGATGGTTAATTTGTCGGTGGCCAAAACCTGGCTCAGCTGCAGGTTCTTTACGCTGTTCATGTCTTTTCCAAATTGCTGGAGCAGCGGTTTTCCGTTCAGGAGTATTTCAAATCCTTCGCCGCCAAAATTGTACGAAAAGGAAAGAAGCGCTGCTGCAGTGGCTACCAGCATCATGGCCCTGGTGATCATTTTTTTCATGGCTTTACTTTTTATGGTTAAATAAAAGATTGTTTCCTGCACAAAGAAAGACAGGCAGGAGCCTGAGAAGAAATCCGTTTGACGAAAGGAAGGAGTTGCTTGATGAGTTACCTGAAATATCCTTTATGCAGGTTCGCTGAATATCTTCAGCAATAGTGCATACAGCTCAGGGTGTTTGCTTTTCAGCAGGTCGGGGCGTTCGAAAAAATATTCCGACACCACGGCAAAGAATTCCGCTTCATTGGTGGTGCCATAAGGATCTATGTCGGAACGGTCGTCACGTATCATCGCCATTTCTTTTTGCATCAGTTGCAGCCAGGGTATCACATATTTTTTGTTCATCAGCACTTCGGGTACGCCATCAATATCGCCGTCGGACTTATCAACCAGGTGTACAAACTCATGAATGGCTGTATTGTTCTTCCCGGTTTTGTTTGTAAAAGCCTGCCGCAGTTCGAACTGCGATAGTATCATCATATGATTCATGGCGCCGCTGCCTACCATACCTAAAATATTCCGGCCATCGCCCTGTTGCTCAAACTCATGATCAAAGGAATCGGGGTAAAGCAGTACCTCGTGCAGGTTGCGGTATTGCCAGCCGGTGAAATTATAGATGGGGATGATAGCACTGGCTGCTATCAACACCCGGTCTATGTCTTCCGCCCGGGTTTTAACACCGGTGATCTTTACCTGTGTTAAAAACTGTTTTGCCCGTTCTTCAAATCCGGCTTTTTTATTTTCGGGCAGTTGTTGGTAAAAGGGTACTTCCTTTGCCAATATTTCTTTTAGTTGAAGAGGCGGGGGGCCGGGTATTGCCGTTTTCTTTTTTTGTAACCACCACACGGTATATATAATGGCCCCGATGAAAATAAAAAGAACAACAAATTGCATAGGACATAAAATTAGGTATCATCGGGGAATGATGAACGAAGATATTTTATCCCCTGCAGAATATGGTTTGCCAAAGCGGTAGGTAAAGGAAAAGTTGAACACCCGGCTGTCTCTTCGTAGTATAAAGTATTCGGTGGCCTTGGTAAACTGTGTAAGGCCTTCCATGGCATTGGTATAAAAAATGGCCCGGGCGCTGATAACAGGGCCGTATGTATGTTTTTACATGACCCCGGCGGGGATCATATAATATACCCGGCACAAGGTATTTTTTACAGCCTTCTCTTTACCTACATTTATAACAGAAAAATCCCTTTATGAAAAAGATCAGTGTATTGGTTTTGTCGCTCACCATTGCAATTGTACCTGCGCTTTGCCAGGACTATACACTTGGCACCCGGAATGAAGACGGGTTTGCCAATGCGTATAAAAGCATTACCATCGGCAGTGGTTACAATTCCAAATCCGAAACCCGTTATGGGCTTGTCAACAGCAGTGGAAAGTTCATTCTTCCCCTCATTTATAAAACCGTTTTTACTGCCGGCGAACCGGGTATTTACGAAGTGAAGGATACTATGGACAATATGGCCCTTTACAATGCGGTATCGCAGAAATTCATTACCGAGCCTGTATTTTTCGACATTGAACGCTTCAGCGAGGGATTGGCTGTTGTGAAAAAAAGAGTACAACTAAGTATTAAGTGGGGCGCTGTTGACATAAAGGGCAATATTGTTATCCCGGTTGAATATGAATACCTGGGCGGCCTGAAGGAGGGTCTGATGAATTTTAAAAAAGAAAGCAAGATGGGGTATATGGACAGGAACATGAATGTAGTGATCCCCGAATCTTATTACAACTATGCCGACTTCAGTAACGGGCTGGCTGCCATTACCCCGGTTGAGGCGGGTAAGATGGGGTATATCGATAAGAGCAATAAAGTGGTGATCCCGGTAAAGTATGAAGATGCGGGAACCTTTTATAAAGGCTATGCGGTGGTGGCTATTAAAAAAAGTAAAACGGCGGGCGGGGCAGGAAAACCGACCATTACTTATCCCGGCGAAATGCTGCTCATCAATAAAGAGGGAAAAGAACTTACCCCATCGCCATACCATCATATTTCGTATTATAACGACGGTGGTTTGTTCGTGGTAACGATCGATAAAAAGAAAGGCGTGATCGACAGTACCGGAAAGCTGGTGCTGCCGGTGGAATACAAAGATGCCAGCAGTGATTATAACGGCAATATAATCTTCCGTACGCAGGATGATAAATATGGAATGATCAATAACAAAGGCGAACTGATCATGAAGGCTGAATACGATTATATAGCTTCTGCTATAAATGACAAAATGTATTACAGGCAAAAAGGGAGGTATGCCATCCTGGATAAGAACCGTAAGGTCATCATTCCGCCTGATTCCGCAGCTACCATTGCCCGTGGCAAGAACCGCACACTTTTTATCTATGGAGATAAGGTGAAAGTATTTGACAACAGCGGCAAGCTGCTGAAAACTTTTTTTGAAGGAAGCATTAAAACATACGCCACCAACTTTGCAGCCAATGAAGATTCTTTAAAGATCAGTTACGATGCCGCTGTGGAGATCATAAATACCGCAACCGGCGCTAAAAAACAATTGCCCTGTACAGAAGCGGGTGATTTTAATGAAGAAGGAATTTTCATCGCAAGGCACAACAAACTCTTTAAGTATGATTTTTATGATCATACCGGGAAAAAACTGAATGCCTCAGGTTATAGTATCGCTATCAATTTCAGCGAAGGCATTTGCGGCTTGCAGGAGAACAGCAGCAGCGCTCCTTATCTTGCAGATAAGACATTTAAAAAGATAAAAGACCTGGTAACTGTTTTTAAAGGTCCGTATTCCGAAGGACTTGCAGCGAGTGTAAACAATACGTACCCATCAAGGGTTGTGTATTTAGACAAGCAAGGCAACGAGGCCCTGAGTATTTATGGCAAAGATGGAGGCAAATGTATCAATGGCCGTATGGTTATTTCAGGCGGAAGCGGGTATTACTATTATAACAGAAAGGGTGAAAAACTCGGCACTAAACAATGGGATGAGCTGGCCGATTACAGCGACGGACTGGCCGCAGCTAAAAGCGGAAGTAAGTGGGGGTTTATTGATACAACGGGAACCGTGGTAATTCCGGTTCAGTTTGAGCAGGTGGGAAGTTTTACCAAAGGGACGGCGGTGGTAAAAAGCAATGGCAAATTCAAGCTCATAAATAAAAAGGGAGAGCCGATCGACAACAATCTTTATGATGGCGCCGGAAACCCGGCTAACGGAACATTTCCGGTAATGAAAGGAGAGAAGGTTGGATTGATAGACAATAAAGGAAATGTCATCATTGGCTTCAATTACAAAAACATGAAACCAATGAGCGAGGACAGGACTTGGGCTATGCAGGATGGGAAATGGGGATTGCTCGATAATAAGGGAACTGCTCTAACCGGGTTTATTTATATAGACGTGTCCGATTTTGATAAGGGGTATGCCAAAGTAAAAGTTGGCGATAAGATCGGGTTGATCAACAAAGCAGGAAAAGTTGTTCTACCGGCAGATTACAGCGGCCTGGGTGCTGTTTATAAAAATACCATGGTAGGCATTAAACCGGCGGGTGTGGTTATGTACAGTTTGAAATAATTTGTAGGGTCTACATTTTTGTTATCAACGAACTGATCAATGATGATTCGTACCCTTTCTGCATCAAATGATCCTGTAGTTTTCTTTTTTTAATGAAAATGTTCTTTTCGGAACGGAGCATCTTTAGTTTCTGATCAAAGAGTTTTTGCAGGGCTCTTGAATAATCTGCCTCCGGAATTGCGGCCAGCGCTTTTTTTATACAGTATTCGCTTACCTGTTTTTGTTTGAGTGAATATTTTATTTTTACCCGGCCCCATTGTTTCATCCTGAATTTTCCACCGGCGTATTGTATGGCAAACCGTTCTTCATTCAGGTAATTCTCTTCTATCAGTTTTGAAAGGATCTCTTCTACCTCTTTTTTATACAGGCTGAAACTGTAGAGTTTTTCCTTTACTTCACTGTGGCAGCGTTCCTGGTAGGCACAGTATTGTTTTATTTTTTGAAAGGCCTGGTCGGGAGTAAGGGATTGTTTTTCCATCAAATGCAAAAATATGTTTTACATTTTTACCACAAAGAACACGGGGGTTTTTCACCAAGGGCGCAGAGAATCTCTGTGCACTTGGTGCCAGTCTTTGTGTCTCTGTGTTTAATTGTTCTTTTTCGTGGGGGCCACAAAGAAGATGAGCGGCTCACTTCTTCCTTCACCATTGCCATCTGTTTGGGTTACAGGATTACCTGCTTTATCAAGCGATTGAATGGTCCATATGAAAGTGGGGTATTTTCTTTTTGCATTGCTGTCAACCGGTGCAAAATGTATTTGCGGCTGCCATATATATTGTGTGGCTGCCAGTATCTCTTTATCCAATAGCGGCTGGTTGCTTCGTAATGCCTGCACCGGGCTTTGGGTGGGTAATACTTCAAAAACCTGTATCCGGTATGTAACCGGGGAGGCCTGGTGGGGAACAACTGGTGTCCACCGGAATATAATGGCCGTTTGTACTTTTTTTGCATCCAATACTTCTTCATTATATGGTTTCATCAGGATCGGAAGCTGGGTACTGGCTAAATAAAAGTTCTTGCATTGCTCTTCACCCAATGGCGCATAATCTGCGGGGCGTACAGGCCGTACACAAAGGATATAATTATCGGCCGGCAGTTTTCCTGTTCGCTGTAAGGTTGTTTTGTATTTACCGGTGAATATCATGTACTCAAGCGGAACCGCATCGGCGGCAAATAAGATCGTGGTGCCTGTTGAATTGCTGGTAAACGTAGTTGTTCTTGCCAGGTCGGCGGAGGCGATCACTGTTCCGTCGGTTGTTTTGATCTCTGTTTTTAATTTGAACTGAGCCCCCACTGCTCCCGGGGCGCTCAGGATCAATGTAAGCACTTCCCTGCGGTTGCCCCACTCCGATAATTGTGCCGGTGGCCGGGCCTGCAATATCAAATTGGAATTTATCTGCGCCGTTGACGCAGAAAAAATAAAGGCGGGTATGATCAATGAAAATATCTTTTTCATCTTCGTTATTTTTTTGTGTCGAACCGGTACTGGAAGCCCGTGCGGCAAATGCTCTCTAAATAATTAGCCCCAACCGGCGTTATCTCGTTTCCGTATTTGAAATAGTTGGTCGTTAAAAAGGTGTTCCAGCTGAATTTTTTTGTGATCTTATAATCAATATTGCAGGAAGCGATCAGGTTATTGTTGCTGCTGAAACTGTTCAGCTTACCCAGGGTGTATTGTAATTGTCCACGCAACTGCAGTTTCTTTTTTGCCGCCGACATATTCAATGCGCTGCTGATGGTAAGCAGGGTTATTTTCGCCAGCGGCACATCGTTATAAAAATACAATACGCTAAAGTCGGGTGAAACATCTTTTGTAAGATACGTGGGCACATACGTAAGCAATGCGGTATGCGTATTGTTGGAAGTGGTTAGCCCTGTCATTACATCCCGTTCATCGTACTTGCTGTAATTATAACTCAGGCTCAGCAGGTGAATTATTTTCTTCCCCGTCCAGGTAAAGGTTGGATTAACCCCCAGGTCGTTGCTCACATTTTTTATCCCATAAGGGTTGGTGCCGCTGGCCGATTGAAAACCAAAATTATTATAGTTCACATTCAGGCTCCAGTGTTCGTTAAATTGGGTGAACCAGTTGAGGTTGCCAATGAACTGGCTTGCCCGCAGCGCCGTATTCTTTACATTGTTCACCCTTCTTCCCACACTGGCCACCACGTTCATCTTTTTCTTCCAGGCGTTGAACCGGGTGTTGAGGGTGTAATCAATGCGGTCTGGTTGCAGGTAGGGATAGCCCGTAGTTTGAAACCCGGCGCCGATGTATTTTGCTCCAATGCCGATATCGAGGTCTGTCGATTTCCATCCGGCAGAAACCTGACCGGCAAAATCTGTGAGTGTAGAAGTATGGGGGTCGATGAAGGGTTTCAATCCACGCAGCAATGTGGTGGTTGGCGTGGTTGCATCTTTTGTAAATGTTGATTGCGCCGCTTCTGCCTTAAAGTATATTTTCTCTACATAGGCATCGGCAACAATGCTTATCACCACTCCTTCCTGCGGTTTTACTGTAAGTGGCGGCGGGGCAGAAGAAGCGGGCACATCCTTTCCCTTGGCAAGGTTAACAGCAAACAAATATTTTCCTTCCACTTCATTTCCTATCTGCAACATCCAGTTCTTTCTTTTGTAGGCGCCGGTAACCGTTGGCGGGCCGGCAAAATAATTAACTCCGTCCTGCGATATGCCGGTAAAGAATTTAAAGCGCCATGTTTTGGGACGAAGATCGATGCCCGCGCCAAAGATGCCGATATCGCCGGTGGAAAGATCGGAGTACTTTAAATACTGCGTACCTAATTGCAGTTCTGCCCACTTGTATTTCGGGTTCACGCCAAAATTATTCACCGGGTTGGTGATGAACTGTGTGAAGTTTTGATTTTTGATCCCGGCATAAGGCCCCGCAAAATTGGTGGGTATGGCGGCAAAATTAAAATTGAAGGGGAGGCTGAAATTCTTTCCGAATTTAAATGCAGGTGTAAAATTAAAACGTACCTGGTTCCATGGTTTTCTTGCGCTGTATCCCGTCCAGCCCGATGGGTTGCGGTTCAATCCATATCCTTCATAGGTTATCCCTGCAGTTCCGCTCACTGAAAAGCTTACCGGTTTTTTTTGGGAAAAAGAATCATTGCAATAAAAAAGAGTTGTCAGGCCAATTAATATAACAATCTTTATTGAACCACATAGGTACATAGAACACATAGGCATCACATAGGTCTTTCCATGTGGCTTTCTATGTTCCCTATGTTCTATGTGGTTCAGCATTTCTCTAAAATTTTATTGTGGTACGATTACCGTCAACTGGCAATTACATGGTTTCCCTCCGCAACTGCCCGATAGATTATACGTATACGTTCCCGATTGAAGGAATGTATAATTATAACCAGGTCCGGTTAATATGGAGGTAACCCCCGTTATATTATTTGTGATCGTTACGGTTAATCCAGATGGCGCACAGGTTGCTGATGCCGGCGTGCATTGGAAATTCGGATTCAGCGAAACCGGGATATTGCCTTTCATCAACGTAATAGACCCGCCGCAGGCAACTGCTTTTTGCCCACCTTCGTAATGGAACACCGGATCCCAGGCACAGTTACAGGGTTCGCCGTTATTTCCTCCGCCGGTTTCTTTACAATCTTTTCCATTGTATGTTTTATAGCAAATGGTGGTATCGCACATTACACAAGCCGTATCGGTGAAGGTATAACGGATGCAATATTCGATCGTGTCGCAGCAACAGGCAATGGGACTGCGTGGCGGCAATGGAATGGTAAAGTTCAATGGAACTCCGTTGGCAAAACTGTAACCAAGACTGTCTTTCCATTGCAACAAATGAGAGAAAGGAACACTGGGCGGAATGGTACCGAATGGTAACGGGCTTGTTGGGTTGGTAATGTTACCAAAGAATTTCGGATCCTTTACACATACATCACAATCCCTGGGATGCTTCACTTCAAAATTTACCAGCGACACGGTTACCTTAGTAAGTTTGGTTGGCCCTGCTGTAAGCGTTGCGTTTACGGTAAGCACGTCGTTGTTCACACTTTGCGTGGTAGCAATTTTCTTCAACAGGTCTTTGCAGCATCCGCCGGGTGGAACTTCAGGAACCACCACTTCAATACAAACAGGATTGCTTTCAACGGGGTTAATGGTATAACCGCCGGTGGTTGATTTTGCATTGAAGCCAACCGTATTACAATCAACCAATCCATTAGCAGTACCAGCAGGTATCTTGGTTTGGAAAGTGAATGTATAGATTCCTCCGGGGGCTAATGTAAATGTTGGGTTGAACGTAAACTTAACGCCGCCGTTCGATACAACTCCCGTCCACGATCCGGTATTACAAGGTGTACCTGTTGCCGGCCAGGTGGTGCAGATGTTTTGTGTGGTTGTGTAAGTAGCCGTGTAATTGATATTCGTTGGCGCTGTAAGCATCTGCATGTTGAACTGGTTACTCACCGGTGCCGATGAAGGGCTTCCGAGTATTGTTAAGTTGCCGATTGCCGGAATACGGTCGATCACCACTAAATTATCAACCGCAATGGTTCCGGTATTTCTAACGGTGATCTCCCAATCAACTGCTGTGTTTGGATTTCCTGTTCCGCTGTTTGCAAAACTTCCGTTCAGGCTTCCCTTTACTTTTTTATCAATGCCGATGGCTGCAAAGGCGCAGATATTAAACGACGTGTAACAGACGTACTGCGGGTTAATGAGATTTCCTCCCGACATGACCGACCAGAATGCATTCGGTCCGCCAACAGCACCGGGCATCACCACGGCTTTAAAACATATTTTATAGGAAGCAGATCCGGCCGGTATGTTTGGCAGGTTGAATTTTATGTTTGATGCCGGAACGATCGTTGGGTTTGGTGAGAAGCCGGTATATACCACGCTGGAAGTAACCGCCTGTAGCCAGGTAGGCAATTGTATATTATACATGCCGCCAATAAGCGGCGCATCGCCGTTATTCCTGAATTCATAACAAAGGTCGATGGTGTCTCCCAGGTTTTTACATCCCGGAATATACTGGTGGGCCACACAATTCATGTAAGGCTGCGGGTTGTAAATGATCACCGGGTTTTGTTGCCCGCCTGGTCCGCATGGAATACATGGCGTTGGCGGCGCCACACAATTATAGGTGATGGCCAAACTATCCCTGTATGGCGGATTGCCTGCCGGACCACTGCAGGAAGAAGTAAGATCATAATATAAATACAGGCTAACCGATTGGCCGGGTAATAAGTTATTGATGGTATGATCGAATTTATTGGTGTTGGTTGCCGGCGCATTATTATCCGTTGCGCCATTACCTACCAATGGAAATGTTGCAGTGGGCGTAAGCGAACAGTTGTAATATTTAATGCCGCAACTCAATCCCGCCTGTGAAGTATTTTGCAAAACAGAGTTGGGTGAATTCTTTAAATGCACCAATGGTAAAAAATTGGTGGCAGTTAAATTCAGTGCCGAATTGCCAGTATTGGTAATGTTGTAATAAAAGTATGTTGATGTGGACGTAGACGAAACCGATATACTGGACGTAGCGGCCGGTACCGCCGGTATGGTAAACGAAGCGGCCAACGGACCTTTAATGGTACTGTTTGGAATATTGCAGTTGGTTCCTTTGAATGTTACATTACTTGTAAGTGTTTGTCCCAGCCCTGTATTACAGGGCAGCTTGACCACATAATAAAAACAATCTCCCGCCCACTGATTGAATGCCGGAACGTTGGGTGTAATGGTTGTTCCGGAAAGCGTATAGGTATAGGCCCCGCCGGTGACCGATGTGATCGTTCCCAATGCAGGAGAAAGGGCAATGGTAAAGCTTGGGTTCTTTATCTTAAAGCAATCAGGATTGCTGAAACAAACCCGGTATGTTATTTCCGCTGTAAGCTGGTTGAATGCCCAGAAGATATGACTCATGGAAACATTGTTGTTCAATATGCCGTTGGAATTACAGCTTGCGGTTTGTGTGGTGCTTAAATTATCGGTGAGCGTTCCGGTGAATAGGGTTGGTTTGTTTACCCCGGTACATGAATCGGGACAGTTAAAGCGAAAACAAAGGTTAAAACTGATGGCACCGGTATTGGTACAGGAAGATAAATTACTGATGGTAACGGTAACCGACGAGCCGCTGCTGGTTACCACCATACAGCCGGGCAGACTTGCTGTACAGCTTGCATCGTAACTTACAAGGGCGGCATTGTAATTAAGTACAACGGTTGCACTGGTGGTGCTGGGCGTCCAGTTGAATGAAACGTTTATAGGAAAGGTGCTCCCTAAGTTATGCGCCACCGGAAAGGTAGGATCTGTGATCGTAAACCCATTCACCTGTGCCTTTGCATGGCTGCCAAAAGCAAGCGCTGCAATTATTAAAATGAGATTGAAATATTTATGTAGCTGTTTCATGATTGTCTTTTTAGTTTTTTAAGGATCATTGTGCTTTTCTTTCTATTTCATAACATTTTATCACATCACAGGCATGGCAACAGAAATCCCAGATGGTATACCGGATGCAGACCCTTATTTTATCGCCGCAGCATTTTAAACTGCTGCCAGGCGGAACAGCAATGGGCAATGAAAAACTATTTGCTTTTGGTATCGGTGGCGGATTAACAATGATGGGCCCGGTACCGGCAACTTTGGCCGCCGGGTTGTTTGGCGGATCGGGCGGCATGCTTCTTCCTGTATTTCCACAGGTGGTACATTTTTCATTGGGGTTTGTTGGGTTACCGGTTCCGCCGCCGCCATCTCCATGCCCGCCGTTGCCATGACTATCACAATCTTTTTGAACAGTAGAAAGCCAGGTCCACTCCCTGCCAAAGCTCACCCCGTTCAATACGCCGGTTCCAAATCCGGAGAAGGCAGCGCTTGCCGGCTTGATGAAATTTCCCCATTCCTTATTCTCTGCGCATTTTACACAATTGCTGTCACCGGTTTGAATGATGTTGAAGTAGATCAGTTCAACCGTTATCTTTTTAACCACAGCCGGGTTCAATCCGTTCAGCACGCCGGATAATAATATTTGTCCGCTGGTGCTGGCCGTGCTGGTAAGCGTATCTTTTGTGATGGTAACACCCAGTGTTCTGCACGGGTCGCAGGCGCACTTCAGTGTATCCCAGGCGGTTTCGTTATTTATATTATCCGGGTCGCTGGGCCATATCGCATCCACAATGAACTTGATCGTTTTCATGCTGTCGATGCAGTTGATAGAGCCGGTAAACACCTGCGAAGTATTGGCTGGAATGGTAAACGGAAGAGCCGGAGTTGTTGGAGATAATGTGGTTATTGGTCCGGTTCCATTCACCCGGTACTTAATAGCAGTAACCTGTGCCGGATTGGTAAGGTGCAGGTTGCTGATCTTAATATAAACACTTTGTTTGTTGTTGATGCAGCAGCCAACATCCACGCTGTCGATCCTGGTATTGATATTATCATCTGCTATTTTAAAAACAAAGGGTTCGCTGGTTCCGTTATTTCTTCCCATTGGTTTTCCTTCCCTATTCAGCGCCTGTACATTCCAGATAAAATCACAGAGATAAGGTGGTTTGCACGGGCCGGTGTATAAACTGCTTCCGGCAACAATGGCCTGGGTAATATTATCCACGTCTTTGGTAACAATGGGCTGGTTGGCCTGCATGGCCTGCATCCCATTCTGTCCCTGCATCAGTTGCCAGACACGTAAGCGGTAAGTAACCGGGTCTTTTGGTTTGGGCACCAACGGCGTCCACCGGAATGTTACCGGTTTTTGAATATCCTTCTTTAAAAGTTTCTTTTCATTTTCCGGAACAATCAGCGAAGGCGGGGCAAAGTCTGTTTGCTTTGGCGTTTCCACCCTGAATTCTTTACAAACCTGGTTGCTTAACTCTCTTCGCTCTTCATTAAAGAACTGGGCGCAGATGGTATAGCTGCCATCTTTCAGTTCAGAACAACTGGATAAAGCCCCAATAAGTTCCGATGTGGAAAAAGTACGGGTGGTAAAATCATCTACCGGTATTCCTCCCGTAGCTAAATTGCTGCAGAGAACAGCCCCGTTTGCACGTATTTGTATCACCAGCCTCATTCCTTTGATCTGAACGGTTGGCGGTTTTTGCGCTACCAGCAACAAAGAGCCCGGCACACTGTTCCAGCTATCAATAACACCCGGAAGCTGGTTCTTTACGGTAAAGTTGAGGATCTTTATCTGTTGTTGGGCCTGGCTGAATAGGCCAATACTGAACAATGCCGGCAATAGCAGCACCAGTAGTTTTTTCATAAATAGTAAATTTTGATGAGGCCGTATGAAGCAATTCGTCCTTGGTTAACAATATATACCTATTAAATATTGTGTACAAGCAAAACTTATAAAGGGCTGTTAATTACTTTGAAGCCGGTGTCGTGCTGAGCGACAGCGAAGCATCTGCCGGTCAATGATTCAAATATTCAGCTATTGAATTGCTGCCTGGCAGATTCCCCGTACCTCGGAATGATAAACCGGGATATCCCTGAAATTTGTTTAAAAATTGCCCGTACATTTGGCCCGGTTAATTTTATATTTGCCAACTAAAGACATATAATATATGAAGTTCATCGTTTCCTCCTCGGCTTTGCTTAAACAACTGCAGCAGATCAGCGGCGTTATCAATGCCAACACGGTATTACCCATCCTGGAAGATTTTTTGTTTGAAATTGAGAAGAACAAGCTGACCGTTGTTGCCACCGACCTGGAAACCGTGATGAAGGTTCATTTAGACATTGAAGCCAAAGACAGCGGAAAGGTTTGCATTCCTGCCAAAATATTGCTCGACTCCCTGAAGAATATTGCCGAGCAGCCGCTCACTTTTAATATTGACAAAAATTTCTCTGTTGAGATAACCAGCGACAATGGTAAGTATAAAGTGATGGGTGAAACCCCTGATAATTTTCCGAAAGAACCGGCCGCTGATGACGCCAATTCGTTTACCATGACATCTTCTGCCCTGGTTACCGCCATCAATAAAGCGATCTTTGCGGTAAGCAATGACGACCTGCGCCCGGCCATGACCGGGGTGTTCTTTGAGCTGGATAAAAAAGGAATTACGTTTGTTGCAACCGATGCCCATCGGCTGGTTCGTTATACAAGAAGCGATGTAAGCTGCCCCAAAAAAGATTCCTTTATCGTTCCTAAAAAACCGCTTAATCTCCTAAAAGGTTCTTTGCCTGATAATGAAGATGAACTGAAGATTTCATACAACAGCAATCATTTGTTTGTAGTGCATGGCGGTACGGAGCTGGTGTGCCGGCTGATAGATGCCCGTTTCCCGGATTATAAAGTGGTGATCCCTGCCGACAACCCGTATAAGATGGTGGTGAACAAACACGATTTTCAAAATGCATTGCGCCGGGTGAGCGTGTTCAGTAACAAGAGTACCAACCAGGTAGCTTTAAGCATCAGCGGAAGCGAACTGCAACTGGCCGCACAGGATGTTGACTTCAGCTTTGAAGGAAACGAGCGCATGAGTTGCCAGTATGATGGCGAAGACCTGCAGATTGCCTTTAATGCAAAATTCCTGATCGAAATGCTGAACGGTGCCGATACCAGCGATGTGGTGATGGAGCTGAGCACGCCAACCAAGGCGGGGCTTATCAAACCATCCGAACAGGGCGAAGGAGAACAATTGCTGATGCTGGTAATGCCATTGATGCTGAATAATTAATTCGTTATCGCAAATAATAGTGCCGGGGCTTTTAAACCCCGGTTTTTTTTTGCGTACTCTTTGTTATCCTATTAATTGATTCGTTTTTTGAACTTGCAATTCTAAATTTGCAGAATACAGATACGTTATGGCCGAAGAACTTCTCACTTTTCAAAAAATCAAAGATTCTGAAGTAGCAAAAGACCTGGAAGAAAAATTATCTGAAGCAGGAATCTATTTTGAAACCGAAACTGAGGATAAGTTTTTTGACCCCTCTTTTTCAGGAGACACCATAAAAAAAGATATTAATATAAAGATCCGTTCATCAGACTTTGGCAAAGCAAACCAAGTGATTGATGAGTATTACAAATTGCAGATAGAACATGTAGATCGTGGTTATTACTTGTTTGATTTTTCCGATGAGGAGCTTAAAGAAGTACTGGCAAAGCCTGATGAATGGGGTCATTTGGATTATCAGTTAGCTCAATTCATTCTTAAAGAAAGAGGTAAAGACGTTAATCCCGAGATGTTGGAATCATTGAAGCAGAGAAGAAAAAAAGAATTATCAAGGCCGGAAAAATCACAACACTGGCTTGCCATATGGGGTTATTTTGCTGTAGCCATCTCTCCTTTTTTTAATAATATGCCCCGCCTAGCGGGCCTTTTCCTGGCTATCTTTATCGGCTGGATCCTAAGCAATGGGAAGAGGACCTTACCAGATGGAGACGTTGTTTATATGTATGGACAATCGGACAGGCTTCAGGGAAAAATAATCATGGTTGTTGGGATCTTATTGTTGATTGCTTTTTATATTTTTTCCTTGTACCGTTCAGGTATATTAAACTAATTTGACTACATGAAAAAACTACTTGCAATTACTTTGCTAATATGTTTCTGTTTGTCTGGTTTTCCGCAACACACATACTATGCCGCCGCAAAAGCAGGCCTGAGCATAAGAGAACAGCCCGGCACCAGTGCAAAGATCATAGATAAGATCCCTTACGGCGATAAACTGACCACCGTTGCCGGCGACGCCAACCAACCCGCCATCAGCACCGAAGGGTTCAATGGTTTCTGGTGGAAGATCAGTTATAATGGCAAAACGGGTTATATCGTAAGCAGCTATGTTTTACCGCTGCCGGCACCTAAGCCCGGAACAAAAACACTCAGCGATTATTTTTTACAGGTATCTCCCATAAACGGAAGTCCGCTAACGATAAAAAAATCCGATGCGGCGCTGAATGAAATGGGTGAATCGGAACTTACCAAACAACTTTATAAGAACGGGATGGAGTGGCATAGGTCACAGGGATATGAATTTGGGTCTGATGTTTATATGCTGCCCGATTTTACCATTGAGCAATGTTATTTACTGGTACGGCTCATTGGCCAGTATCCCGAACTGATCGCCGACAAAGATGTTTTCCCTTCTAAGAACTCCACCATTAAAAACCCGGTGGGAGATAAGACCATTGAAGTGATCCGGGATAAACAGGACGGGCCTGGCGGGCCCATTCAAAAAATAAAGATCACATTGACCCAGGGCGCTTATACCGAATTTGAGATCTTTATGCTGGATACTCAGGCAGTTGTTTTTTATAGTTCGGGAGTATAGTTTTTAAACCTCTAAGCACACGAAGGAAATACAGAATGAGGAACACAAAGATGTTTTGTGTTCCTCGTGAAAATCTTTGTATGCTTTGTAGTAAACCTCCGCACAGATAAATTATCTTGCACCGATGAAGAAGATCGCCATGATACCGGCCCGTTATGCCGCCACCCGTTTTCCTGCCAAGTTGATGCAGATGCTGGGAGATAAATCCGTTATCCGTCATACGTACGACAATACCGTTGCCACTAAATTATTTGATGAAGTAATGGTGGTTACCGACAGCAAGATCATTTTTAATGAAGTAACATCGCAGGGCGGTAAGGCAAAGATGAGCACCAGGGAACACGAAAGCGGCAGCGACCGTATTGCAGAAGCCATCGCTGATATGGATGTAGATATTGTAGTGAATGTGCAGGGCGATGAACCTTTTGTACAAAAAGAACCGCTGGAAAAGCTGCTGAAAACATTTGATGATGCAAACGTACAGGTAGCTTCGCTGATGCAGGTATTGAAAGAAGAAAAATACATTGCTGACCCAAACTATGTAAAAGTGGCTGTTGATAAGAACATGAATTCCCTTATGTTCAGCCGCAGCCCCATACCGTATCACCGGGATAAAAATGTTTCGCCTGTTTATTACGAACACGTAGGTGTATATGCTTTCCGAAAACAAGCGTTGCTCAATTTCACCGGTTGGGCAATGACGCCACTGGAGGCCGCTGAAAAAATTGAATGCCTGCGTTATTTAGAGAACGGCATTGCATTAAAAATGGTGGTTACTGAATACATGGGCGTAGAGATCGATACGCCGGAGGACCTGGTGAGGGCAGCTTCACTGCTAAAATGAATTAACCGCAAAGGGCACTGAGGGTTTCGCAAAGAGCGCAAAGAAGAGAAAATTTTAAGACCAATCTCTCAATTTTATTTTCAGCCTGTTAAATTCGTATTATACCTTTGTGTCCTCTGCGCAAAAAATTTTGTGTTCTTTGCGGTAAAAAAAATACTTATGGCTTTCAGAAATTTTAAAATGGTCGGCTACGTTGTTTATGGCCGTGGTTCATTCAATCAGTTAGATGAGATCATTGCGCCGCACCGCAAGGCAAATGCGCCCATGGTGTTTTTGGTGGACCATTTCTTCGATGGCAAGCCGTTGGCCGGCCGGGTGCCCGTTCGGGGTAACGATAAAGTGATCTTTGTGGATGTTACCTACGAACCCAAAACAACTTACGTTGACAAGCTTGCCAATGAGTTAAAAGAAGAATTTGGTAGCGTAAGCGGTGTGATCGGCATCGGCGGCGGTTCGGCCATGGATCTGGCGAAAGCAGTTTCATTGATGATGAATAATCCCGGCAGCAGTGCCGATTACCAGGGATGGGACCTGGTGAAAAACCCGGGTGTATATAAAGCAGGCATACCAACATTGAGCGGTACGGGTGCAGAAGTGAGCCGCACTACCGTACTTACCGGCCCTACAAAAAAACTGGGCATGAATTCCGACTTCACTCCCTTTGATCAGATCGTTCTGGATCCGGAATTGACGGAGAATGCTCCCTCCAACCAGCGCTTCTATACCGGTATGGATTGTTATATCCATTGCATCGAAAGCCTGAACGGCACTTATTTAAACGAGTTCAGCAAAAGCTATGGCGAAAAGGCCTTGCAATTATGCAGAGAAGTTTATGTAAACAAATCCGGCTGGGATGCCGACAGCGATGATAAGCTGATGATGGCCTCTTATGCCGGCGGTATGAGCATTGCCTACAGCCAGGTAGGCGTGGCACATGCGGTGAGTTATGGGCTGAGTTATCTGCTCGGCACCAAACACGGCATTGGCAACTGTATAGTGTTTGATAAACTGGAAGAGTTTTATCCAGGAGGCGTGAAAGAATTCAAATACATGGTAGAGAAGAATAAGATCGATATTCCAAAAAATGTATGCGCCGGTTTAAGCGACGAGGATTTTGACAAGATGATCAATGTATCGCTTGGCATGAAACCTCTTTGGGAAAATGCACTGGGCAAGGATTGGGAAAAGCAGATGACGAGAGAAAAGCTGAGGAAGTTGTATGAACTTTTATAAGCTACTTACAGAAATTTCTTCAGGTATTTAATAAACAATATCCAGTCTTCCGGCAGCACAGTATGCCCGCCCTTGTGCATATAGTAACCCAGTTCATTCATCAGCAAAGATTCGTCACCGCCTTCAGGAAATATTTTTGTTCCCGGGCCTTTCTTGCCGAATAAATTATATACCGGTTCTGCCGCAACGGCAGATAAGAATTCTCCCTTAGGGTCAGACCAGTAATCGGTATCTCCTGTTTGCAGCAACAATGGTCTCGGCGCCATCAGTGCAACCAGCATGTATGCATCAAATGGCAGTTCGTTTACCCTGGCTGCGTATGTATGATAGTTGGGTGCAAACTGGTAATAATAGCGTGAGGTATCGGTTATGTGTTTAATGTTCTCTCCATAATCACGCCGGCTTAATGCAGCGCCGCCCTCGCCGGAAATGCTTGCGATCACAACTGCGAAGCGTTGATCATGTACCCCCGTCCACAATGCAGTTTTGCCCAGCCGGGATGCTCCTTGTAATGCAATTCGTTTGCTGTCGATCTGTTTATCCGTTTCAAAATAATCCATGGCCCGGCTCAATCCCCATGACCAGGCAGCAATAGCGCCCCACTCATCCGGCGCCGGTTGTGTTTGTCCGGGCTTCAGGTATTGGCTTCTTATCCCGTATTTTATTCCTCCTTTGAAATCAGGCTCTATCTCTCCATAATAAACCGTCGCATAACCAATGCCGGCATCAATGAATTGTTCTACGTTCGCCCTGGTAAAACGGCTGGGTTGATCTGCTTTTATTTTTTGCCCTTCCCTTGTCCATACATAACCAATGGGTACAGCAGGGTCGTCTACCGCCTGGTTATTGGCAACAAAAGAAACACATAGTATAAGCGGTGATGGTTTGGCTGCATTCACAGGAAGATAGATGAGCAGGTTCATCTTATGATCCGATGTGTCTTTGGTAAAATATACCGTTACCTGTTTTCTTATTGCTTTGCCATTCAATACCGGTGTTCCTTTTTCAAAAACATAGAATGCCATATCTGAAGGACGGCCAGGCATTTTACCATATTCGATCTCTTCAAATAATTTCAGCAGTTGTGGTCTTCTTTTTTCATTCCAGCTTTTTGCTGTTTCTCTTTTGTTTGAAAAGAGATCGGGAAGCGTATAGGTTCCTACAGAATCTTCTTCATAGTTGATCGGGAAGCCGGCTGATATTTTGGGTAGTTTATCTTTTTGACTGAAAGCAGAGAGAGTTACCAGTATTAACAGGAACAGGGAGAGTCTTCTTTTCATACAGCATATTATAGTCAATAAATTTACAGCTGTGTAAAACCAATGCCGAATATTTTTACGGAAACGATTGCGTAACTATTTAAGAGGGCTGTATTGTTGCGGCAATTTTATCTACCTTTAAAAAACTTTTTTCATGAAAAATTTATTCGATAAAGATTCCTACGATGAAATAACCAGTCGCCTGAATTCATTAACGCCTTCTTCGCAAAGGCAATGGGGTAAGATGCAGGTGGCGCAGATGCTGGCTCATTGCAAAGCCGCTTTCATGGTGCCGCTCAGTGACAAGAAAATGCCCCGCAGTTTCCTGGGACTTATGGTAGGCTGGATGATAAAATCAAAGCTGTATAACGATGATCCCTGGAAACAGAATCTGCCTACAGCACCTGATTTTAAAATAACCGGTGAAAGGAATTTTGAAAAAGAAAAACAGGAGCTGACCGGTCTAATCAATACGTTTTACAGCAAAGGGCCGGGTAATGTGGGCAAGTTTCCGCATCCCATGTTTGGCACATTCACGCAGGAGCAATGGGGGCAGGCAATGTACAAACATTTAGATCATCATTTGAGGCAGTTTGGGGTGTAGGGAACGCTTGAGACGTTTCAAACGTTTAAACGTTGCAATGTTTTAGAGTTTTATTAGCCTGTTAGCAGCTTCTTCCAGTGTAGATTCCTTTTTAGAAAAACAAAAGCGCAGCACTTTATTATCTTCCCCGTTCTTATAAAAAACAGATGTAGGTATGGCAGCAACGCCATATTCTTTTGTTACCCGAATGGCAAATTCCTTTTCGTTCTCATCGCTGATGCCGGCATAACTGTACAGCTGGAAATAACTTCCATGCGATGGTAATGGCTTTAGTCTTGTTTGCTGCATCAGGCTCAGAAAGAGATCTCTTTTTTTCTGGAGAAGGGGGCCGAGCTGCAGGTAATTCTCTTTGTATTGCAGGAACTCTGTAAGTGCGTATTGCACCGGCGTACTGCAACTGAAGCAATTGAACTGGTGCACTTTCCTGAACTCCTTCATCAACGCCGGCGGCGCCACGCAATAACCTATCTTCCAGCCGGTGCAGTCGTATACTTTACCAAATGAAAAGCAAACAAAACTCCGTTCATACAGGTCGGGATAACGCAGTATACTCTCGTGTTTCATTCCGTCGAAGATCAGATGCTCATATACTTCGTCGCTTAAAATAAAGATGCCCGTGTCTTTTACGATTTGTTGGAGTTGCTTTATATCATCGGCGTTTAACACAGCCCCGGTTGGATTGTGCGGCGTGTTGAGCATGATGAGTTTGGTTTTTGGTGAGATCTTTTTCTTCACCAGTTCCCAGTCGATTTTATACTCCGGGTAAACAAGCGGTATCAATACCGGTACCCCGCCGTTAATCTCTATGTTGGGGATATAGCTGTCGTAAGCAGGCTCAAAAACGATGGCTTCATCACCTGGTTTTAATAGGGCAGTAAGTGCCGTGTAAATAGCATAGGTTCCGCCGGGAGTAATGGTGATCTCTGTATCGGGGTCAACCCCCGTTGTATAAAGCCCTTCTATTTTTTCTGCAATGCGTTCTCTTAATGCCGGCAAACCGCACATATGTGTGTACTGGTTGTATCCATCCTTCATTGCTTTATTCACCAGGGCAATCAATTCCTGGTTCATCGGGTAATCGGGAAACCCCTGGCCCAGGTTGATGGCTTTGTGTTCGTTGGCCAACACGCTCATTACAGTAAAGATGGTGGTGCCTACTTCGGGCAGCTTACTTTGAATGGAGGGGGTCAAACGGGGAAAATTTAAATATACTTATCGCCTTTATTGCGCTTTATCTCGGCCACGTATTCTTTTATCTCCTGTTCTTTATTTTTTTTACAGATAAGCAGCACATCGTCTGTGTCAACGATCACAAATTCATCCAGCCCCTGCAGTACAAGTAGTTTCCTGTTATCGGCATGAACCATATTATTGGTGGCGTCGATCACCATTACATTATCGCCGGCCACGGCATTGCCCAGGTAATCCTTTTCGAGGTTGTCGTACGTGCTGGCCCAGGTACCCAGGTCGCTCCAGCCGAAGGAAGAAGGAATGATATAAACATTGTCGGCTTTCTCCATCACCCCGTAATCAATAGAGATGTTTACGCATTGCGGGTAAATCCGTTCAATAGATTCGATCTCGTGTTTGGTATTAAAATGGTTCTTTTCCGCTTCAAACACCTCGGCCATCTCGGGCAGGTATTTTTCAAATGCCTTGATGATATTCTTTACCTGCCATACGAAGATGCCGGCATTCCATAAAAAGTCGCCGCTGGCGATGAATGTTTTTGCCAGTTCAAGATCCGGTTTTTCGGTAAAGGTCTTTACTTTATAAACATTCTCATCTACTTTGTGTGGTTCGTACTGAATATAACCGTATCCGGTATTTGGATACGTTGGTTTTATACCAAGTGTTACCAACGCTTTTATATGAGCCGTGAATTTTAATGCGGCCGTACATACCTCCTTAAATCCCTCTTCATCCGTTATTAAATGATCGGATGGTGCACAGATCAGGTTTGCGTCGGGGTTGAGTAAATGAAGCTTGTAAGAAATATACGCTACGCAGGGCGCCGTGTTTTTCCGGGAGGGTTCACACAAGATGTTGCCCGCCGGTAATTCGGGAAGTTGTTTGGCAACAATCTCTTTGTATTGTTCCGACGTTACCACGTAGATATTATCGGCGTGGATGAATTTTGCAAACCGGTCGTATGTCGACTGGATCAATGTTCGCCCGGTGTTTAAAATATCAATGAATTGTTTGGGGAAGTCGGTCCGGCTCATTGGCCAAAAGCGGCTTCCAATACCACCTGCCATGATGGCTACGTAGTTGTTCTTATTCATAATCTGTTTATATGATACCCTCTTTTACCAGGTCGTGTAAATGTATGATGCCGGCATATTTTTTATCCTGTTCCACCACCAACTGGCTGATATCATTCTTTCTCATTTCTTCCAGTGCCAGTACCGCCAATACATCCGCCCCGATTGTTTTTGGTTTATTGCTCATGATGTCTTTTGCCAGCAGGTTCTCAAAACCGTTTGTTTTCTCCAGCATTCGGCGCAGGTCGCCGTCGGTAATAATGCCTATGATGTTTTCTGCTTCATTAACCACGGCAGTTGCTCCCAGTCTTTTTTCTGTCATTTCCACGATCACTTCCTTAAGTGTAGCTGTAGGCAATACTTTTGGTTTGGCATTCTGCGAAGCTAATTCTTCCACCCGCAGGTACAATCTTTTTCCAAGGGTTCCGCCGGGATGATATTTTGCAAAATCCACGCTCTTGAATTCTTTCAGTTCCATCAGGCAAACCGCCAATGCATCACCCATTACCATTTGGGCCGTGGTGCTGCTGGTGGGAGCCAGGTTGTTGGGACAGGCTTCCTGTTCAACGGTAGTGTTTAAAACAAGGTTGCTGTTCTGGGCCAGGTAAGATTTCATGTTGCCTACCATGCCGATGAGTGTGTTGCCGAAGTTCTTCACCAGCGGCGTTAATACTTTTATTTCCGGGCTGTCGCCGCTTTTACTTATCAGTAAAACAATATCATCGGCCTGTATCATGCCCAGGTCGCCGTGTATGGCATCGGCTGCGTGCATGAAAACAGATGGGGTGCCGGTACTGTTGAGGGTGGCTACAATCTTTTGTGCAACAATGGCGCTTTTGCCGATGCCGCTTACAATAAGCCTTCCCTTAGACCCGGCAACTTCTTCCGTTGCTTTTACAAAATCTTCGTTGATAAATTGATTCAGCCCGTTAACAGCATTCGTTTCTACCTCAATGGTGCGGAGTGCAACCTGTATGATCTTTTCTTTGTTCATCAGCAATGGCGCAAACCTACTTTAATTCAACCATAATGCAAAGAACGAAATTTCGGTCTGCAAAACCTTTTTCGTCCTGCTTTTTTTGTTACCCTATTTTTTGCAGGTTGATTTATTTTAGTTAACTTAAGTGATTAAAACAATTCGTTAAAATACTCCTGTTTTACTTATTGGGTTTGATTGGGCTGTTGTTTTCGGTTAACTTCGCAACCCTTTAAAAAACGGGTAAAATCAATACTGTGTTCAGCAAAAGATATGGCTAAGACTAAATCCAATACAAAAGAACCGGCTGCCAAGACTGTAAAAAAAGCTTCTCCTAAAAAAACGAATAGCGAACTGGCCGTGCAGCTCCAGGATCATTTTGGCTTCAATGGCTTTAAGGGCCCGCAGGAAGAGATCATTAACTGCCTGCTGGATGGCAACGATACGTTCGTGATCATGCCTACGGGCGGCGGTAAAAGTTTATGTTACCAGCTGCCCGCCATTATCAGCGAAGGTGTGGCCATTATTGTTTCTCCGCTGATCGCTTTAATGAAGAACCAGGTTGACCTGGTACGCAGCTACAGCAGCAAGGATGATGTAGCGCATTTTTTAAACAGCACATTAAATAAAGGACAACAAAAGGTAGTAAAGGACGACCTCACATCGGGTAAAACAAAAATGCTTTACGTAGCGCCTGAAACCATGACGAAGGAAGAGAACATTTCTTTCTTTAAAGGATTGAAGATCTCTTTCTTTGCAGTGGATGAAGCCCATTGTATTTCTGAGTGGGGCCACGACTTCAGGCCGGAATACCGCCGCCTTCGGGAAATGATGGACCTCATAGATGATAAGATCCCGGTGATCGCATTAACTGCTACCGCCACGCCAAAAGTTCAGAGCGATATTGTTAAGAACCTGGGATTACGCAAACCCAAAATATTCATCTCTTCCTTCAACCGGCCCAATCTGTATTACGAGATACAGCCGAAGATAAACCTGGAGCAGACCAATAAAAGTATTGTACGGTTTATTCAGTTGCACAAAAACAAGAGCGGCATCATCTATACACTCAACCGCAAAACAACCGAAGAGCTTGCAAAAATGCTGATGGCTAACGGCATTAAGGCTGTTTCTTATCACGCCGGGCTTGACAGCAAGTTGCGGGCGGAAAGGCAGGACCAGTTTTTGAATGAAGATGTGGACGTGATTGTTGCCACCATTGCATTTGGTATGGGTATTGATAAACCGGATATTCGTTTTGTTATTCACTACAACATTCCCAAGTCGATTGAAAATTATTACCAGGAGACCGGCCGTGGGGGAAGAGACGGGCTGGAAGGAAAATGTATTCTTTATTATTCACATAAAGACGTAGCCAAGCTTGAGCACCTGATGAGGGATAAGCCGCTTAGCGAAAGAGAGGTTGGTGCCCAACTGATAAATGAAACCGTGGCATATGCAGAGAGCAGCGTGTGCCGCAGAAAAGTATTGCTGCATTATTTTGGCGAACACTATGATGACAGTAAGAGTTGCGGTCATTGCGACAACTGCCTTAACCCCAAAGAAAAAGAAGAAGCAAAAGACGGTGCCGTTACGGTTTTAAAAGTTGTGAAAGCATTGGGCGAGCAGTTCCCGGTTGAATACACCTTATTGATCCTTGCCGGTAAGGCAACGCCGCAGGTAAAGATGTACCGTCACGAAGAGCTGGCGGTTTTTGCCAGCGGTAACGATAAAGACAATCATTACTGGAACAGCCTGATCCGCCAGATGTTATTGGCCGGGCTGATCGAAAAAGATATTGTGGAATATGGCCTGCTGAAGATCACAAAAAAAGGAGAAGCGTTCTTGAAAAAACCAACCTCTTTCAAAATTGTAATGAATAATTTATTTGAAGAAGCCAATGCTGATGATGAAGAAGCAGAAGCTGCCGGTTCTGATTCGGGCGCTGCCGATGAAAAACTGGTTGACCTGTTGAAAGACCTTCGTAAGAAAGTGGCCAAAGAAAAAAAACTTCCGCCTTTTGTCATTTTCCTGGAGAACAGCCTCATTGATATGGCCACTATGTATCCCACCACCATGGCCGAATTGGAGAAGATCAGCGGGGTAAGCAAAGGAAAGGCCATGAAATATGGAAAGCCTTTTATTGACCTGGTAGCAAAATATGTAGCAGAAAACGATATTGTACGTCCCGATGATTTTGTGATGAAGAGCGTGGTGAACAGGAATAACAACAAGATCTTCATTATTCAGAATGTAGATAAGAAGATCCCGCTGGAAACAGTGGCAAAAACCCGGGATCTGCGTATTGATGAATTGCTGGAAGAAATGGAGACCATTGTGGCCAGCGGCACCAAGTTAAACCTGGATTATGCCATTGATGAAATGGTGGACGAGTATGAACAGGACGAGATCATGGATTATTTTAAGAACTGCGAAACCTCTTCTTTACAGGTTGCCCTTGAGGAGCTTGCCGATAGTAACTTTAACTGGGAGCAGCTAAAGCTGATGCGAATCAAGTTTTTGTGCGAATACGGGAACTAATTAATTTAATATTTAAGATTGAATACCTAATATTTGGCAGAAAGCCCTATTTTTGCTGCCCCGAATTCGGTATTCAACATTCCTTGTTCAATATCCGATATTCAAGGAGGTGCGGTAGCTCAGTTGGTAGAGCAAAGGACTGAAAATCCTTGTGTCGCCGGTTCAATCCCGGCCCACACCACAAAGACCCCGACAGAAATGTTGGGGTTTTTATTTTTCATTTGATTGGTTCTCAAAAGTCAAGACATCCGATTTTTAATAATATTCCGCTTTCGGTAATACCATCTTATCTCCTTCTCTTTTTATCAACCGAAGTTTCGTTACAAATCCCCTTGTGTTGTTAAATAAAAAAACTAATTTTCCGTAGCCTGTTAACTGCTAAGGCCATCACAACCACTTCGATTAAAATTGATTGCTTACCTGTAATCATGGGCTCATTTGTAACCATAAATCTTATTTATGAATTTTTCATTTTTACCCGTTTTGAAATTATTACTCCACGCAATTCAAAAAAAACGATCGGCTCTTTTGTTCAGCATGTTGATGTTATTTTTTTGTGGGATCACTTCGGCGCAAACGATCGTAACGGTGGGTACAGCAACAAGCACCACCACCACATCTGGATTATCAAGTACTACTACCGCCGGCGACCGCAATGAGCGGCATATGTGTATTTACTCCGCAGCAGAATTGAATGCCGCCGGTATTACCGCAGGTACCAACCTCCTCAGTATTGCCTGGGAAAAAACCGGCGCAGCTTTTTATTACGATAAGAACCTCACCATTCGTGTATGGTTGAAGCACAGCGCCGCTACCACATTTGCCGCCAGCCCGACTTTCACAACAGAAACAGGCGGGGCAACGCTGGTATATCAATCCTCCACAGATTCCATTCCGGCTGCAACCGGCTGGATCAGTTTTTCTTTTAACACCGCCACTCCGTTCTTCACCTGGGACGGCATTCAAAACCTGGAAGTGATCACCGAATTAATAAGGCCAACAGATTGGACCAATACGGGGTTTTCGTGGAGAACGATCAGCACTGTTACCAATGCCGCAGCCAATGCAAACGGAACAACTGCTGCGCCGCCTGCCACACTTACCCGTACAGGAACAAGGCCGCAGATACGTTTGGGTATTCCAACTACGGGTAATGATGCTGCATTGACCGGCATATCAAACCCGGTATCGGGCCCAGCAGGGCTGCAGAATATTGATGTTCTGTTAAGAAATACCGGATCGAATACATTGACCTCTGCCAGCATTGCATTTACCATCAATGCCGGCGCTCCAACAAATTTTGCCTGGGCGGGATCGCTGGTTCCGGGTGCTGTTGCAACGGTTACTGTTGGCTCCGGCAATTTTACCGGCGGCCCCAATACGATCGCAGCAACAGTAAGCAATCCAAATGGTTTGGCTGACCAGAACCCGGCGAATAATACAGTTAGTAAAAATGTTCTTATCTGCAGCCCGTTAACGGGTGCTTATACCATCAACCAATCCCTGGCAACAGGCGGAACGAATTTCAATAGTTTCACCGACTTTTCATATTGGTTGAGTAATTGCGGGGTTTCAGGAAATGTCACTGCAACAGTAACGGCAGGTTCGGGTCCATATACCGAGCAGGTGGTATTCAGAAATATTCCGGGCATTGGGGCGGGAGCAACGGTTACGATCCAGGGAAGCGGGGAAACGATCACATCCGACACGGCGATCAATCAAACCGGTTCCAATCCCGGGCGACATATCATCCGGCTCATCGATCTGCAATACTTTACCATCAATAATCTTCACATCGATATGTTCACCGGCTCCACCGGCTTCATCGGTATTCATGTTCTTAACTCAGGCAATCATATTACCATCAGCAATTGCGTGGTGAATATGGGAACAGCTACCAGCACCTTACTCGGCGCCTTTGTGGTGAACGGCGATCCATCTGGCAACTTAACCCCTGGCGGTAATTTTGATTTCATTACCATCAACGGCAATACAAGTACCGGTGGCGGGTATGGTGTTTCGGTTAACGGGCTTGCTTCGCCATTAGCAACCAATGTGGTTATCTCTAATAATGTCATCACCAATTTTCATTCCAACGGCGTTTACCTGCGTGAAACAAACGGTGCGCAGGTGAGCGGGAATTCTTTTGATAAGAACACGGCAGCAACAGGCTCTGTGAATGCGATCCAGTTGGCGCAATCGGCCAATATCAATGGCCGGGTATTTGGCAATTACATCCGGTTCTCTCAAACAACCGGAAGCATGGTAGGTATTTATCTTTTTGCAGGAACGGGTCATAGGGTTTACAACAATCTTATTTACGATGTACGGTCCACCACCGGAACCATTGAAGGCATTCGGGTGCGTACCGGGGGCAGCGCACCGGAGATCTATTTCAATACGGTTTCGTTTGACAATGCAGTTGCAACAACCGGAAGCCTGAGGGGGTTCAGGGAGGAACTGAGCAACACGAGCTCCATACTCCGTAATAATATTTTCAGTATCACACAAACAACAAGCAGTACAAAGTCTGCTATTGAACTGGCATCAACAAGCACATTGGTCTCTGCGATCAACAGCAACTACAATGTATTCTGGGTGCCGGGCGGAAATACAGGTATGCGTGGCGCAACCGCTTACGCTACCCTGAATGCATGGCAAACAGCAAGCACACAGGATGCGGCCAGCTTTGAATCCGATCCCTTCTTTATATCGGCTGTTAATCCAAGACCAACGTCAGGCGTTATCAACAACCAGGCATTGCCGGGGCTTGGTATTACTACAGACATTCTCGGCATTACCAGATTGGCAACGCCCGATCCGGGAGCCTATGAATTTTCGCCGCCAACTTCGGATGCGGCAATGACCAATTATGTGCTGCCTGTAATTCCTCATTGCGCCAGCACGCTGAATGTAATGTTTGAACTTACCAATGCGGGTGCAGATGTACTGACCTCGGTGTTCATTGATTGGACGGTAAATGGTGTTCCCCAGCCAATGGTGAACTGGACCGGTTCGCTTGCATCCGGCGCCTCTACCGTGGTAACATTGGGTAATATTCCCGTTAGCCCGAATACGATCTACAATTTCAGTGCAACATCTTCTTTGCCCAATGGTGGTCCGGATGTAAACCCATCCAATGATAATTTCACCTACAATGGTTTCCGAAAAGGTTTTGATGGAGTGATCACGATCAATGCTGCGGCTCCTCCTTCGGTTACCAATTTTATAAGTTTCCAAAGTGCTGCAAATGCACTTGCTCAGCATGGTGTGTGTAATGCTGTTACCATTAATGTCCTGAACGGCCCTTACTCCGAACAGGTTGTTTTCAACAACATTCCGGGAACAAATGCAACAAACAGGGTTACGCTGAACGGAGGCAACCAGGCGCTTCAGTATAATCCCACCAATGCCTCTGCCGATCATATCCTGCAACTGAACGGCGTAAATTATATGACAGTTCAGAACCTTACAGTGAACAGTCTGCACCCCACACAGGGAAGGGGAATACACATAACCAACGGTGCTTCAAAAATTGCGATACTGAACAATTCCGTTAATGTTTCGCTTACCAACAGCACATCCTCTGCTTTTGGTATCATCATCTCCGGCGCTAACTGGTTGCTGGATGGATCGCTCTCAGACAGTGTTGTTATCTCCGGCAACACCGTTACCGGCGGCTATTCGGCCATCCAGTTATCAGGTGAACACTGGACAATTCCACTTACCCGTATAACAGTAACCAATAACACTGTTCTTGACTGGTACGGTTTCGGCGTTTATCTTTCTTATACCAACAACTGTCTTGTAAGAAGCAATATCATCCGCCGCCCAACAAGAACCAATTCGGGAAGTGATGCAGTAACACCAGCCGGCATAACCATTCCGGCAGGATCATTGGGTTTTATGCTGGACAAGAACCGTATGTATGATCTGCAAATGGCAATGCCCGGCACACCCACCATCAGCCGGGGGGTGTATATGAGTGGCACATCTACTGCGCCCACTTCCGGAACCATTCAGAATAACCTGATCTATGGCATGACTAACGATGGTGCACAATATGGCATTCAGAATAATTCGGTGAATGGGCCAGTGAATATTTATCACAACACGATCGTACTTAACAGTGCCAACGGAGCAAGTACTTCAAATACCAATGCCATAAACATGTCGAATACCATTGCACAACTTGGTACCGACATGCGGAACAATATTTTTGTAGTTACAAGAGGCGGTACCGGTATCAAACGGATCATTGATGTTTCATCTGCATCCTCTAATTTTATTTCTAACTACAATGTTGCCTGGCTGAATGCACCGGGCGGAACGCAAACTTATGGCCAGGTAGGAAGTACTACTTATAACACATTTGCCGACTGGCAGGCAAGCGGCAGGGATGCCAATTCTCTTTTTGCAGATCCGGCTTTTGTAAATCCTCCGGCTGGAAATTTTTCGCCCGGTAATTTCCTGGCGGATGGTTCTGTTATGGGCACCTCGTCTGTTGGTGTGGCAGACGATATTCTCGGCACTCCACGAAGCGCCAATCCTGATCCGGGTGCATTTGAATTCACACCTCCCCCTTGCGCCGGAGCTTCGGGTGGTACGGCTGGTTCTGTATCCGGCCCTTTCTGTGGTTCGGGTTCAGCTATAATAACTGCAACCGGGTATTCTGTAGGATCCGGCTCGGCATACCAGTGGCAGTTTTCCAATGATAACTTTGTATCTAATATCAATGATCTGCCCGGTCAAACAAATCCAACCAGCGCAGCAACCGGAATTGTTACAGCAACTACCTATTACCGGCTCAGGGTTACCTGTTCTGCGGGTCCAACAACCGCTTATTCAAATATTGTGATCATTACAGTTAATCAGCCCATATCCGTAAGCACACAACCTCTTTCTCAAACAGTTTGTACCGGCAACAGCGTTACATTTACTGTTACGGCAAGCAATGTGGTATCTTATCAATGGCAAAAGAATACGGTTAATATTCCCGGCGCAACAAATGCTTCCTATACGATCAATAATCTCGTATTAACCGATGCAGGAAATTATACCGTTGTATTAACGGGTATTGCCCCGTGCAGCCCTGTTACATCAACCTTTGCGGTTTTAACGGTTCAGGAATCTGTTTCAATCAATACACAACCATTAAGTCAGATGCTCTGTGCAGGAAGCAATGTAACTTTTACTGTTGGCGCAACAGGAACCGGCCTTACTTATCAATGGAGAAAAGGAACCGTAAATATCGTTGGTGCCACAGCTTCCAGCTACAGCATTACAGGAATCACAACAGCAGACGCCGGCGTTTATGATGTGGTAGTAACAGGCACTTGCGGGCCGGTGACATCCGCTCCGGCAACGCTAACTGTAAATACACTTTCAGTTGCCGCAACAGCAGCCAGTTCAACGGTCGTAACAAGTTGCGGACCGGCTACGGTAAACCTAAGTATAACCGGCGGCTCTTTAGGCACGGGCGCTTCCTGGAGATGGTACAACGCTTCCTGCGGCGGCGTGTTGGTTGGCACAGGCGCTGCGCTTAACAATATTGCCGTTAACGCCACCACAACTTTCTTTGTAAGAGCAGAAGGAACCTGTAATACCACTGCTTGTGCAAGTGTAACCGTAACAATAAATACACAACCAACAATTTCTATTTTAGCTTCGCCTTATACGAGTCTGATGCCCGGCGTGTTTACTACGCTAACCGCAAGTGTTACACCCCCGGGTCCAGCGAATACAATTACCTGGTACCGAAATGGTGTTGTTGTTTCCGGGGCTTTGGGTTTAACGCTTACTGTTGGTGCAACCGAGCTTGGGCTTTATACAGCCGGTGTAACTACCGCATTGAGCTGTATGGCCCTTTCTAACTCGGTAAATATCAAGGATTCTGTTTCAGGCAAACTGTTCATTATACCCAATCCAAACAATGGCATATTTAAAGTACAGTTTTACAGCAATAGTGTTCCCGGCGGAGGAGGGTCTAGGACACTGGTGGTTTATAATGCGGCAGGTCAGCGGGTTTATAACAGCTCTTACTTTTTAACATCGCCGTACAGCATTATGGATGTGCATGCGCCACACCTGGCCAATGGGTCCTATGTTGTAGCTGTTATGGATGCCGGTGATAAGGTTCTGGCAACGGGCAAATTCATTATACAGTAGCGGCAATGGTAGTGTAACCTCTCTCTTTTATATATGATCGCAATACAAAACCCTGTTTTAAACGGGGTTTTGTATTATAGGGCGCTTATCACCCGGAACTGAGAAATATTTTGACCGTGGGAAAAATTGTGTTACTTTACCATTGCAGTTTTCATCTGTTTCTTATCCATTTGCCGCCTCCATATCCTTCTATCGGATATAAGATGAACGTTTTCAGGCAGCGGGTAAATTCCAATCCTTTCAGATAAACATAGTTGCCCTGTTTTATTAACCAGCAATAAAGCCAACCAGCTTATGAAAAAATTATTTTCCCTTTTGTTCAGATCAGCAACGCCCTTGATACTGATGATTGTTTTTGGAAGCAACAGAACAGTTGCCCAAACGCCGCAGTATTTTAAAGGACTGGGCACCTCCACCAATACGATCCCAATGAATAATACCGGATCGCATTGCCAGCAACTTTACCTGCCAACCGATTTTAATACACTGCCGATCTCGGGGCTCATTACAAAAATCTATTTCAGAAATTCTGTTGCCAGCGGAACGGGAACCTATGCTAATTTTTCTGTTGCGTTTATCCAGAACAACTTAACCGCATTCCCTAATACTACTTTTTTAACGGGGCTTACCACGGCCCTGTCGTCTCCTTCCATTACCATTAATGGAAACGGTACTGCAGGTGGCTGGTATGAGATACCGCTTACCACTCCTTTCCTGTACGACAATACACAAACCCTGATCGTTGAAATAAAATACACTTCTAAAACGGGTGGTATGTCTGGCTATACAACAACTGCTACCGGAAATAAACGGCTTTCCATTATTACTGCGCCCGGGCCTGCCACCGGAAACCTTAGTACTCTATGGGGCGATTGGGGAATGGATGTGGCTCCGGCAGGAGTATGTACGGTTCCGCCAACAGCCGGTACGGCCACTGCTGTACCATCCACGCCTATATGTTTGGGTACAACGGTTAATTTAAATCTTAGTGGTAACAGTTCGGGGTCGGGTCAAACATATATATGGCAAAGTGCTGCGGCAGCAGGTGGGCCATATACCGATATCAGCAGCAGTTCGGCTTTTCCTAATTTCACTGTTAACCCCACCACCACCACATACTATCGTGCCGCAGTTACCTGTAGCGGTAATACGCAAAACTCCGTCCCGGTCCAGGTTGTGGTAAACCCGGCCTTTCCTGGAGGAACCTATACCATTAATTCTGCTGTAGCAACGGGCGGTACAAACTATCAAACATTTGCCGATGCGGTGAACGCATTGAGTTGCGGAATAGCAGGGCCTGTAATATTCAATGTGAATGCTGCCAGCGGGCCTTATAATGAACAGGTGATCATTCCTGCAATCGGTGGCGCATCTTCCACCAACACCATCACATTTAATGGAAACGGGAGAACCGTTACTGATAACGGAACAGCTGTTACGGGGCAAAGAGCGGTATTCAAGCTGGACGGCGCCGATTGGGTAACCATCAATAATTTCGTCATCAACACCGGTACCGGAACATATGGGTATGGAGTTCAGATGCTGAATAATGCGGATAATAATACCGTAAGCAACTGTATTATAAATACAAATACCGGTTCTACTTCTACAACAAATTATGCAGGGGTTCTTATTAACAGCACGGCATCGGCCATTACAACGGCCGGCGCAAGCCTTTGCGATAATAATACCGTCAGCGGCAATACGATCAACGGCGGGTTGGCGGGCGTGGCCATTGTGGCAAATACAACAACCAGCCAGGTTTTCAACAATAAAGTACTGAATAATACCATCACCGATTTTTATAATTACGGCGTATATATAAATGGGAACGTAGGTACATTGATCGAAGGAAATGATATCAGCAGGCCGGCAAGATCAACAGTTACCACTTTTTACGGAGTGTTTTTAACCACCATCAGCTTAAATACAGTTGTAAGTAAAAACAAATTCCACGATCCTTTTGCAGGTAACCTTGCAAGCGCAAGCACGGCATATGCTGTAGACCATGTAAACTGCGATGCAACAGCCGGCAATGAAAATATTGTAAGCAATAACCTGGTATATAATTTTAATGGCGGAACCAGCACGCAGAACGGGTTTTTGTGTAATGGTTCAGATTATATCCTTTATTATCATAACACGGTTGCTTTGGAAGACGTGGCCGCAACCTGCACCACCTGCGGCACCCGGGGTTTTTACCAGCAGGGAACTTCTACCGGGATTACTTATAAGAACAACATTGTTACCATCAAAAGAGGGGGGTCCGGCGATAAGCAGGGTATCTTTTTTGAACAGGGTACACTTACCGGCATAACGCTTAGTAACAATGATTACTATTTCTACCCCGGCCTGGCAGGGTTACAGGAGATTGCACATCTTGGGCTTACCGGGGGTACTGGTTATACAACCATCGCTTCATGGCAGGCAGGTTCGGGCCAGGAAGCCGGCAGCGTGTCCTTCGATCCGTCTTATCAAAATACAGCAACGGGTGATTATCATCCGACGGCATCTTCTGTAAATAACCTCGGCACTCCTGTTGGTATTTTAACCGATATTACCGGTGCCGCAAGAAGCGCTACTACTCCCGACCTGGGCGCTTATGAATTTAATGTAGCTGCCGGTGTTAATATGGGTGCAGAAGCGTTGATCACCCCGGCCGTTTCGGCAAGCGGTTGTTACGGCCCTGCAGAAACCGTAACAATAAGAATCCGTAACAGCAATACTTCCGCTATCAATTTTGCTGTGAATCCGGTTACCGTGACTACGAATATAACAGGCGCTGCAACGCAGACATTAACTGCTGTTATTAACTCCGGCACCCTTGGTGCTAATTTAACAATGGATGTACCAATGTCTGCAACATTGAATATGACTGTTGCGGGAACATATACATTCAATGCTTTTACAACAGTAGCCGGAGATATTAATCCCGGCAACGATGCCATGCCCCCTGCGAGTCGGGTTAAAACAACGCTGGCAGCAGGCTCCGCCTCAGCAAGCCCAGGTTCATATTGTGTAACTCCCGGCTCACCCACGCTTTCAACAGCAGGAGCTGCCGGTTATGGATCTCTGCAATGGCAACAAAGCACAACAGCTGGTTCAGGATTTACCGATATACCCGGCGCTACCACTTCGCCATATACCATAACTGCCCCTATTGCACAAACCATGTACTACCGACTTATAGCAACTTGTGGAGGAAATACGAATACTTCGAACGAGGTTACTGTTGCATTGCAAAATCCACAGGTTACCGGAACAACGCCCGGCTCAACCTGCGGACCCGGAACGGTTACGCTTAGTGCAACAGGTTCCGGTAATTCAACATTTAACTGGTATGCAGCTCCTACCGGGGGTTCTCCGTTAGGAACCGGGCCCTCTTTTACAACACCCGTTATTAATACCAATACCACTTATTATGTATCTGCAACAACAGGTGGTGTGGCAGCAATGGTTGGTTTGCCTGCACAGATCGCCGGTACCTCCGGTGCCGGTACTACCAATTTCGGACTTGTATTTAATGTGACGGCAGCGTTCGTTCTGGAAACCGTAACGATTTATCCAATCAGTGCCACTGCCGGCTTAGCTGGTACAGTAACCATTGATGTGATCAATTCTGCAGGCACTGTTGTACATACTGCAACCGTGCCAGTCGTTGGTAACCCAGTTGCCACTGCAACGGCGCAAACAGTTTCCCTTAATTTTAATATACTTCCGGGCACTAATTATAAACTCAGACCCGGAAGCCGCAGTGCCGGCATAACAGGATTATTGTTTGAGCCGTCTGCCACAGCGCCGCCAGGAGGTAATTATGGTTATCCTTTTACGGTGCCGGGTGTTGTATCCATTACACACAGCACACTAACTGCAGCACCAACAAATACACCAAGGCTGGATCTTTATTACTATTTCTATGACTGGCATATCAGTACGGGTTGTGAATCTTCACGCACTGCAGTAACAGCAACGGTAACAACACCTCCTGCTGCAACCATCACCTATGCCGGCTCACCTTATTGTACCAGTACCGGAACCGCTGCTGTTACACAAACTGGAACTGCAGGAGGCGTTTATAGTTCAACAGCGGGATTATCCATTAATCCCGCCACGGGGGCAATCAATCTTTCTGCCAGCACACCGGGTACTTATACGGTCACATACACCATTGCCGCTTCAGGAGGATGCCCCCAGTTCCAAACAACAACTCAATTCTTGTTTGGTCTTCCTCCTGCTGCAACCATTGTTTATGCAGGCTCTCCTTATTGCACCAATACAGGAACAGCTGCCGTTACCCAAACAGGAACCGCCGGGGGTGTTTATAGTTCAACAACAGGATTATCTATTAATCCAACTACCGGGGCAATAAATATGGCGGCCAGTACAGCAGGCACGTATACTGTTACGTATACCATTGCTGCAACCGGCGCCTGTCCGCAATTCCAGACAACAGCAAGTTTTGTATTAAATAGTCCGCCATCTGCAACCATTGCTTATGCCGGTTCTCCCTATTGTGTTAATGGCGGAACGGCAACAGTAACACGAACAGGAAGCGCCGGGGGTGTTTACAGTTCAAACGCGGGATTATCTATTGATGCATCTACTGGCTCGGTTAACCTGGCGGCCAGTACACCCGGAATTTATACGGTTACTTATAGTATTGCTGCTTCCGGAGCCTGTCCTGCTTT
Organism: Ferruginibacter sp.; assembly: GCA_035328475.1. Taxonomy (GTDB): domain Bacteria; phylum Bacteroidota; class Bacteroidia; order Chitinophagales; family Chitinophagaceae; genus Ferruginibacter. The sequence goes on from DAOLIP010000003.1 coordinate 46,612, forward strand.
TGTGACAACCACGTCTATTACTGTATATTCTATATCCGTTGCAGCAACATCAGCTAATTCCAGTATAACATCCAGTTGCGGCCCCACAACCATTAACTTATCCATTACGGGAGGATCATTGGGCCAGGGTGCTTCGTGGAAATGGTATAGCGGAAGTTGCGGAGGAACGGCTGTTGGAACAGGAGCTTCGCTTTCAAATATTCCCGTCACCACTACCACCACTTTCTATGTGAGGGCAGAAGGGATTTGCAACAATACATCCTGTGCAAGTGTGACAGTAACTATAAATACACAGCCGGTTATTTCAATCGCTGCTTCTCCGCATACAAGCCTGATGCCGGGTATGTTTACCACCCTGACGGCAACTGCAACCCCTCCATTTGGACCAACCAATATCATTACCTGGTATAAGAATGGAGTTGTTGTTCTCGGAGCAACGGGACCAACATTGAGTGTTAGCGTAGATGAGCTGGGCAGCTATACTGCCAGGGCAACTATACTTACCTGTTCTGCTTTATCAAATACTGTTACTATTAACGACTCTGCATCAAACAGGTTGTTCATAAGCCCCAATCCGAACAACGGGCTGTTTAAAGTAAGATATTATACTTCAGCCAGGATGTTTGGGTTCCTCCGGCACCTTGTTATGTATAATAACAGCGGGCAAAAGGTATACGACAAGCTATTCCCTGTAATGGCTCCTTACAGCAGCATGGATGTTGATGGCCGGCGTTTGTCTAAGGGGTTATATATGGTGATGGTTACAGATTATTTCGGCGAAATATTGGTAACCGGAAAGGTTATTATACAATAGCTTTTTTAAAATGATGAAATAAAAAAGGTGGCTCTTTACTGGTCACCTTTTTTGTCTCCTGGTAATTAATTTTTCCTGGCTGAGGAGCGATGAGGAGGTATAAAAGCCACTTTTATATACCTCCTGCCAATTATTTCAGCCCTTCTTTAATGGTTCAAGCAGCGACTCCAGTCCATTCAGTTTTATCTCGTACATGGTTTCTAATAGTTGTCCCAGTTTGTTTTTGGGAAAGCCCTCCCGGTTAAACCATTCCAGGTAAGAAGCCGGCAGATCACACAGAAGCCTGTCTTTGTATTTACCAAAGGGCATTCTCATTTGCACCAGTTGCCTAAACAGTTCCGGGTTGGGTTGATTAAATTCTTTGTTCATTGATCTGTTTTATAAAAACTGTAAAAGTATGCTTTGATGGTTATTCACATTATAAAGCAATTAATCCACCAATTGTTAATAATGGCCAATAAACTTTTTAATTAAACAATGCTTTTATACATTTACTATTATATAAGTAAATTCATAAAATAAACATTAATCACTTTAAACTTTTTCGGGTCATCCCCTTCTAAAACCGCATGATAACAACTACCATTACTACCCCAGCCGCCGAAGTTATCAGTAATCATGTTTTTGCAGAAGTTTTACTGAATAATGCTTCCAGCCAAAAGTCATTACACGCTACCCGGCATTTTTCACCCGGCGATGTGCTTTGTAATTTCAGTGCAGGCATCACACAATCATATCCCACGTATTTAACCGTGCAAACCGGTACCGACAGGCACATTACGCTGATGCCCGAGTTTTTGCAATACATCAACCACAGCTGCAGTCCGAATGTTTTTTTTGATACCACATCTATGCAGCTGATCTGTTTGCAACCGCTCCGGTCCGGTGATGAGTTTACTTTTTTCTATCCATCCACCGAGTGGGATATGGCACAACCCTTTGTTTGTAACTGTGGGAGCAAGGATTGTTTACAATTGATAAACGGCGCTTCACATCTTTCCGTAGAAACGCTGTCTAAATACCGCTTAACTGATTTCATAAAATCCCAGGTAAAACAAAAGCTGTCGTTGTAACCCATTTGTTCAAGCATGGCCCCGTCTAATTCATTTTTATCCGCTGTTCCGTTAAACCAACTGTATGTTTGGGTGCTGGCGCCGCACCTGGAAACAAGCGACCCCAATATTGATTATTACTACGATTTTTCTCAAAGCATCGCCGAGTATACCAAAACATTCAATGAGCTGGATGTGGAATGGAAATGGCAGCCCGTTACCATAAATAATTATGCTTCTGTTATTGCCAATATTGCAAAGAAGAATGAGAAGGATAACAAGATCCATCTCATCTTTAATCTCTGCGATGGCGATGAGGTAAACGGCACCCCGGGCATATCGGTTGTTAAGCTCCTGGAAGAAAAGGGCTTGTTCTATACCGGTTCCGACGAATATTTTTACCACATCACTACTTCCAAAATACCCATGAAGCAGGCTTTTGATAAAGCCGGCGTTCCGAATGCTCCCTGGGAGGCAATAACAGCAAGAGAACAGAATATTGACAAGATCATTGATAAGCTGGGTTCCCCGGTTATTGTAAAACCTTCTGTTTCGGGTGGAAGCATGGGGGTTGGTATTCGAAATGTGGTGAACTCTACAGAAGAGCTTGCAGTACAGGTAGAGAATATGTTCGATGGTTATCGTGGCTGGGAGCTGACCAGTGATGGCATTGTGGCCGAGTCCTTTATAAACGGGCCGGAATATACGGTACTGATCGTTGGTTCGTATGATAAACCCGGTAAGGCAAAAATATATGAGCCTGTAGAACGCATTTTTCACCCATCGTTACCCGATAAAGAGAAATTTTTAAGTTTCGACAGGCTTTGGGAGATTTATGAAGAAGAAAAGCCGATGCCCGATGCCGGGAATTTTTATGAATACGAACTACCCGACGCTGCTTTAATAGACGAAATAAAAAGAATAAGCTGGGAGGCCTTTGTTGCCACCAGGGGAAAGGGTTATACAAGGGTTGATCTTCGCATGGACAAAGAAACCGGCAAGATATATGTGCTGGAGGTAAATGCACAATGCGGATTAAGTGAAGACGAAGATTATACTTCCATTGGCGCCATACTCCGGCTGAGCGGCAAAACATTTACTCAATTAGTGGTGGCCATCATAAACGACGCTTACCAAAGAAAGAAGGCTTCTGCAAAAGCGCTGAAACGCAAGGGATCAATAGGCATTTCCTGAGGCCGGAGGAAAATTAATGAATATGAAAGTTTGCGTTCTTCAACCCGATTACTCCACATCCGATGTAGATTATAAAAATTACGACCCGGCCCGGGACCTCACCCATTTAATGCCCGGCGCAGAATTTGAGCATGTGTTGCTTAATAAGCTTAGCATCTATAAACAACTGAAAGAGCTTAAGAAAAAGAACTTCGACGTCTTTGTCAACCTTTGTGAAGGATACCTTGAATGGAGTGTTCCTTCGGTAGATGTTATTTATTTTATGGAGTTGCTGAACCTTCCGTTCACCGGTCCCACATCCCTGCTTTATGATCCGCCCAAAGACCTGATGAAGTATGTGGCCTATACGTCCGGAATTAAAACCCCGGCCTTTGCGCTGATCGAATCAATTGATGATATTGAAAAGGAGTGCTGTCATTTAAACTACCCCTTGTTTGTGAAGCCCGATAAGGCCGGCGATAGCCTGGGTGTTGATGATCATTCGCTGGTTTATAATAAAGAAGACCTCATTAAAAAATGTGCTTCTATCATTGATGAATACGGACCGTTGCTGGTAGAAGAATATATAAAGGGGAGGGAATTCACCGTTATGCTGGTGGCTGATGCTGAGGAAGGGAAGAACTGTTCCGTCTTCAAGCCCATTGAATATATTTTTCCAAAAGGGTTTCAGTTTAAAACCTATTCTTTAAAAACTTCCGAACTGCATCCCGAAGCAAATATTCCCTGTAATGATCCTGAACTGGAAAAACAGCTGAAAGATGCGGCGCTGCAGATATTCCAGGGATTTGGAGGGGTGGGGTATGCCCGGCTCGACTTCCGGGTAAACGATAAGAATGAAATATTTTTTCTTGAAATAAATTTTACCTGCTCGGTCTTTTATAAAGACGGATACGAAGGATCTGCGGACTATATTCTGAAATGTGATGGTATTGGCCAGGCCGGCTTTCTGAAAAAAATAGTTGATGAAGGCATTGCCCGCCATCGACGCAGGCAAAAAAAACATACTATGAAAGGCAATGCCATTGCGGGTTATGGCATATATGCAAATCAGAATATAAATGCCAATGAAGTGATTTTCAGGGGAGAGGAGATGGCACAGCGGATCACTACCCGCAGGTATGTAGAAAATTCGTGGAATGTTAAGGAAAAAGAAACTTTTAGAAAGTACGCTTACCCTCTGAGTAAAGAGGTATTTTTGCTGTGGGATGATAATCCGGCAAACTGGGCCCCACAAAATCACAGTTGTGATCCTAACACCCGATATGAAGGCTTAAATGTAGTGGCTTTGCGAAACATTTCTAAAGGCGAAGAACTAACCCTTAACTACGCAGACTTCCTGGATGAACATATGGAGCCATTTGATTGCCGCTGCGGTGCAGCTAATTGTTGCGGACGGGTTACCGGAACACCGAATAATTCGGTGACCGAAAGAGAAAGCCGCCGGAACAATTAAACTCACCCCTTTTCCTCCCGTCTTACTGACCATCGCTACTTCGCTAAAGCTATGTAGCATAAACATTACAATTCATCGTCCTTATTGGGCTTTATTAAACAGGTGATCTAAGAATCAAAAGAACAGCGCTATGTCTAAGTTTCAGATTTTACGGGCCTTGATGATGAAGCACAAGTACCAGCTTATCATTACTTATTTCTTATTCTCGCTTGAGATGATGGGCAGTTTATTGCGGTTTTATTTTTTTGGTGAAGCAATCAATGACCTGATAAAGGGAAGTTATCATGGCCTCATTGTATTAACCGTGGTTCATCTTTCTTATTTACTTATTGGTACCATACGTCACATGTACGATACCCGTACCTATACCGCCATATATACTTCGCTTGTAACAAAGTTCCTGAGCCGCCGGTATAATAAAATTGAAGTTTCAAAACTCAGTGCCCATTCAACATTGGCAAGAGAGTTTGTTGATTTTTTAGAACACGACCTGGTATATGTGATCGAAGCCGGGTATAATATTCTGGGATCGTTGGTGATCTTATTCTTTTATGATAAAACGGTAGTAGGTATTTGCCTGGCGATCTTAATTCCCGTTATTCTTATCAGTATGTTGTATGGCAAAAGAATGAAACGGCTGAACAAACATAAAAATGATGAGCTGGAAAAGCAGGTTGATATTATATCTACCGGCAACAATTCTATGATCCGTCATCATTACGATAACTTACGAAAATGGCAGGTTCGCATCTCGGATAAAGAAGCATGGAACTTTGGTTTCATGGAAATAATGGTATTGGTGGTGGTGGCTGTTTCATTGATTGTTTCCAAAAACCTGCACAGTTCAACTGTAATGGCCGGCAGCCTGTTTGCCATATACAGCTATATTTTAAAATTCGCCTCGGGGCTTGATACCATTCCCTATACGCTTGACAGGCTTTCTTCTTTAGGAGATATTACAAGAAGGATCGAATTGCAGTCGGACGACTTCCCGCAGGAGTCAAAAACGGTGTCTCCCAGCTTCAGGGTCCTTCCTAAGAATAAGAAGCCAGAGTTCTCTATGTAGATGGGTTAACTACCTGATCACCGTCACCGTTCCCTGCTCGGCCCGTTTAATCCTGTTCCTGAACAGGAAGCTGGCATGCCACACATAAGTTCCGGGGCTGTTCCGTTTTGCTTTATAATAGCCGTTCCATTTTTCATTTGGGTCTTTGCTGCTGAAAACGAGTTCGCCGTACCGGTTATATATGATCAGTTGATAATTACTGATCGCTGAAATATTTCCCAGCGGACCAAAACCTTCATTCTTTGCATCGCCGTTGGGGGTAAATGAATTGGGGAAATATACATCGCCACAAGAACCGGCTGCCGGTTGGGTAATTACTACGGCAGATGTAGCAGAGCAGCCACTGTTATCTGTTACGGCAACCGTATAGGTTCCTGCAGGCAGATTTGTTGCAGTTGCGCTGTTTTGAACAGGTGATGTGTTCCAACTGTATGTATATGGTGCGGTGCCGCCTGCTGCCTGTACCGTTGCGGCGCCATCGCTCAAACCAAAACAGCTTACATGCTTAACATTGTTAATGTTTACTGTTGGCGGCGTTGCATTTGCAATAACAATATTTATGTTTTCCGTACACAGGTTATTATCTGTAACGGTTACAGTATAATTTCCGGGTGTAAGGCCCGAGGCTGTTGCTCCTGTTCCCCCCGAGGGAGACCAGGAATATGTATAAGGTGGTGTACCTCCGTTTTCATTAATCGTTGCCGATCCCGTTGTTGCCCCACACCCGGGTTGAATGATACTCACCGTGTGTGATAGCCTTGCCGGTTCTCCTATAATAACAACCGCATTTGCCTGGCAACTATTGGCCCCGCTTACGGTAACGGCATAAATGCTTGCCCCCAGGCCGGTGGCTGTTGGGGTTGTTTGAACCGGGTTCGTATTCCATGAATAAAAGAAGGGTGCAGCGGCGGCTGGTATTACATTAACTGTTGCAGATGCATTGTTGTCTCCAAAACAATTATTTCCGGTAAGTTGAGAAGTGGTTAACCCAAGTATGTGAATCGTTTGTGAGGTGATTGATGCTGCATTCCCTGGGCCGGTAACATCTAATGTTATTGTGTATGTTCCGGGACCGGAAAAAGTGTGTGTCGGGATCTGTGCTGTAGATGTATTATTAGCGGGTCCGGATGCCGGATCGCCGAAATTCCAGGAAAGACTGGGACAAAGCGCAGATGTATTGGTAAATGTTATAGAATTGCTGGTAGTGCATGAATATGTGAATGACGCAATATTGGGTGGTGCTTCGCCGATCATGATATCGTCTACTGCAAAGCCATCAAAATTATTGCAAACAGTTCCGGCGCCAAAAGTAAAACGAAAGATCACATTGGCTATGCCGGCCAGGTTAGGCATGGTATGCTGTGCATTTACCCAGCGCCCGCTTCCTTCGGTTCCCTGGCAACTTCCTGCGGTTGGTTGAATGGTTCCCGACCAGCCGTCTCTAACCGAAGCAAGCGGATTAAGGCCCGTTATCGGTGAGTAATTAAACCAATTGTCATTCAAACAATTTACGGGGTCAGATACGCTGCCAACATTTGTCCAGGTGGCTCCCAGATCGGTTGAGTATTGAAAATTTGCGCCATCAAACCTTCTTTCGGTTTCCCAAAATATACTCATGGATATATAGGGATGTTGCAGCGTGGTAAGATCAAAACAGGGGCTTTGTAGCCAGGAAGCTTCGCCATTGCTGTAAGAACCAGGAGTTAACCCGCCCGTAATCCAGCATTTTAAACCCGTTGCTGCTGCATTTATCGTTGCTTTGACTGGTGTGCCCCATGCCCAGTCTGACCCACCCCCCCCGGACACCCAGCCACCGTTTGTTGCTTCAAAACCCTCGGTATATGGAAATGTGGAAATAGGGGTGATGCATTGTGCATATGACCTTTCGCCCTTACTCAATGAGAAAAGTAATAATAAGGCAAGTCCGGAGGTTCTATATAAAGACAATCGTAAAATCATTGATCAGCCTGTAAAATTACTCTATTATCCGGCATGATAATGATTGTGGGGGGCGTTAATTTGTTGCCGGGGGGCGATTTATCGGTGCTGGTTATTGTTCGTTTCTTTTAACAACCAGCAGGCGGTTTTTTTCCAGCAGCAGGTACCCGTATTCGTAGCAATAGAAATAGGTATTCCCGTTTTTTGCCTGGTATTGGTGTGTATGATATTTGAACTGAAATCCTTTTTCTATAAGTTTTTCTTTGCTTGCTTTTGTTATTTGTCCTCCTTCGGGAAGCAGGCTTTCCAAAATGCGGCGGTTCTTACCCAGGGCGTTATTTACATTGCGGATATGATTATTTACGGCGCTTTTAAGTTCGTTGTTATGTGCTGCCCTGCAATAATCATCGCAAAATTTTTTATCGCTGCGGCCTTTTAGTATTTTACCGCAGAGTACGCAGGTTTTGTTTTCTTTCTCTGGTAGCATAAAAATAACAGGGTTTATTGTTGAACTGGTTTTTGTTTCATTTATATCCGTTTACAAACATGTATACAGGTAAGTAAAGGGATAAATTCCGGCTCGGGCATTTTGATGTCGCACTTTTGTTATGTCAACCGGCAGTGGTTTCGGTTGGTTGAAATAAATTAATAATCGTCCTGCCTAAGGCCGGGCACAAATTGTAAAACATGTACACATTAAAGAACAGGGTTCAACTCATCGGCAACCTGGGAAATGCGCCAGAAATTAAAAACACACAAAGCGGAAAAAAGCTGGCTCGCTTTAGTATTGCCACTAACGAGATCTACCGGAATGCCAAGGGAGAAAAGGTTAAGGAAACCACCTGGCACAACCTGATCGCCTGGGGCAAGATTGCCGACATTGTTGAAAAGTATTTGAACAAAGGAAGCGAAGTAGCCATTGAAGGCAAGCTCATCAGCCGTAGTTACACGGATAAAGAGGGCGTTAAGAAATTCATCTCCGAAGTAGAGATCAATGAATTGCTGATGCTTGGCAGCAAGGCCACTGCATAACTTCCTTTGTTAAGATAGAGGGGCTTTCCTGGTTTATTGAGAAGGCCTTTCTATCTTTTTTATTTACTTATCCCAACAGCAATGCTATAAAAAAATTTACCTGTCTTCATGAAGTAAAAACCAGTTTTTTCAGGGAAAAATCCCGGGATTATTTTGTGGCTGTATAACAATTAAGCAACTCTCATTTCTTATTATGGCCTTATCTTTATTAAAATGCAATCGATCGAACACAACGAGTTGTTTGACCTGGCTTACCGGTTCGTTACCGAAACCAGCGAAAACATTTTTCTTACCGGTAAAGCCGGTACAGGAAAAACAACATTCCTAAAGTATCTTAAAGAGAACTCCACCAAGAATATTATTGTAGCAGCCCCAACAGGGGTGGCTGCCATAAATGCCGGTGGCGTCACGCTTCATAGTTTATTTCAGTTGCCCTTTCATCCATTTTTGCCTACAAAAAATCACAAAGATGGGTTGCTTGCAAAAGCCCGGTTCAATAAACAGCGGCAACAATTGTTACGCAAAATGGAATTACTGGTGATCGATGAAATAAGTATGGTTCGCTGTGATGTGATGGACGCCATTGATACCGTTTTAAAAAATGTTCGGCGCAACTATCATTTGCCTTTTGGTGGTGTGCAGTTATTGTGTATCGGCGACCTGTTTCAATTACCCCCCGTTGCACAAAACCAGGAATGGAATATTCTCAGCGAATACTATGCTTCTCCTTTCTTTTTCGACAGCCTTGCCGTTAAAGAGCTTTCTCCTTTGTTGATAGAGTTGAATAAGATTTACCGCCAAAGAGAGGCGGGTTTTGTTGGTTTGCTGAATAAGGTGAGAAATAATCAAATGGATGCGGGGGATTTTGAACTGCTTCATTCCCGCTATAATCCGTCTTTTCGTCCTGCAGCAGATGAAAAATACATTACGCTCACTTCACACAACCACCAGGCAGACCTGATAAACCAACAGCGGTTATATAAGATCAACGAGGCCCTGTTTACTTTTATAGCTGTGGTGAAGGGTAATTTTCCCGAATCGATGTTCCCGGTAGAAAATGAATTGGTTTTGAAAGTGGGGGCCCAGGTAATGTTCTTGAAAAATGATGTAGTTCAGAAAAGATATTTTAATGGGAAGATCGGGGTTGTAACGTTACTTGAAAAAGAGAAAATCGTTGTAACCTGTGATGATTCGGATATTACTGTTCAGCCCGAATCCTGGGAGAACAGCCGGTACACACTTAACCGGGCTGACGGAAAACTGGAACAGGAAACCCTTGGTTCTTTTACGCAGTATCCCTTGCGGCTTGCCTGGGCCATCACCATTCATAAAAGCCAGGGATTAACTTTTGAAAAAGTGATGATTGATGCTGCAGCTGCTTTCAGCAGCGGCCAGGTATATGTAGCCCTAAGCCGCTGCACCAGCCTGGATGGAATCGTGCTATTAAGTAAAATCCCTCCTTCGGCCATCAGTAATAATGTTAATGTTAGCAAGGCCCAGCAGTCTCTTCTGTATAAAGGCCCGCTGCCTGAACGGTTTCTCCTGGCAAGAAAAATTTTCACACAGCAATTACTGGAAGATCTCTTTTCTTTTAAGGAGGTCGTCACGGCAGCAGCACAACTGGGAACCCTGATCAAACAACATCAAGACAGGTTAAATGAAAATGCACTTTTCTGGGCAGATAATTTTAAAAGGACGCTTATTGAAGACGGGGCTGTTGGTTTGAAATTCATTGGACACGTTGCAGCGCTGATTAATGAATCGGATGTGATTGAAACCAATGCTGTTCTTAAAAAACGCATCTCTGATGCGGCCAATCATTTTATTCCCCGGCTTGAGAATTACATAAAGGAATTAAAAAAACACCCGCTAACAACCGAATATAAAGAAGCAGCATCTCCTATAAATGAAAAACTGAACGATCTGGCGATTATCATTTATGTCTGTAATTTCTATATGCAGTATTGCAAAGAGCCTTTTTCTGTTACAGATTATTTACAGCATAAACTAAAGTTGTCGATCCCGCGGTTTAATCTTTCGTGTTATGCCGGTGAAATGAGTACAGATAATGATGGTTCGCCAAATGCAGAGCTTCTTGCAACACTAAAACGCTGGCGCAACATGATCTGTTCAGAAACCGGCCATCCAATTTATATGGTGGCGAACCAGGTTTCTTTAGAGGAGATCAGCACCTATCTTCCTTTGTCTAAAAAAGATTTAATGCTGATTGCCGGCTTTGGAAAAGCAAAGGCAGATAGGTATGGAGATGACATTCTGGAGATGGTAAGTGATTTTTGTGAAAGATATTGCCTGGAAAGCAATATATCAGCGAAACTGGTTGGTCCAGGAAAAGAAAGTAAGCTTAAGCCAAAAGAGACGAAACCAGATACTAAAACGGTTTCTTATAATTTATATAAAGAAGGAAAAGGTATTCCTGCAATTTCAAAAGAAAGAAATTTATCTGTTAGCACCATTGAAGGTCATCTTGCTTATTTTATAGGTTCGGGAAAGCTTGAGATCAATGATTTTGTAAGCAGAGAAAGGCAGGAGTTGATCAATATGGCCGTTACAAAATTTGGTAAAGCAAGCCATAAAACTTTAATTGAAAACTTGCCTCCGGGTATCAGCTATGGCGAGATCCGGATGGTGCTTGCGTCTGGCAGGACTGCTCAGGAATAGCCTATCTGCCAAAATCGTCCTGCAGCCTTACAATATCATCTTCGTTGCTGGGATTTTCCGGATCGGTATGTCTCCATATTTCTGCAACGATTCCCCAGTTTTCAAGCCCGATCAGCCGGTGGCGTTCTCCTTGCTCAAGCTGAACAATATCTCCTATGCTTAAATATTTTGTTTCCTTTTCCTCGTCTGTATCGCTTGTTACAACGCCTGCTGTGCCGCCGATCAATTTCCAGATCTCTGCACGGCGATGATGATATTGCCAGCTTAATCTTTTTTCGGGGGCTACTACCAGAATTTTGGGGCTGAGTTTTCCCGATATACTTAACTCTTTTTTGCTGAGTTTCGGAAAATAAAGTTCAATAAATTTTTCTGACTCGCTTTCTTCAATAACAAAAAACCCACCCCACGGCCGGGTATTGTCTTCTTTGCTGATCTTAAGATTTTGAAGGTGCAGGTATTCACCTATGTTTTCAAAGATCAGTTCTTTAGGAGTGTTGCTCGAAAAATTAAGTTTCATGTCTTTTTTTTATCTGCCCATAAAAACCATTAATATCTGAACATCGCTGGGGTTTACGCCAGATATCCTCGATGCTTGTCCCAGTGTTCTCGGTTTTATTTTAATAAATTTTTGCCGGGCTTCTGTACTTAATGAATTTAGTTTTTCATAATTAAAGTTTTCCGGAATAACCAGGTCTTCCAGTTGACTCATTTTATTAACGAGTTCATTTTCTTTCTCAATATACGTCTCATACTTGATTTGTATTTCTGCCTGTTCAAGTGTTTCCGCATCATATTTATTCAATACGGCTTTTAGTCTTGGTATGTTGTTCGTCATTTCCTTTAGCGTAACCATTGGCCTGAGCAGAATCTGGGTAGCCTTTTGTTTTGATGATATTGTTGACGAATCAACGCTTTTTAAAAAATCATTTGTTTCTTCCGGTTCCAGGTTTAATTGAGCAAGAATCTCCCTTGCCTTTACTATATTCTCCGATTTTACCTTTACCCTATCCATTCTTTCCTGGCTTGCCAGCCCCAACCGGTAGCTTCTTTCTGTAAGGCGTAAATCTGCGTTGTCTTGTCTGAGCAGGGTTCTGAATTCTGCCCTGCTGGTAAACATCCGGTAAGGCTCGTCGGTTCCTTTATTTATCAGGTCATCTATCAAAACACCTATATAGGCTTCGCTTCTTTTTAAAATAAATGGTTCAAGTTGCTTAATTTTTTGGTGGGCATTTATACCAGCCATTAATCCCTGGCATGCAGCTTCTTCATAACCAGTTGTTCCGTTGATTTGACCTGCAAAGAACAGGTTATCAATTAGTTTTGTTTCTAAATTAAATTTCAACTGTGTTGGAGGAAAAAAATCATATTCTATGGCATATCCCGGCCTGAACATTTTGCAGTTTTCAAAGCCCGGAACTAACCTAAGTGCTTGATATTGAACATTTTCTGGTAAAGATGTTGAGAAGCCATTTACATATATTTCGATGGTATTTCTTCCTTCCGGCTCTACAAAAAGCTGGTGTCTGTCTCTTTGTGCAAACCGGCTGATCTTGTCTTCAATGCTCGGACAATATCTTGGACCGGTACCCTGAATTCTTCCCTGGTACATAGGACTTTGATCAAACCCGGTCTTTAATAGCTCATGAACATTATCATTTGTGTATGTTATCCAACAACTTTTTTGCTGATCTGGATTAATACGATCGCTATTTAAATAGCTAAACCCGGTTATTTCCTCATCGCCCCTCTGTTCTTCCATTTTTGAATAGTCCAGGCTCCTTCCGTCAATTCTTGGTGGAGTTCCTGTTTTCAGTCTATCCGTTTCAAATCCAAGAGAAACCAGCTGTTCTGTAATACCTTCTGAGCTTTTCTCTGCAATTCTTCCACCACCAAAATTTTTTTCGCCTATGTGAATAACCCCATTCAGAAACGTCCCATTGGTCAATACCACCGCACTTGCTTTTATTTCGTGGCCAAGGCCGGTTTTAACCCCACATACGATCCCATCCTTTACCAATATTCCTTTGACCGTATCCTGGTAGAAATCAACGTTTTGTGTTTCTTCAAGCATTTCTCTCCAAGTGCTGGCAAATAGCGCCCTATCGCTCTGAACTCTTGGGCTCCACATGGCGGGGCCCTTTGACCGGTTGAGCATTCTGAACTGAATCATGCTTTTATCACTCACAATTCCACTATAGCCTCCTAATGCATCTATTTCCCTAACAATCTGTCCCTTAGCAATGCCGCCCATTGCCGGATTACAACTCATCTGTGCAATAGTTTGTAGGTTCATTGTAACCAACAAAACACGGCTCCCCAGGTTTGCTGCGGAAGCGGCCGCTTCACAGCCCGCATGGCCTGCTCCAACCACTATAATATCGTATTGAGGAAACATGGGCGCAAAGTTAATGCTTCCCTTTTTGCGTTTGTTGTGTTTTTTGTTTCACGTGAAACGGCCGTTGATTACTTCAGGCAATATCGGAGGTATTCGTCTTCCTTTTTCCTGATAAGTATTACTTCATTCCTTTTTTTGTCCTTATATCCACAAAGATGAAGAGCTCCGTGAAAGATTACCCGACAAAGTTCTTCTCTTATTGAAACATTTAAACCCTTGGCATTTTCAATCACCCGGTCCAGGCTTATATAGATCTCTCCAACTACCCTACTTTCTGTTTCGGAAAGGTCAAAAGTTATAATATCAGTAAAATAATCGTGCTTCAAGAAAGATCTGTTCATCTCTAAAAGGTATTTATCAGAACAAAACACATAATCCAACTTTTCAAGTATCTTACCTTCTTGCACGAAGAGATACTCAACAGTTTGCTTTATCCTTCTCCTATCACGAATGTTGTAGTTTCTGTCGTGAAAGTAAAAATGAATCTTTTGCATTGGCTTATTTCTAAAGTCGAAATTATAGAACAATATTGATTCGATAACTTTGCATCTCTTCAGAGCTAATCTCTGTTATCAGATGAGAAAAAGATTGTCGGAAATAGCTATTGGTAAAACAGTCACAATCTGTGAGTTTGAAAACGACGAGATATTTCTAAAACTTATGGAAATGGGATGCATTCCTGGAGAAGCTATCAATGTTGATCAAATTGCCCCGCTAGGAGACCCAATATCTATATTGGTAGCTGGATACAGATTAAGCCTTCGATTAGATGAAGCTGAAAAGATCTGGGTAGAGGAAAAAGTTGTAACTATTTAATGTATTTTTATTTATAATAAATTGATTATCAGTAACTAATGAAAATTGGGCTGTATTTTGGCTCCTTTAATCCCGTGCATGTTGGTCACCTTATAATAGCCAATCATGCTGCAAATGAAACCGACCTTAACCAGGTTTGGTTTGTTGTTTCGCCACAGAATCCATTTAAACAATCTTCTTCTCTCCTTAATGAGTATCACCGCCTTCATTTAATTAGATCGGCAATAGAAGGTGAAAGCAAACTGAGGGCCAGTAATGTTGAGTTCTCACTACCAAAACCTTCATATACCTGTGATACCCTTGCCTACTTAACAGAAAAATTTCCTGAACACGAATTTTGCATTCTCATGGGAAGTGATGGTTTTCAAAATATTGATAAGTGGAAGAATTATGAGAGCATCCTTAAAAATTATTCAATCTACATTTATAAAAGGGGGGGGGCTGAAATCACAAACCCATTCGGAGCTAAAGTTAAAATCCTGGAAGCTCCGCTTCTTGAGATTTCATCAACACATATTCGTAATTTGATCAAAAGCAAAAAGTCAATCCGCTTTCTGGTACCAGACATTGTAAAAGAAGAAATTGAATTAGCTGGCTATTACAAAATCGAATTAAAGAATCCATCCTAACAGCAGGCAGAATAAAACAATAAAAGGGGCTGGTATTTTTGACCCATGGAGAACAAAAAAGGTTCCTACAATCACAGCAAGGCTAATTAGACTATCAGAATTAAAACTGAATACAGACGTGCTTTTCAATAAATACAGTGTTGCTGCCACCATAATCCCCACCACAGAAGCATTAATTCCTTCAAGAGACCGGTAGACCACTACAAATTTTTTTAATGTTTGCCATACAGGGAAGAAAAAAAGAACCAGTAAGGCACTGGGAAGAAAAATTGCCACAGACCCGATAATACATCCAATTACCTGGATTTTTGCCCCTTCCTTTTTTAATGCTACTCCGCCAACAAATGATGCAATTGAGAAAACCGGACCTGGTATCGCTCGCACCATTCCAGCTCCTGTTAATAGTTCGGATTGCTCAATCCTTACCAGGTCTGGGTTTCTTTTTATAACCGCTTCTGATGTTGGCCTGGCCACATACTGATCCAGCATTAATGGTATCAGAACATCTCCACCGCCAAAAACAAAGCTCCCGAAACGGTAGAAATTCTCAAAGAGGTTATACTGTTTTCTGTTTTCCCATTTTTGTTTTCGGGCTGTTTCGCTCAACACACCCGCTACCAGAAATATCACTACAAACAACCATATATTTGTCCAGCGGATATGTTTTGGTTTAATAATTTCCTTTTCAGGAATTCTCGTACTGCTGAAATTGGTGGCGATACCGCCACATACAATCAGGGCAGGAATTATCCAGGGGGCTTTAAAAAGGAAGAAAGTGACCGCGGCAGAAACCACCATTATCACCTTTGTGATAGTGTTTTTTATACTTATCTGGTATGCACGTATTGCAGCATAAGCCAAAAAGCCAATTGCCATTGGTTGAATGAAGCGAAAAATATTTGTCTCAATTCCGCTCTTTTCGATATTTCCTACAATAAACGATAATCCTCCCATCAAAAAACAGGCAGGAAAAATCCAGATGATCAGTGTGATTACAGCAAGTTGAATTCCTCCTCTCTTATAACCGATCAATGTAAGGGTTTGGGTAGATGATGCGCCTGGTAATAACTGACAAAATCCGATATACTCCATCAATTCTTCTTTTGTCAGATCCCTCCTTCTTTCAACAAAAGTTTTTAAAACCATCCCTGTGTGGCCTTGTGGTCCCCCAAAAGCCGTAATACTATGTAACAACACTGCTTTTAAAAAGGGGATATGCCTGATTAGTTTATTCAAGAGTGAATTTCGGGATTTAACTATCTCCTAAGATAGGCAAATTTTTATTTCATTCTTAATTTGAAAAAGTCGCGTTCTGCTGCGCTTAACAAGAATATTTATTGGAAAGTATATTCTGCTACAGTACTCACAATCTGCTTTCCAAATTCGTTTACTGAAAATTGCTTTGCTTTTTTAAAGGTAGTTACAGCTTTAAGAACTCCAAGATCTGATATCTTATTCCACTGGTTATCCTTAAACTTATATTTCTGCAGTGAATACCTGATACTATCCACTGAATAATTTCCTACAAATTCAACACGAATTTTATTTTCTCCAGGCTTGATATTACTGTCATCGTAAGGAATTCCTTCTAAGTAATGCATTCCCGGGTATTCTTCTGTTAGAAAATTCTGAGACAATACCTGCAACTGTTTATTTTTATAAAACGCTACTTTTCCAAATGCGTTTATAGAAATATTATTTCGTAAACTATCGTTGAAATTTACCAGTTCAATATAAAAAGTATCCGCCGCCGGTTTACTATTTTCTGAACACCCCACCATTGTAAAAAAAGAAAGTAGTATCCAAATAACCGGACTTATTATCCCTATATTATTATATTTAAAGACCATTTTGAGCACTTATTTTTAACATCAACTCAATCGGGGCCTTTGCAGCGATCCTTAATTCTTCATCCATTGTTATCTCAGGCAGTTCGTATTTAAGGCACAGATATAATTTTTCCAATGTGTTAAGCTTCATATGCGGACAATCGTTACAAGCGCAGCTATTGTTTGGTGGCGCCGGAATAAAAACTTTATCCGGACTGTTTTTTTGCATCTGGTGAAGTATCCCTGTTTCCGTTGCCACAATAAATTCAGTAGCTGTATCCGATTTTGTGAAATTAAGCAATCCGGTTGTACTTCCTATAAAATCTGCCTCCGCCAATACGGTATCTTCACATTCGGGATGGGCTATAAATTTTGCTTTGGGGTGCCGGTGTTTCAGTTTGCTAATTTTCTCCAGACTGAAAATCTCATGAACCATACACGCACCATTCCATAAAATCATATTCCGCCCTGTTTTTTTATTTATATACGCTCCCAAGTTTTTATCTGGTGCAAAAATGATTGGCTGTGCAGTAGGTAAACTTTCAACTATTTTCTGCGCATTGGAAGAGGTGCAAATTATATCGCTTAAAGCCTTAATACCGGCAGAACAATTAATATAGCTTATTACTTTGTGGCCCGGGTGCTTTTCTTTAAATGCTTTAAATAATGGTGGAGGGGCAGAATCACTTAAAGAACATCCTGCTTTAAGATCAGGTAACAGTACTTTTTTTTCCGGGTTCAAGATCTTTGCTGTTTCTGCCATAAAGTGAACGCCGGCAAAAACAATAATATCCGCATTCGTTTTTTCCGCATACTGCGCCAGTCCAAGGCTGTCTCCTATATAATCCGCCACATCCTGTATATCTGGTTCCTGGTAATAATGTGCAAGAATAACGGCATTCTTTTCCTTTTTTAACTTTTCTATTTCTGCAAACAGATCAATGGTCGGATCCACCTCTATATCCAGAAAACCGGATTCATTAATCTTTGATTTTGCTGTGTTGATATCTGCCATAGTATGTATTAATACTTATTATTTATATAATCACCTATTACTACTAGGGCTGTGTATTTGTGGAAATATTACATACACACCCTTTTGCAAAATTAAATTGTTTAATTTATTAACTATCATCAACAGGTAATTAACATGTATTATTATCAATATTTTATCCTGTAACAGCCCACCCGGCCGTAAACCTGTTTTATTCTGCCAACTTGTGTACATCTGTTAATAAGATACCCGGTGGAAATCTAAATATGATGTACACTGATTTTTACAGTTGATAAGTAAGGTATAAAAGGGAGGTTATCACCCACGAAACAAAAACCCAGGGAACCGATACCAATCTTTCCTCTTTTTACTAATACTCTCAGAATAGTAAAACCAGCCTTTTCAACAGAAATACGGGTATATTAACATTACGCTGTTAATATCTGCCAAATACATAAAAAGACCTGTAATAAAATAGGAACATTAATAAATAATAAAGTGACTATCGGGATGACGAACACAAACGTACTTTTATGACAAAATAGCACAAAAAGATGAATCTGTTCCAGTTTAATGAGAGGTTCCCCGATGAAGCGGCTTGTGAGGCTTATTTAAGGTTGAAACGTGAGGAAGAAGGTATTGTTTGTTCGAAGTGTCATGAATCAAAACACTACTGGACTGAATCGTTGAAGAGATGGAAATGCGCTAATTGTGGTACGACAGAAAATCTCTTTGCAGGCACGATGATGGAGAAGACAAAAGTTTCTTTGAAAATATGGTTTCAGGTTATCCATCTTATGACTTCAACCAAAAAAGCATTTTCAGCATTAGAAATGCAACGCCAGGTTGGGACTAAGTTCTATGAGCCGATTTGGTACATGATGCAGAAAATCCGTATCACAATGGGCAAACGGGATGCACTATATAGATTGCAGGGAGATATTGAGATTGATGATGCTTTTTTTGAAACGGTGGATTTGCCAAAGGAAATGCTTTTGGGAGGCGAAATAACAGAAATGGCAATTGAGAATTTTGCCCGTGGAGGTTTGACAAGGGGAAGGGGTTCTGAAAGGCAATCAAAAGTACTGGTGATGGTTGAATCGAAACCCAACCCAAAGCAGACCTTGAAGTACAAAAAAGATAGAATAATGGGTTTTGCGAAAATGATTGTAATGGATGATTTGTCGGGTACTGGCATCAACTATACGGTCAAAGAATCCATCAGCCCCAGTTCAATAGTGATAAGTGACGGTTATAAGGGCTTTTCGGGATTGAGTGAAATTGTAGAGAAGCACAATGCAATGGTAGTGCCGCAAAAGGAAGCACATATAAAGTTACCGTGGGTTCATGCGGTAATATCCAATGCGAAACGAAACCTACTTGGGGTTCATCATTCAATAGGTAAAGGGTTCTTACAGAACTATCTGAATGAGTTCGTGTATAAACTTAATAGGAGGACGTTTGAGAGCGATTTATTTGACAGGATGATAGTAGCAGGGGCACATGATACGTGGTATTAAAAGTTCTTTAAAATGGGTATAAAAAACGTAGTGTGCAAAGCAGTGACTACGTTTTTATTGAATACCGATAACTGGATTAGCCTTTTATTAGGAGGTACGTCAAGCTGCCTACTGTGAGAAGTATGATAGCTGTTGTAATTACATCAGCTATTTTATCAGCTTGACGGCCAGTTGCCGTTGTACTCCCGCAGTATCCTGTGGGAGTACATATGGTTAGTTTGACCATACGGGAAATAAAAATGGGTGCTACTCGCTGTAAACGAGTGGCACCCATTAACCGTAAAATTGAACTAAAGATACATTTTTTATACTATATAATAAAAACAATCTATATAATAAAAACAATGAGTTTGAAAAAGTAACTTATTGGAAATGAATAAAATAAATTTTATATGGAAACTCAATTTACCGAGGAGCAAAAGAAAAAGATAAGAGCACAAATACTATTGGCTTCTGCTGTAAGTGTAGTGCTTACGTTTGGTATTATGATGTTCTTTTTTAAGAAAGAAACAGATAAGTTGGAAGCAAAAATTTTCAAATTAGAGGGATGGCAATAACGAAAATAAATTTTAAAAATAGGGATGACAAGCCAAAATGTCTGTTAACATTTCATTTGGGTTCGTCATCCCGATAGTCACTAATAATAAATTTATCTAATCATTGTAAACAGCAGTATATAAAGGCCTTTTTGGTATATAAATACCAGTTTGTATGCTTTTTTACCCTATTTTTGCCCTCCATTTTAATTTTATATAAACATGCAAATCATTCAGGGAATTCGTGATAAAGGTGCAGCTATCGTGATAGCAGTGATAGCTTTAAGCCTTATCGGTTTTATATTAATGGATGCCAAACAACAGGGTAACCAGATATTTGGTTCAAGGTCGGAAAATATTGGTAAGGTCAATGGCTCTTCCATTGGATACGAAGAGTTTAAGAAAAAAGCAGATTTCCTGGAATTGCAGGAAGAACAGCAATCCGGCAGAAAGCCAGACCCCGCACGATTGGCCCAGATCCGTGAGCAGGTTTGGAACACCATAACCGCAGAAAAGGTATTTTATGCAGAAGCCGACAAACTGGGAATTGATTTCACATCAAAAGAACTTGAAAGCATATTAAAGAGCAGCGACCAGTCTAACCCGCTTATGCAGGAAAAAGATATGGTTGATCCGCAAACGGGCAAGCTGGATATTGCCAAAGTGAACCAGGCGATCAGTAATATCAAAAAGGCGAAAGACGAACAATTGGATGTAATTAATGCGCAACTTATCAGCCCACAGAAAATAAGCAGCATTTCGGGGAAATATTTTGCCATGCTGAATGCCAGCGCATATTACCCGGCCTGGATGGAAGAAAAGGATATGGCCGATAAAAAGAACTTTGCCAATATCTCTTATGTAGGTATTCCGTATAGTGTTATAAGCGACAGTACGATAAAAGTTACCGATGCCGAGATCGAAAAATACATCCAGTCACACAAAGACCTGTTTAAACAAGAGGCCGGAAGAAGCATATCATACGTAACGTTCAGCCAGCTGCCAGATGCTGCAGACAGCGCAAGAATAAGGGGGGCTGTTGAATCATTAAGGGATGCATTTGCAAGCGAAATAAATGCGAAAAACTTCCTGGCAAGAAATGCATCGGTGATTGATTTTGATACCAACTATTACCCCAAAACCAAAATAACCAGCATAGCTATAGACTCCATAACCAAACTGGCTCCGGGCTCTGTTTATGGCCCCTATGTTGATAAAAACAGTTATGTACTTGCTAAAGTATTGGGGGTTAAGACCTTTCCGGACAGCATAAAGGCGAGGCATATATTAATACCAACAAATGACCCGCAAACCGGACAACCACTGATGGAAGACAGTCTCGGAAAGAAAAAAGCAGATAGTATTTTAGGAGCCATAAAAACGGGCGCCGATTTTGTTGCAATGGCCAGGGAGTTTGGTACAGATGCTACGAAAGATAAGGGAGGCGACCTGGGTTTCTTTGGATACAGCGCACCGATGGTTGAAGAATTTAATCAAGCGTGTTTTGGTAAGCCGGTAGGTACATTGGAAGTTATAAGAAGCAGGTTTGGTTACCACGTTATTGAATTAACAGCAGCAAAAGGAGCCACACCTGCTTATCAAATAGGGTTTTTAGCAAAAGAAATATTAGCCAGCGAAGCTACCATTGAAAAGGCCAGCCTGGAAGCAACAAAACTTGCTGCGCAAAAAGACCCTAAGAATTTTGATGCATACATTCAGAAGAACGGACTGAGAAAGATTTCTTCTGCCGCATTGATAAAAGAAAACGACGCTAACGCAGGAGAACTGCAGGATGCCCGCCAATTGATCCGTTGGGTATTTGAAGCCAAGAAAGGTGAAATAAGCGATCCGTATAATATAGGAGATATGTTTGTAGTTGCTGTGGTTGATAAGATCTTCTCAGAAGGAACACAGGATGTGGAAACGGCTAAACCAATGGTAGAAGGCGTTATTCGGGATCAGAAAAAAGCAGAACAAATAGTAAAAAATCTTGGCGCCAATCCAACGCTCGAAAAAGCAGCTGCCGCATACAACAAGGAGATCCTGTCCGCCGGACTCGACTCTTCATTAACATTTACCAGCCCCATCATCAACGGTATAGGCACCGAGCCCAAGCTGACCGGCGCTATATTTAATAAAGAGAACCTGAACAAAGTTGCTGCCCCGCTTGCCGGTAAAACAATGGTTTATGTTTTTAAAGTAAACGGAATCGCCAGCAAGGTGGCTGATACAGAAACAGAAGCATCGCAGTTCAAAACACAACAGGTAACAGCGCTTCGTAACCAGGCTGCAACCAGTTGGTTTGAAGGGCTTCGTAAAAAGGCAACCATAAAAGACAACCGGAGCAAATTCTTTTAAGTGCTTCGTTAAATACCTTTAATCGTAAACGGCCCGCATGATCATTGCGGGCCGTTTATTTATCTTTGCAGTATGAATGATGGAGCGATAGTAAATAAGGTTTCTGAAAGTGGTTTAATGACGCTTGACCTGGAAGACTTTTATCCTAAAGAAGAAGCCGTGCTGTTTGATATGAAAGATTATTTGTTCATGGGCCTTATATTGAAAGAAAAAGATTTCCGGGAAGCAATGAAGGGGCTTGACCTTGCCCCGTTCACCGGAAAAAATATTGCAATCTGCTGCTCGGCAGACGCGGTAATACCCATGTGGGCATATATGCTGGCGGCGAGCTACCTTCAACCTGTTGCAAATGAAATTATTTTTGGAGATAAAGATTTCCTGCAACAAAGCCTCCTGTTGAAAAACATTTCAAATATTGATCCCGAAGAGTACCGGGATAAAAGGGTGGTAATAAAAGGCTGTGGAGAACAACCCATCCCGGAATCGGCATACATCAGCGCTACCAACCTCCTGCGTCCGCTGGCAAAAAGCATCATGTATGGAGAACCATGCAGCACGGTACCCATCTACAAGAAAAAATAACGAACTAAAACCACCCCCGCTTCCTGAATATCCGGACCATTACCAGGGGAATGAATAACATAATTCCAACAGAAATAAAGAATCCCCATTTGTTATGCAATAAGGGAATGGCTTCAAAATTCATCCCGAAAATACCGCCGATAACGGTAGCAGGCGCAAGCAGGCAGGTTACCACTGCCATTACTTTCATCACCTCGTTCATTTTAAGGTTTACATTACTCAGGTACAGGTCGTGAAGGTTCATCATCATATCCCGGTAATTCTCCACCAGATCGTTTGCCTGTAAGATGTGGTCATACACATCCTTAAAATACTTTCCGGTACGCTCCTCTATCAGTTCCGAATCGCTTTTTAATATGCCGTTCACAAGTTCCCTGACCGGCGCCACGCTTCTTTTTAATACGATCATCTCTTTACGCAGCAGGTTAATTTTGGCAAGGCTCCTGGTGTTGGGACGACGCACAATATCTTCTTCCAGCTCTTCGATCTTTTCCCCCAATTTTTCCATCACCACAAAATAATTGTCAACGATCATATCTATAAGTGAATAGAACAGAAAATCAGCTCCGTTCTGCCTGAGCTTGGTATTGTTTATTTTTAACCGCTCCCTCAGTGGATTGAAAACATCTCTTTCGGGATCTTCCTGGAAACTAATGACAAAGTTCTTTCCCAGCACAATGCTTATCTGTTCAAATTCTACGGCAGAATCTTTTTCATTAAAATACAGCATATTCAACAGGCAGAAGAGTAAGCCATTGATTTCATCTGTTTTGGCACGCTGGCCAAGACTTAGAATGTCCTCAGCGATCAGGTTATGAATGCCATAATGTGCACAGATCGTTTCCACGTCTGTCTTGCGTAATCCATCCACATTCAGCCACGAAACAGTGGGAGAATCCATGTACGGAAAACAATCAGGAACACGATTCAATTGTTTAAAGACGAGATTTGACGCATTATAATCAAAAACAAAGATGGAAGTCTGCTCCGGTTCTTTTCTTTCGGCGATTACCGGCTGGTTTACCTGCAATACTTTTTTAGTGCGCAGTAATTCCAGCGGATTCAGCAAATAGGAAAAATATTTCTGCGGCGCCATAACGGGAACAATAAAAGTGTAAAAAGAACAAATGAAAGTAGCAATTTTATTTTGAAAGAACCGGCAAATAAAAAACCGGGATTTATCCCGGTTTTAAAAATAAAAAATATAATTATTTTGCAGGTGTTGGAGGCATGATATCGCTGTTCCATACATCCCGGTGCATTTTCCACTTTCCGCTCTCCTGTTTCCATACCACAATAAACTTTCCTTTGTCTAACGACATGTTTTTATCTCCGAACATTTCATAGGTGCCCATTTCGGATACTGTTTCTGCTCCACCCATAACCTCTTGGGTAGTGATCTTGATATTCCGAACCCCCATTTGGTAACCCCCATTAAAAAAAGAAGTGATTGCTTTTGATCCGCACATCCTGGGAAGGTTGGGTGGATTGATGCAGGCGTCTGTTGTATAACAGCCGGCAAACCGAACGGAGTCGCCGGTAGCCCAGCACTCGCCGAAAACTTTATTACTGGCTTCAATAGCGGTTTTAACACTGTCAAGACTAAAACCTGCAGCAACAGGCTCTGATTTAGCAGCCTCATTATTACAGGAATTTAACAAACTGATTGCAGAAGCAATAAGCAAAAGACCAAAGATTTGTTTCATAATAGATTTTTGCTGTAATGTACAGCGTTTCTAAGCCACATACAATGTGGCTATTGGGTATATTAACTTCTATTTGCCTTATACCGGGGGTTAAAATTCCGGCTATTTGCCTTATCAGAATTTCCAAACCCCCTGGAGCGTTTCGGGATTGTTTTTTGCGGGGTTCTTACAGGTGCAGCAGAAAGATCAACGCTCAAAGGATAAGGATGTCCGTCAATAACCGGAATGCTTTTACCGATCAGTTTTTGAATGTCTCTTAATTCATCTCTTTCTTCTGCATCGCAAAATGAAATAGCGATACCGGTATTGCCTGCCCTTCCGGTACGACCTATGCGGTGTACATAGGTTTCAGGAACATTGGGCAGCTCGAAGTTGATGACATGCGACAGATCATCAATATCAATTCCCCTTGCCGCAATATCGGTAGCCACCAAAACACGGAGGCTCCCGCTTTTGAAATTACTCAGTGCATTTTGTCTTGCATTCTGCGATTTGTTTCCATGAATGGCTGCCGCGGTGATATTGTGCCGGTGTAAAAATTTTACCACCTTATCTGCCCCGTGCTTTGTTCGGGTAAATACCAGCGCTGTAATTATCTTTTCATCTCTCAGCAGGTGTAACAGCAAAGAGGGCTTGTCTTGCTTACTAACATAATAAAGACTTTGCTCTATGGCATCAACGGTGGATGATACCGGTGTAACTTCTACCTTGGCCGGGTTTGTAAGTAATACATTCGCCAGTTTTTGAATTTCCGGAGGCATGGTGGCTGAGAAAAAAAGCGTTTGCCTTTTTACCGGCAACTTGGTGATGATGCGCTTAACGTCGTGAATGAAACCCATGTCAAGCATCCGGTCGGCCTCATCCAGTACAAAAATCTTAAGGTATTTCAGATCGATGAAACCCTGACTTATCAGGTCCAGCAATCTTCCTGGCGTAGCAACCAGGATGTCAATCCCCCGTCTTAATATATTGGTTTGATTTAACTGCGACACTCCGCCAAAAATAACCGTGTGCGTAAGCCCGGTATGTTTTCCATAAGCCGCAAAACTTTCGTCTATCTGGATCGCCAGTTCCCTGGTGGGAGTTAAGATCAGCACTTTAATATTGCGTGGCCCCCGCTCTTCCTGTTTTTGCTGGTGCAGGATCTGCAGGATGGGAATGGCAAAAGCGGCGGTTTTTCCGGTTCCGGTTTGCGCACAGCCAAGCAGGTCTCTTCTTTCCAGTATCAAAGGGATCGATTGAGCCTGTATCGGCGTGGGTGTTGTATACCCTTCCGCATCCAATGCTTTAAGGATGGGATCAATCAGGTCTAATTTTTTAAATGCCATTAAATGGTTTATTTAGTATAAGGCTGGCAAAGACGTTGCATTTTCTGAATCAGCGGGAATATTTGTTTACCACATTGGCCTGCAACAGGCGTATCTTATGAAAGGAGTGGAGCACAAAAATAGGCTTTTGTTTTTAAATGGACGTCAAAACGCAAACCAACGCAGGTTCTGAACTGTTCTATTCATCCAAACCGTAAATTTGTATATAACAAAATTTCATGTCAACCCTCACCATCAGCACCATTCAAACCAGTTTGTTATGGGAAGAGAAGTCAGCCAACCTGCACATGCTGGAACAGAAAATTGCTTCCATAGAAGAGAAAACAGAAATTGTTGTATTGCCCGAGATGTTCAGCACTGGCTTTAGTATGAACCCTTCCCTGCTTGCTGAAAAAATGGATGGCGAAACCATACAATGGATGCAACGGGTTAGCCGGGAGAACGGCATCATACTTACGGGGAGTGTTATCATTGAAGAAGAAGAAAAATTTTACAACCGCCTGATCTGGATGCTGCCCAACGGGCAATACGGCCATTACGACAAACGTCATTTGTTTGCCTATGCAGGAGAAAATGAAAAGTACAATCCCGGAAACAAAAGACTGATCGCTTCGGTAAAAGGATGGAAAATAAACCTGCAGGTTTGTTACGACCTGCGGTTCCCGGTTTGGGCCCGGCAACAAATAAAAGAAGATGGAGCCGAATACGACCTGTTGCTCTATGTTGCCAACTGGCCAGAGCGTCGCAGCCATGCCTGGAAAACATTGTTGTGCGCACGGGCCATCGAAAATCAATGTTATGTAATTGGTGTGAACAGGGTGGGAACAGATGGTAATAATATCTATCACAGCGGTAACAGCCTGGTCATAGATCCGCTTGGGCAGGTGTTGTATCACATGGCCGATGAAGAAGACGTGTTCACCATTACCCTGCAAAAAGAAAAACTGGACGAGGTAAGAGAAAAATTTCCTTTCTGGAAAGATGCCGACTCATTTAATATTCAATAATACTATTTGTGTGAATTGCTTTCTTTGATCAGTTGCATAACCACCTGCATCTTTTTATCAACCCCTTTCATTAAAGCATTATAGTCGGTGCCGATATACAGGTCGGGCACCACCCCCCGGCCATCTTTGGGCACATGGTTATACTGCACCAGCCGGAACAAAGGAAGCCTTACCCGGATATGGGTGTTGGGAAGAATGATGTCGGGAATAAGAATGCCGTTATTACCATGCCAGCCGCCACCGGCTTCCTCACCCGCCAAAATCACGCCCGGCTGACCCTTTACCGCATTGCAAAAAATGGTTGATGCAGAAAAAGTAGAACCGTTGGTGAGCACATAGAGATTGCCGGAAAAATGATTTTTTATTTTTGGCTTGTAGGTTTTCCGCTCCCAATGACCAAAATGAAATAAACCATCCTTGTTTCTTTTGGTGAGAAAGAAGAGCCCCAGGTTTTGTACAAAACCATTCTTTACATAGCGGGTATAAGGGTGAAGCGATCTTGCCACAGCAAATGAAGTATCAGCCACTTTAAAACTCCGGCGGCTCACATATTTTGTAAGTAGGGTAGATAGATTTATCCTTCCACCCCCATTGCTGCGAAGATCGAGTATCACATGGCTGATACCGGCCTTTCTTATATACCGGAATGTTTGCCGGTAAAACTTTCGCAACCGCCCCGACGAAAATGTGTTCAGCGTAATGATTGCCGTATTATTAACCGTATCAATGGCCAGCGAGCGGAGCTCCTGCAGCCTTCGTTTATTTGTTTCCCTTTTTTCTTTATTGACCGGCGTTACAGGTTTTGTTTTTGGAGCGCTGTCTTTTTTCTGTTCAAAAACAGGAATGGCGATACTTCGTTCGTTACCCAAACTGTCGGTATACCTTACTTCATAATTTTTACTAAGGCCGATAATGTTCCGGTGATAATACGGAAAATTACTGCTGAGCCGGATATAGTTTACATTATTGGCATACCCATCTTCGGTCATGTAACCAAACATCGTATTGGTAAGCGCTGCGCTGTTCATACCGTTTACCGACCTGATCAGCGTTCCTCTTTTAAGTACCGAATCTTTCCGGTTCATGTTATTGGTCACCACCATGGTATCATTCCAGCATTTCAAGAACAGCGGAAAGGAAGAAAACCGTTTATCTGCCGCCCAGCTATTGTATGCCCTGCTCATGCCAAAGCTGGTATGCCCGCAATGGATCTTGTCTGTTAATGGAGCAATGATCTTCCAGCCGAACTGTTGCTCGGTCATACTGTCTTTAATATCCTGAAAGTACTTGTCAAAGTACATATCCATACTGTCCTTGCCTGTATACCAGTAAAGTGAAGGGTGTTTTTGTTCCAGGATATTCCGCAGAAGCAAATAATCCTCCTGTAATGCCTGTTGGGAGTATTTTTTTGAAGGAGAATAATTCTTGCTGGAGGGGGCGCAGGAAAAAAAGCAAAGAACCGGGAAGGAGAAAAAAAAGGTTTTTAATAATTTCATTTTCGGTCTGAGACAGATTGTGTACAATTGACGGGAGATCACTTCAGGTGATTCCATCCCTGTGCAACCAGTTCGTGTTTATTTCCGCCACGTGTAATGATCGTTTTTCCCTCTTTGGCTTCTGTAATATACCCAATTATGCTGAGGCCGTTGTTGGCGTTTATCTTTTCATAATCTGCCTGCGATACAGTGAACAGCATTTCATAATCTTCACCGCCGCTTAATGCACAGGCCGTGGGGTCCAGTTCCAGCTTATAGGCAAAGTCTTTCGATTCTTCATTAATGGGCAGCTTGTCTTCGTACAATACGCAGCCCACATGGCTTTGTTTGCAGATGTGCAGGATGTCGCTGCTCAGTCCGTCGCTGATATCCATCATGCTGGTAGGAATAATGTTGTGCTGTGCAAAATATTCGATCACATCCTTTCTTGCTTCCGGCTTTAACAGTCGGCCAACAATATAGGCCCTGTTCTCCAGGTCTGGCTGGGCGCCGGTTTCCTGGAATATCTTTTTCTCTCTTTCCAGGATGGTCAATCCCAGGAACGCCCCGCCCAGGTCGCCGCTTACACAAACGAGGTCGTTTGCTTTTGCGCCGTCTCTTTTTACATAACTGTCGGGAGCTACTTCGCCAATGGCGGTAATACTGATCACAAAGCCCCGTTGCGAAGAAGTGGTATCGCCACCCACCAGGTCAACATTATATTTTTCACAGGCGGCATAAACCCCTTCGTAAAATTCGTCCAGCGCTTCCACGCTGAACTTATTACTGATGGCAATGCTTAACAAAATTTGTGTAGGCGTGGCGTTCATTGCATAAATATCGCTGAGGTTAACCACCACCGATTTATAACCAAGATGTTTTAGCGGGGTGTACATCAGGTCGAAATGAATTCCTTCAACCAACAGATCGGTGCTTATCACCGATTGCCTGCCAAAATGATCTATCACCGCCGCATCATCACCTATGCTAACAACGGTAGAACTGTTTTTTGTTTCGTTGTTCCTTGTAAGATGGTCGATCAAACCAAATTCCCCCAGGTCAGCTATTTCTGTTCTTTGTTCCATGTAATTATTTTTTTGTTAAGAGGAAGAAAGAGCAAAGGAGTTGAAAGAGAAACCATCGTTTACCTTTTTCTCTCTTTCGATCTCTTAGCCTAATTGCTTTCTATTATGTATAACTTCAATCAGCTCGTCGTGGATCAAACCATTTGTAGCCACTAATTTTTTCTGGTACGGCGAATATTTATCTCCATTCATATCGGTTACTTTTCCGCCGGCTTCTTCCACGATCAGGTATCCTGCTGCCGTGTCCCATGCACTGAGGCTGTGTTCGAAAAATCCTTCGAATCTTCCTGCAGCCACCCAACACAGATCAATAGCAGCGCTGCCCAACCTGCGAACGGGAACCCCCTTTCGTACAAACCGCTCGAACACCTGCAACGGACCATTTTCCATATCGAGGTATGTATAGGGAAACCCCGTTACCAGGCAACTATGAATAACTTCTGTTTTTTTACTTACGCTGATCTTTTTATCGTTGAGAAAAGCGCCTTTACTTTTTTCAGCAAAGAACAACTCATTGATGAACGGGTTGTATACGGCGCCAAGGATCATCTCTCCGTTCTTTTCAACGCCAATACTAACTGCACAAATGGGGATGCCGCTGGCAAAATTGATGGTGCCGTCAATGGGATCAATGATCCACTTTACTTCGCTGCCGGTTACTATTTCGCCCACCTCCTCACTTAAAATAAAATGTTCGGGGTATTGGGCCTTTATCACATCAATGATCGCTTTTTCGGCGGCATGATCGGCTTCGGTTACCCAGTTATTAATTCCCTCCTTGTTACTGATCTTCAGGTCTTCGTTATTGAAATAGCGCCTGAGCTCTTTGGCCCCCGCTTCTACCGCATTCAACAGTGTGGTTTTTAACATGCCGCAAAGATACAAAGGCTTCTTTACTATATTTGAATATGCGATTGTCGGTTATAATTGTAAACTATAACGTAAAATATTTCCTGGAGCAATGCCTGTATTCGGTTCAGAGAGCCTGTGCCAATATGGAGGCGGAGATCATTGTGGTTGACAATTGTTCCACCGACGGAAGCCGGGAATTTCTTAGACCGGCTTTCCCTGCCGTTAATTTTATATGGAACAGCAGTAACGAAGGGTTTGCAAAAGCAAACAACCAGGCAATAGCTGCAGCCACCGGAGAATACATTCTGTTTTTAAACCCGGATACGCTGGTACCGGAAGATTGTTTTGAAAAATGTATTCAATATCTGCATTCACGGGAAAAGGCAGGAGCCCTTGGAATTAAGATGATCGATGGATCCGGAAGATTTTTGAAAGAAAGCAAGCGGGCCTTTCCTTCGCCACTCACTTCCTTGTATAAACTATCGGGGCTATCTGTTTTGTTCCCTTCGTCAAAAACCTTTTCAAGGTATCATCTGGGCCATCTTTCTGCCGATGAGAACCACGAAATAGATGTACTCGCCGGGGCGTTTATGATGATGCCCCGGAACATTCTAACAGAGATCGGGAATTTTGATGAAACCTTTTTCATGTATGGTGAAGACGTGGATCTTAGTTACCGCATTCAAAAAGCCGGCTACCGGAATTTTTATTTTGCCGAAAGCTGTATCATTCACTTTAAAGGCGAGAGTACCAGGCGGGGAAGTATGAATTATGTGCGCATGTTTTATACAGCCATGAGCCTGTTTGTTAAGAAACATTACAGTGGCAGCAAGGCGAAGCTTTTTATATTCCTCATACAGATCGGAATTCTTGCAAGGGCTTTTTTGGCAGCCACAGGGAATCTGTTAAAAAGAGCGGGACTTCCTATACTGGATGCGGGAATCATACTAGCCAGCTTCTGGATCATAAAATATTTCTGGAGTAATTATATACGGCAGGATGTAAACTATTCACCCAATATACTACAGATCGCATTCCCTGTTTTTACGGCTGTTTTTTTAATTGTATCGTATTATTCTGGTTTGTACGACAAGGGATACAGGCAATCGCAACTGGTACGATCAACCGTTATTGCCGGCCTGTTCATCCTGAGCGGATACGGCCTTTTGCCCGAAACCCTGCGTTTTTCAAGAGGCATTCTTCTGTTTGGGATCATGCTGGCATTCATCGTCATGAATTTATTACGGCAACTTTTCATACAATTACGTTTGCTTGATACTGAAGAAGAAGAAGAGAAAAGACAAACAATTATTGTATCGAATGAAAAAGACTTTATAACTATAAACAAACTGATGATAAATGTGGGCATGCAGGAACGGGTGCTGGGAAGGGTTGGCCCGGTTGAAAAGGAAGAAACCACCCACCTGTTGGGTAGTATTGAACAGTTGCCCGGCCTGATACAAAAGTACCGGATACGGGAAGTGATCTTTTGCGAAAATGGTCTTCGTCTGAAAGAAATAATCGCCCTCATCAATAAATTGCCTGCTGCCACCCGTAATAAGTTTCATGCATCCGGCAGCCGGAGTATTGTTGGCAGCGACAGTAAGAATGTAGGCGGCGATTATGTGGCAGTGGCAACGAAATATCATATCGCAAAACCCATTAACCAACGAAGCAAAAGACTCCTGGATATTGTCCTGGCTGTTTTTTTTATCCTGGGTTTTCCTTTCCACCTGTTGCTGCAGAAAAAACCGGCTGGGTTCTTTAAAAATGTTATCCGTGTCTTGTCGGGCAAAAAATCCTGGGTGGGATATGCATCAATCAACAATAAACTTCCCAAAATCAGGCCCGGCGTCCTGGGCAGCACCACACTCCCTTCTCAACTGAATGAACTGCCGGAAGAGAGCCTGGTCAAAAGCGACGAATGGTATGCCTCGGAATATTCTGTTATGGTTGATCTGCAAAAAATAAGGAACGGATATAAATATTTGTACTGCTAGTTTCTGCTGAGTGATTTCAAAAAATCTTCCAAAACGCTTTCAAAATTATTTTGTTTAACAGCGGGGAGGCTGAAAGAAAACCCATCTAATGCCTTTAATGCCTCCGGTAAAGAAAAGTCTTCCTGCACAGCGCTGCAAAATATTTTTTTTCCGGATAAATATTCAGCCAGGTACTCCTGCTCCGTTTGCCCGGGTGTAGGAACCAGCAGGGCTTTTTTATGCAACTTAACCAGGTCCATAATGGTTGAATAACCACAGCGGCCAATAACACATTCCGATTCAAGAATAATCCTGTTCAACTGTTCCTGCCCTAAACTATTATGAATTTTCAGGTAAGGCGAGTCTGTTTCTTTTGTGATGACAGGGTCTGTAATGCCCCTGACCAGTACTGCTCTTATGCCGTAACCACTAAGCTCTTTCAAAATAAGCTCTTCAAAAATGGTTCGTTGCGGCTCCGGGCCCGAAAGGATAAAAGCCACATCATATTTTTTTTCGGTGGAATAGTTTTTAAACCTTGATAAAGGACCCATGTATTTTACTGGAACATGCGGCATGTTAACCGGATGGGATAATTCTCCTGCCAGGTTATTTTCATCAGGGGTATCTGGCACCCAGCATTGGCTGAATTTATTGATAAACCAGTAATGCGTTTTTTGAGCGATCCTCTCTGTAAAGCGATTGCCCGTTTTTATATTCAACTGATGCGTGAGATATATGCACGGAATGCTGCGATGAAACATCCCCATCCTGTTATCTGAAATTACTGCGGCAATGGAATACTGCGTCACTATTTTTTTTAACCACCTGTGTTCGGTATAGATGGTTGAGATCAGTTTAGGAAACTGTGCAAAAAGCGTAAAGGGCAACCTGCTCCTTTTCCGGCTATAGTGTATATCATAACCCCTGAGATCGAGACAAAGCAGCCCGGGAAATTCCTTTTGAAGTAAAATCCTGCCAGGTCCGGATGCAGCAATGATCACAGAGCAGTTTCGGGCCAGGAGGCTTGTTATTATTGGAATACAACGGGTTGTATGCCCCAGCCCCCAGTCCATTGGAGCAACCAGTATAACAGGGTTGTTAATTTTTTTGTCTTTCATTAAACGAAAACAATAAAGTTTTCTAAAAATTGTTTAACTTGAAAGCCTGAAAATATGCAACAAATAAGTAAAAAGACATTATTCGCTCTTATTATTGCCGGTTTATTGATCACAGCAGGATGTTCTTCTTCAAAAAAGGGCCAATGTGGTTGTCCGAATAAACAGGGAATGGTTGGATACAAGTGATGTTTAAATGCCCCCAAAATCTATGAACAATCCGAACAGGGATTTACTGGTTTTGTTCAATCATGAGATCATGACTCAAAAAGCTATTGAGCATGAAGTGGAACAGTTACATCAATTGCTGTACAGCATTGAGGGGATTGATAGTTTAATTGTTGCCCACGAAATTTTAGACCTCAATAAATACCGCGTCATCAGTAACGAAACGCAACTCCGCAAACTTATCCGCCAAAGAGAACTGAAACCCTTCGTTTTTTTGAATTGCAAAAATTAATATCAGTTTAATTTCTTTAGCGCACTTTTCAGCGACCCAAGCATTTCATCAATTTCTTCTTTTTTACAAGTACCCACACTTAACCGGTACCAGTTACTGGAAGCATCAGCACCAAAAGCATGGAAGGGAACAATAGCAAGACTTGCTTCATTGAGTAAATAGTTAGTAACATCGGCCTGCTTTTGCAACAGTTGTCCATCGGAAGTTGTTTTACCAACAAGGTCAACCTGTATGGTAAGATAAATAGCAGCCTGCGGAGCAATGGCATCCACCGAAAAACCTTCAGTTTTCAGCTTCATCAATCCTTTATAAATGCGGGTAAGCCGTTCTTCAATTTCAGACTTGAAACGAATCAGGTATTTTTTAATTACCTGTTCCTGCGGCAGATACCTGGCAACCGCTTTCTGTTCTGCCATTGGCGCCCAGGCACCCATATGCGATAAAATGGATTTCATTTTTGCAATCACTGTTGTGGGGCCACAGGCCCATCCCACCCGAACCCCAGTGGCGGCAAACACTTTGCTTATTGCATCTACACAAATGGTATATGCTTTCATTTCCGGTTTTAGTGAAACAGGGTGATAGTGCTGAATGCCTCCGTAGGTAAGCGTCCAGTACATCTGGTCGAAGAACAGGTAAAGCTTTTTGTCTCCCTCGCTGCGGCGCCTGTTCTCTTCCAGTACAAGATCACAGATCTTTTCTATCTCTTCTTTGCTAAGGGTGGTACCTGTTGGGTTCTGTGGTGTACAGATAGCCAGCAACGCAGCGCCTTTTATATGCGGGGCAATATCCGCTGCACGAGGCATGAAATTATTTTCTGCCGTGGTTTTGATCATCACATGCTCTGCATTGCACAGGTGTACGTAGTGATTGTTGTTCCAGCTGGGAATGGCATAGATCACTTTATCTCCCGCATCAACCGTTGTTCTGTAAAGGGAGTAGATAAGTGGCCTGCCTCCGCTGGCGATCAGGATCTCCTGGGTGTTATAATCAATACCCTGCCATGTTTTGGTAAAAGACGAAACGGCTTCCCGCAGATCTAAATTTCCTTCCGCAGGCGGGTACGTGGTAAACCCATCCCGGTAAGCGGAAACAATCTCGTCTTCCAGCTCTTTCGGAATGGGAAAAATAGAAGAATCAAAATCACCGATGGTATAGTTGTAGATAAATTCCCCCTGCCTTTTGCGCTCTTTGATCTCGTTGCCGAGTTTAACTATTTCCGATCCTATAAGGGTTTCGGCCAGCATACTTAATTTACCTGAACTCATAAACAGCGCTTATTGTAGTGGCAAATGTAAATTTTAAAGGGGGCATGGCAAAGAAATAAATTGAACGCAACGCCTAATTCTTTAAAAACTGTAATACCTGCTTTTCTCCACCGTTTTGCAACCGCAGCCAATATTGTCCGGCGGGTAAATCATGTACCGGAACGGAGATGATTTGCCCCGAGGGCGAAACCACATTGAGTTGCTTTACGGTTTGCCCGGCTGCATTTATCACCGACACATTCATCTTGTCATAAGTTCTGTTTAGCTGTATTTGCAACACGTCTGTCACCGGGTTTGGAAATACCAGTATTTCGGTTGTACCGTTGTTCTGTAATTGCTGGATATTGCTATACTCTAACCTGCCGTTAACTCCTTTTATTTTCAGCCGGTAGAATTGTTTTTTATTTACAGCATTGTTATCGGTAAAACTGTACGACTGAATGCCTGCCGTATTTCTTGCCGGCAAAGAACCGATGGCATGGAAATTAAAACCATCGAGACTCTTTTCAATCTCAAAGCAACACATACCGGTTTCTTTATCGGTACTAAAATCTAGCTTAGCCGTTTTGCCTTTCTGAAACCAGGACGCATTAAAAGAGATTAATTCAACGGGCAATGCGCCCATGCTGTTGCCATCAATAACGGCCGATACATTGCGCCAGGGACCATATACCTGCCCGGTGATGGCGGTAACGGGATCGTATTTTACCCTTGCCCGGAGTTTGGTATAACGGCCGCTGCCCAACAATTTGGTAATTATATTCTTTAACTCAACACCTGCCAGGCCAAGATCGGTATATACCGCTTGTTGTGCAGTAAACAATGTGCTGTTGGTAATGGGGTTGCCGCTGTATGCATTATAGTTAAGCCTGGTTTCCCAAACCAGCTTTCCTTTACCCCTTCCTAAAAAAGATTTTGCATATAGCCCTGCGCTAAAATTGCCGAAGATAAAATTGCTACTATTGAGAGGTGTGGTTAAATCGGTATTGTAAAGGCGCAGGTTGTTACGTATGTTGGTGCCGGGACTGTTACCATGATACACAAAGGCACGGCCCTCATCAGTTTGTCCGTTATCGTATTTAGGAGCCCCCACAATCACATCGCTGTACCCATCGCCGTTTATATCGCCTGCAGCAGCAACGGGAAAACCCATTTGAGCATTTACCTGGTTGCTTTCTACCGTTGCTGCTGCAATTGTATTAATGCCTGTTGGCGAGCCATGGTACACAAAAGCTGCGCCTTCATCAGTTTGCCCGTTGTCGTATCTACCAGCCCCCACAATCACATCGCTATACCCATCACCGTTTACATCACCTGCCGAAGCAGCGGGCCTACCCATATAGGCATTTGCCTGGTTGCTTTCAACCGTTGCTGCCGCAGTAGTATTGACACCTGTAGCGCTGCCATGGTACACAAAGGCGGCACCTTCATCAGTTTGTCCGTTGTCGTATAGATCAGCCCCCACAATCACATCAGAGTACCCATCTCCATTTACGTCGCCAGCCGAAGCAACGGAAACACCTATTTCTGCAAAAGCCTGGTTACTTTCAACCGTTGCTGCTGCAGTAGTATTGATCCCTGTTGGCGAGCCATGGTACACAAAGGCGGCGCCTTCGTTGCTTTGCCCATTGCTGTAGTTCTTGGCCCCCACAATCACATCGCTGTATCCATCGCCATTCACATCACCAGCACTGGCTACGGAATAACCCATGTATGCAGCTCCCTGGTTACTTTCTACGCTTGCCGTTGGTGTGGTATTAATACCCGTAGCACTGCCATGATAAACAAACGCAGCACCTTCTAAGCCTTGCCCATTGGCGTATTGAATAGCCCCCACAATCACATCACTATATCCATCGCCATTCACATCACCAGCACTGGCTACGGAATAACCCATCCATGCATTTGCCTGGTTCAATTCTACGCTTGCCGCGGCTGTGGTGTTAATCCCCGTAGCGCTGCCATGATAAACAAAAGCAGAGCCTTCGTCGGTTTGCCCATTATCGTACCAAATTGCCCCCACAATAACATCACCATATCCATCACCATTTACATCGCCTGCGCCGGCTACGGAAAAACCTAAATATGCAAAAGCCTGGTTTCTTTCTATAATTGCCGCGGCTGTGGTATTAATACCGGTAGCGCTGCCATGATAAACAAATGCTGCACCTTCGTCTGTTTGTCCATTATCGTAATATCTGGCACCCACGATCACATCGCTGTATCCATCGCCATTCACATCGCCTGCCCCGGCTACGGATTGTCCCATATCTGCCGTTGCCTGGTTGCTTTCTACGCTTGCCGTAGCTGTGGTGTTAATACTCATAGCGCTGCCGTGATAAACAAAAGCAGCACCCTCATCCGCTTGCCCATTATCGTATGCGTATGCCCCCACAATCACATCGCTGTATCCATCGCCATTTACATCGCCGGCGCTGGCAACGCCACGGCCCATTTGAGCATTGGCCTGGTTGCTTTCCAATATAACCGCTGCAATAATATTTATGCCTGTTGCTGAACCATGATATACAAAAGCAGCGCCTTCACTGTTTTCTACGTTATCATATTGAATAGCTCCTACAATCACATCGCTGTATCCATCACCATTTACATCGCCCGCACAGGCAACAGAAGTTCCAAAACTGGCGGCAATCTGGTTACATTCCAGTATACCCACAGCAGTGTTGCTTATTCCTGCAGCCGAGCCATGATAAATAAATGCAGCTCCTTCATTGGTTTCCACATTATCAAATGTATAAGCCCCAACCACTACATCGCTGTACCCATCTCCGTTTATATCTCCGGCACCTGAAACGGAGAAACCAAATTGGCAAAAACCTTGGTTACTTTCAACTATGGTAGCCGCAACATTATTTATTCCTGCAGCCGCGCCATGATAAATAAAAGCAGCGCCTTCATCAGTTGTTCCATTATCGAACAATTGTGATCCTACAATTACATCGCTGTACCCATCTCCATTAACATCGCCTGCACCTGCAACTGAAATTCCCAGGTTTGCATTTACCTGGTCGCTTTCTACTGTAGTAACAGCCACGTTAATTATACCCGCAGCCGAACCATGATAAATAAAAGCGCTTCCCTCGGCCCCTTCTCCATTACTATAAAGCCATGCACCTGCAATTACATCGCTGAACCCATCGCTGTTTACATCGCCTGCGCTGGCAACTGAAAAACCAAGTTGTGTAAGGGCCTGGTTGCTTTGTACCATCGTTACTGCAACAGTATTTATTCCTGCAGCCGATCCATGATATACAAAAGCAGCACCTTCATCTGTTTCTCCTGCATCGTATAAATTTGCTCCCACAATTATATCGCTGAACCCGTCGCCGTTTACATCACCTGCAGTGGAAACAGAAATTCCCATACGGGCATTTACCTGGTTACTTTCTACTATAGCTGCAGCCGTTGTACTTACACCTGTTGCCGAACCGTGAAAAATAAATGCGGCCCCTTCGTCAATTTCGGGATTATCGTAATTAGGTACACCTGCAATTACATCGCTGTACCCATCCCCATTAACATCGCCTGCACTGGCAACAGAAAAGCCAAGACTTGCATTTACCTGGTTGCTTTCTATAATTGTTGAAGGCGTGGTGCTGATGGGATCGATTGTAATTGGATAAACAGCTTGCCGGACATTCACCTGTATATAAAAAAGGTTCTTTTTCTTTTTTTGAAAAGAAGCCGATAATGGCCTCCCGGTTGCATCCCAAACCTTCAACTGCTCATAATTTAAAACAGCTGCCTTTTTGTGAAAGAACTGCAACCGGTTATTGTGTAAATGTGTTCTCAGTTTTGTTTTGATTCTGAATTTTATCTTCAGGTCATCTTTTTTTGATAAAGGACGATGCACAATAAAATTCTGCCGCATGCCCTCATCGTTGTTGATATACTGAACAGTTATTTTTTTTGTAACGAACTCCGCTTTGTTTTCTGCAACAATCCAGGTTCCTCTACTCACCAGCTTTTTATCGAGATTAAACCTTATTTTCCAGTTGGGCTGGTACGTATATTTTTTTTCATCTTCTTTTACAGACACATCATAATTTTCTAAAGGAATTTTTATTATTCGGGGTTCTACAGAAAATCCTTTCTTATTGTAAAAAAAGCGAAGATTATTTTTCCGGTTTGGTGTGCAGTACGCTTTATATTTTTCTTCCCATTTAAAATGGTATTCGCTTTTACGGATATTTTCCTGTGCCTCACCCATCCAGTTTTGTGACCAGGCTTCTACGGGCTTCTTTTGTGGTTCCCAGAAATTAAACCCAACCGTGTTTTTAAAGTGAAAAGCAAAGTTCCGCCTTTGAGTATTATCAACGGCAATAAAATCCGCAATAGGATTTTTTTGTGAAACAGGGGTGATAGCCACAGCAATAGCCAGGCTAAAAAGTTTATACATCCTTAATTATGTTTAGTAATAAAGAGATGAGGCGGCGTGTTTAAAAGGGAACGTATTTATAAATATAAAACAAAAGCAGCTATGATTTGGCTGCTTTTTAAAAAGGGTGATTAAACGGACAGTCTATTCTATCGCTTTATAATCTTTAAAGAAATTCAGTTTTGTTCCTTCCACCTGCCGGCGATAATCACTCCATTTGTCGCTGTAGAAACTATTTATTTTATCTACCATTTTTTTAATAGCGTTCTCAGCATTAATAACCAACACCTCCACTTGCGGCCCTGGCACCACCATTTTGCTGCCGATGGATTGTTGTGCCGTTTGCAGCGCTGTCATCACCGTTGTTTCAAACGGGCTGCGGGATATGCCCTGCTTATCGCTTGTTTTTCCGCTGATGAGCTCACGCATTGCTTTTATCTCATCCTGCATTTTATTGGTTGTTTTTCTTAATGAGTCGGCATCTTTTCCTTCAACTCCTTTTAATTGCGACTGCATTTTAGTAAGCAGTTCTTCGCTTTCGGTAAGCTGATCCATTCCGGTAGTAAGTTTTTCGGAAGATTTTCTCAGGCGGTCATACATTTTTCGTTGTGCCAGTTTAATATCATTCCGGTTTCCAATTCTTGGATCATCGTATACATTTATGAAGGTTGAATCCGAACTGCCCGAATACATCACCACCAGTTTATACCTTCCCGGCAGTACCTGTAAACCTCCCGGCTCCGGAGATCCCGGTAGTGGCTTAGGAGATCCCGGCTGACGAAATCCCCTTTCTTCCATACCCCAATACATTTTATTGAAACCGGAATCAACCGACCATCTTAATGATCTTATTTGCTCATTGTTTGCGTTGTATATTCTAACCATTGCTGAGTCGGTTCTTCTTCCTCCGCCACCAGGCCCGCCTTGTCCACGTCCCCCACGTCTGCCGCCACCATCCTGTTGTCCGGGAGCTGCTGCTACAACCGGTTGTGAAGCAGGGGCGGCAGGTTGTTGCTTCGCCGTTGTATCCGGTTTGGGTTTATTGATGAAGAATGAAACTGCAGCACCCCTTCTCCTGTTATCGGCTTCATATAAACCATACGTGCTCCAGTCGTAACCCGCCGCCTGCCTGTATTGTGCCTGGTAAGCGTCAGGAGCAGTACAAACAGCAACCGGGCTATTGAATTTCATTCCTTTATTGGCAGCAAGCTTTCTCAACGAACGAATATCGTCCAGTATCCATAAAGCCCGGCCAAATGTAGCGATCACCAGGTCGGCTTCCCTTTCCTGTATGGCCAGGTCGTATGTAGAAACGGAAGGATACCCGTTCTTGAATTGTTCAAAAGAAATTCCATTATCAAGACTTATCCATAAACCATTCTCTGTTCCAACAAAGATCAGATTGGGTTCTGCCGGATCCTGTAATACACATAAAGCATATCCCCTTACTTTATTCTCATCGATCATCCTTGTCCATGTTTTTCCATAATCTGTTGTGCGGAAGATATAAGGCTTCATATCACCACGACGATAATCATTGGCCACCACAAATGCTTCTCCCGCATTGTGTGCCGAGGCTTTGATCTGCGGTATCCAGCAGCCGGACGGAAGACCCGGGATTTTTCCGCGAAAACTGGTCCATGTTTTTCCGCCATCTCTTGTAAGTTGTACCACGCCATCATCGGTACCCACCCACAACAAACCCTGTTCTTTTCTTGACGGTTCAATACTGATGATGGTACAATGCGTTTCTGCACCGGTGATATCCATCGTAAGACCGCCCGTGTTTTGATAAGCCGAAATTTTAGCGGAATCATTTGTGGTAAGGTCGGGAGAAATGGTTTCCCAGTTTATTCCTTTATCGGCGCTTTTATTTACGAACTGGCTGCCGAAATAAATGGTTTTTTTATCAAAGGGATCCTGGGCCAAAGCAGAGTTCCAGTTGAAGCGGAGTTTTAGTGAGGGATCAAGCGCCTGTGGTTTTATGAACCAGCCCTCGCCGGTTTTCCAGTTCCTTCTTCCAACAGAACCACCCTGGCTTTGGCTGTATACCCAGCTTGCATCTTCTGCATCAGGCATTACATCAAAACCATCGCCGCCGCCCACATTGTTCCAGTAATAATTCCGGATACCGCCATTGATCCATGTATAAGCGGGACCGTGCCAGGTGCCATTGTCCTGCATGCCGCCCATTACATTATAGGGAAGTTCATTATCAACACTTACATGATAAAACTGCCCGGCCGGAATTTTATCATCAAAGGTCCAGTTCTTACCCCGGTCGTGGGTGATACCGATGCCGCCATCGTTTCCTTCGATCATAAAGTTGGGATCCTTTGGACTGATCCACCAGGCATGGTGATCGGGATGAATACCGGAATAAGGGATCAGCGTGCTGAACGTTTTACCGCCATCTTCACTTACTTCCACCTGGTCGTGAATATTATACAGTCGATTCTCGTTTTTTGTATCCACCCGGATGTCCTGGAAATAGAAAGGACGGTTGGTTACCCACCTTGCCTCGCTGTTCACCAGCTCCCATTTCATTCCGCCATCATCACTTTTGTATAAGCCATTCTTTGTTGCTTCCACCATGGCATATACCCGGCGTGAATCGCTGGAGGCAAAGGCCAAACCAATTCTTCCAAAGTTACCGTCGGGTAAGCCATCCTCTTTGCCTAATTTCTTCCAGTTCTTTCCTCCGTCGATGGTGATATAGAGTCCGCTGCCGGCGCCACCGCTTTTAAAATCCCAGGGAGTGCGGCGGTGTTGCCACATGCAGGCAATTATACGGTTGGAGTTTGATGGGTCCATTACTAATTCTGCACAACCGGAAGAATCGTTGGTATATAAAATTTTATTCCATGTTTCTCCTCCATCGGTTGTTTTAAAAACGCCCCGTTCGGGATGAGAAGAAAACGGGTTGCCGATAGCCGCTGCATACACCGTGTTGGAATTAACGGGGTCGATAAGGATGCGATGGATATTCATTGTTTTTTCCAGGCCCATACGTTTCCATGTTTTTCCGGCATCCATGCTTTTAAAGATTCCTTCACCCAGGTTGAGTGAGTTCCGTGGGTTACCTTCTCCTGTTCCCACCCACACAATAGCCGGGTTTGATTGCTGGATGGCTACCGAACCGATATTTTGTGTGGTTTGTTCATCAAATACGGCCGTCCAGGAGTTGCCGCTGTTCTCTGTTTTCCATACGCCGCCGGAAGCAGAACCCAGGTATATTATATTGGGATTATCCACCACCACATCCAGTGAGGTGATGCGGCCACTCATTCCGGCGGGACCTATATTACGGGGTTTGAGATTTTTAAATTGCGAAAGAGAATACTTCTGTGCAATTGCAGTACTGAAAACAGAGGCGATCAGCAAACCGGTTAAGGCGGCAGTTAGTTTTTTCATTGTCAAAAAAATAATTGAACAATGAAGGTGCAAAAAAAACAGCGTAGCTGCAAATGAAATGTACGGGCGGCAGCGGTGGCACTATTTTTTTACATCGGCCTTTTCTTCAAAACCTTTTGCAGCATCTTTTGCCTTTTCAAAATCGAGAATAACTGAGTTGATGCAGTAACGCAAACCGGTTGGTGGCGGACCGTCTTCAAAAACATGGCCAAGGTGTGCTTTGCAACGACCACACATTACTTCAGTACGCTTCATACCATGACT
This sequence comes from Ferruginibacter sp., assembly GCA_035328475.1. Classification (GTDB taxonomy): domain Bacteria; phylum Bacteroidota; class Bacteroidia; order Chitinophagales; family Chitinophagaceae; genus Ferruginibacter. Next base: position 89,851 of record DAOLIP010000003.1, read on the forward strand.
GTTATCGGGCGCATAAATGATACTGCCTTTATTGATGGGCTCAAAAAAACTTGGCCAGCCACAACTGCTTTCAAATTTTCCATTGCTGTTGAAAAGCGGGTTACCACAGGCGGCGCAATAATAAGTACCTGTGTCTTTATGATCCCAGTATTTTCCGGTAAAAGCCCTTTCGGTGCCTTTTTCCCGGGCAATGCTGTAAACATCGGCGGGTAATACCTTTCTCCATTCCTCATTACTGATATCTACTTTCCCCGAGTCGGTATTGGAATAAACGGGATTGCTTTTTTTAGTGCTGTCCATGGTTGTTGTTTTATTTGGCTTAACAGATGAGTCACCACAGCCGGTTAAGAGGACGGCAAAAGCAAACACGATATAGAAGAATGGCCTCATCATTGGTTCAACAAATTTCGGTATTAATAGTTCTCTATCTACGAAATGACGATATTTTAAGATTTTCAACAGATAAAGCCGGCTGTTAAGGAATATTTAAAGTTCGATTATTATATTTGCTATCTTCATACCGATAGCAACCAATATGTTTAACCTTATATTATTTGGCCCTCCCGGCAGCGGCAAAGGAACGCAAAGCGAAAAACTAATTGCAAAATACGGCTTAAAACACCTGAGCACGGGCGACCTGCTGCGCAGCGAGATCAGTCGCCAAACCCCCCTTGGTAAAGAAGCACAGAATTTTATGGATAAGGGTCAGCTGGTTCCCGATGAAGTGGTGATCGGGATGATCAGCTCTGCACTGGATGCCAACCCCCATGCCAAAGGATTTTTGTTTGATGGCTTTCCACGTACAGCGGCACAGGCAGAGGCCTTAGACAAATTACTCGACCTAAAAGAGGCGCCCATTGCCGTAATGCTTGCCCTGGAAGTAAGTGAATCGGAACTGATAAAACGATTATTGAAACGGGGAGAAACAAGCGGCCGCAGCGACGACAATAACGAAAATGTGATCCGGGCAAGGATCACCGAATACCACAATAAGACCGCCGTGGTTGCCGATTATTACAAACAGTTTGATAAAGTGGAAATGGTAAAAGGTGAGGGCTCTATCGAAGAGATCTTCGGGAGGCTTTGTAAAGAGATCGACAAACGGGCATGATCATCCAAACAATTCATTAGAAGAGAGCACCCGGCAACGGGTGCTTTTTTTGTTTTACTTTGCCCTTTAAACGATTGTAATGGACATAGAAAAACTCAATTTCATAAAAACAGAATTTGTGCCGAAGGTAAAATCCCTCGCCGCAGACGCTGCAGGCAAATGGGGCAAGATGAATGGCCAGCAAATGGCAGAGCATGTAACAGCCTTCTTTAATGTATCCATTGAAAAGATAAAATTTCCCCTGGTTACCCCGGTTGAACACTTGCCCAAATTCAAAGAGTTTCTGTTGAGCGATAAACAATTCAGGGAAAATACCAAGGCGCCTACGGATGTCATCGGCGAAGAACCGTTGCCGCTCAGGTACGAAAATATGGAACAGGCAGTCGATAAACTTGCCGCATCCATCGAAAACTTTGAAACGTACTTTAACAACAATCCTGGTAAAAAAACAATGCACCCCGTTTTTGGCGAACTTAATTTTGAAGAATGGATCCTGTTGCATTACAAACACGTAACACACCACCTTCGGCAATTCGGATTGCTGTAAAATAATTTTAAGAAAGGGGCGCAACGCCTCTTTTGTTTTAATCTACCTTCGCAGGGAAAAATACAGGTAATGAAACTTGAAAATTATATCTCAGGCAAATGGATAACCGGCGACGGAGATGGGCAGCAATTATATAATGCCGTTACCGGCGAAGCCATAGCAAGCGCTTCTACCAAAGGGGTTGATTTTAAACAGGTGCTTGAATACGGCAGAACGGTTGGTAATCCTGCTTTGCGTAAAATGACCTTTCATGAAAGAGGCAATATGCTGAAGACGCTGGCCATGCACTTAAGGAACCACCTTGATAAATTTTATAAAATATCCTATCAAACCGGTGCCACCAAAGCAGATAGCTGGGTGGATATAGAAGGAGGCATCGGAAATCTTTTTGCCAATGCATCGCTGCGCCGCAAATTTCCCAACGAGGTCTTTTGTATTGATGGCGACAGCCACAACCTGAGTAAGAACAATAGTTTCATGGGTACGCATATACTGGTACCTAAAGAAGGGGTTGCCGTTCATATCAATGCCTTCAACTTCCCGGTGTGGGGCATGCTGGAAAAAATTGCCGTGAATTTACTGGCCGGTATGCCGGCTGTGGTGAAGCCCGCAACGGTTACCAGCTATTTGACCGAGGCGGTGGTAAAAGAGATCATTGCTTCAAAAATTTTACCCGAAGGTTCTTTGCAATTACTCTGCGGAAGCGCCGGCGACCTGCTTGATCATGTTACTTCGCAGGATGTTGTAACCTTTACCGGGTCTGCTTCAACGGGGCTTTTATTAAAATCCAACCAAAATATTTTAAAAGATAATGTTTCATTCAACATGGAAGCAGATTCGTTGAACTGTATTGTATTGGGCGGGGATGTTACCCCCGATAAACCGGAGTGGGACATCTTTATCAAGGAAGTAAGAAAGGAAATGACACTGAAAGCCGGTCAGCGATGCACCGGCATACGGCGCATATTTGTTCCGGAAAATAAAATGGAAGACCTGTGGAAAGCGATCGCAGCTTCGCTTTCGCAAACAACCATTGGCAATCCATTGAACGAAAAAGTAAGAATGGGTTCGCTGGCCGGGCAAACACAACGCAACGAAGTAAAAGAACAGGTTCAGAAATTGCTGGCCTCTTCACAAATAATCTATGGATCTATGGATAGTGTGAACGTGGTGGATGCAGATGCAAACAAAGGTGCATTCATGTCGCCGGTTTTATTAATGAATGAAAAACCGTTTCAGTCAAAAGAAGTACATGAGGTGGAAGCGTTTGGCCCGGTGAGTACGATCATGCCGTACAAAAAAATGGAAGATGCCATTGCTTTAAGCAAACTTGGAAAAGGAAGTTTGTGCTCAACCATTGTTACGGCTGATCATAAAACAGCGCAGCAATATGTTGTAGGTGCTGCCACACATCACGGAAGAATACTGGTGTTGAATAATGAATGTGCAAAGGAGAGCACAGGGCATGGGTCACCCTTACCCCTGCTTATTCATGGCGGCCCCGGCCGGGCAGGAGGAGGTGAAGAGATGGGTGGTTTGCGTGGGGTAAAACATTACCTGCAACGCACCGCTTTGCAGGGCTCGCCCACCACCATCACTGCCATCACCAATGTTTACCAGCAATACGCTGCAGGAAAAGACCCCGGCAAACATCCCTTCAGGAAATATTTTGAAGAACTGCAGATAGGAGACCAGATTGTGACCGAAAAAAGAGTGATCACTTCTGAAGACATTGACCGCTTTGCCGACCTGAGCGGCGATCACTTCTATGCACACATCAAAACAACCAACTTTGAAGGCACTATGTTTGAGCAACAGGTGGCGCATGGATATTTCATTATGAGTATGGCGGCCGGCCTGTTTGTAGACAGTTACGAAAAGAACCCGGTGTTGCTGAACTACGGCATCGATGAGCTGCGGTTCACCAAACCGGTTTACCCCGGTGCAGAAATCCACATACGCTTTACCTGCAAGGAAAAATTACTGAACGATAAACGGGTAATAGAAAAACCAGAAGATTTTAAACGGGGGGACGATATTGAAAAGGGAATAGTGAAATGGCTGGTGGAAATGATCGATGAGACCGGGGAGATCACCGGCGTAGCTACCATTTTAACAATGGTGGCTAAACAAAAGCAATAAGATTGTATAAATTTATAGTTGAAATTTTTTACTATGAGTACCGAAGCATACGTAAGATCGCATATTGAACACGGCATCAATACCATTGAATTCTTTCATCCCCAAAGTAATTCCCTGCCGGGGAAGATACTGGAAGAACTGGCCAAAGAAATTCATTTTGCCGGAACACACGATGATACCCGGGTCATTATCCTGAAGAGCGCCGGAGAAAAAACATTTTGTTCGGGCGCCAGCTTTGATGAACTGGTATCCATAAAAACAGAAGCAGAAGGATTGAAGTTCTTCAGCGGCTTTGCCCATGTGATCAATGCCATGCGCAAGTGTCCCAGGTTTATAATCGGGCGGATACAAGGTAAATGCGTGGGCGGCGGTGTTGGACTTGCTGCTGCGGTTGACTATGCAATAGCTACAGATAAGTCGGAGATAAAACTAAGTGAGTTAGCCGTAGGTATTGGTCCCTTTGTAGTTGGACCGGCAGTGGAAAGAAAGATCGGCACTTCGGCGTTTAGTGCGCTGGCCATTGATGCCGGCAACTGGCGCAATACCGAATGGGCCCGAAAAAAAGGCTTATTTGCCGAAGTGCATGAAAGCATTGAGAATATGGAGGAAGCGGTATACCGCCTGGCAAGCACCCTGGCTCATTCCAGCCCGGCGGCCATGGCCGAAATGAAAAAAATATTCTGGAAAGGAACCGAACACTGGGACGAACTATTGAAAGAAAGAGCGGCCATCAGCGGAAGACTGGTGCTGAGTGAGTTCACCAAAAATGCGATAAACAAATTCAAAGCAAAAAAATAAAAGCCAAAGGAGACAGTCAATGTCGCTTTTTAATAATCACAGGTCTTCGTATGTATACAAAGGATCAATATAAGATCCCGGGGGCATTTCCAGTACAGAATTTATCAACCCGTCTTTTAAGCCATATACCCATCCATGTAGGTGTGGTCCGTTGTTGTTTTGCCACGAACGCTGAATAATGGAGGTTTGTGCCAGGTGCGTTACCTGCTCCACCACATTCAATTCCACCAGCCGGTCGGTTTTGCCTTCTTCATTATCTATTTTTTCCAGTTCTTCCCGGTAAATGTGGTACACATCTTTGATGTTTCTCAGCCACATATTCAAAACCGGTTTAAAATCCCGGCTGCTCATGGCGGCCTTAATGCCACCACATCCGTAATGACCGCATACGATCACGTGTTTTATCTTGAGATGATTCACCGCATAATCCAGCACACTTAACAAATTCACATCGGTATGCACCACCATATTGGCAATATTTCGATGAACAAAAATTTCGCCGGGCTGTGTTCCGGTAATCTTGTCAGCAGGCACCCGGCTGTCGCTACAGCCGATCCATAAAAAATCCGGCCTTTGAATAGCAGATAACCGGTTGAAAAACCCAGGGTCAATCTCCAGCTGCTTTTGCGCCCAGGCTTTGTTGTCTGATAATAATTTTTCGTATGGGGTCATAAAATATTATCTGTTTAAATATTAAATGTACATCCTTGAACCGGCTTTTCTTATTTCTAAATAGATTGTTTTTGATGGTACCGGAGATAAAAGCCCCTGTGTTTCAACCATTTTTATGCTTATTGTTAGATGATTGTAAAATTTCCGGATCCGGCAGCAGTGTTTGACCAGAACGTTTGGTTTGCAGAAACTTATGTGTTAATTTGCAGCCCTTACATGAAAGCAGGAAAAAGAACATATAGTTTTTTACATCTGGCCTCGGCAGTTATTATGATACTGCTGCTGATGTGGCTTACCGTAAGCACTCCTTTTGTGTATGCCAGTCAACAGGAGCAGGCAAAACACTCCAAATCCTGCTCCGGCCAGCCGCCGCTTTCCGGAACAGAAGAAGAGAATGCCAATCCATTCGGTAACAGCACCGAAGAAAAAACACCCAAGAATATCACTTCTTTCTCGGAAGAATACCTGCACGACCAACACAAAACTGATTATTTATTCTCTATAACCCTGCAGTATCATAAAATTGAAAATGCAGGCACCTACACCGCTTTTCACGGCGAATTGCTGGTACCTCCGCCCAACGTACTATAATTTTATTTTCATTTATTCTTAATGACGCTGCATTGTGACAGCGACCTTATTGTTTTAAGGCAACCTTATTATCAGTAATGATGGTAATACTTTTCTTTTATAATTAAATCAAAACAGTTTCTCATGAAGAGTAACAGCATCTTTAAAGAATTTAAAAGCGACCTTCCGGCGAGTATTGTAGTATTTTTTGTAGCAGTTCCTTTATGCCTGGGTATTGCCCTGGCATCGGGAGCGCCACTTTTTTCCGGTATCATCGCCGGAATTGTGGGTGGTATCGTTGTAGGTATCGCAAGTGGCTCATCATTGGGAGTTAGCGGTCCGGCTGCCGGCCTGGCTGTGATTGTATTAACCGCTATTGGTACCCTGGGTTCCTGGCCCGCTTTTTTACTGGCGGTTGTAATAGCCGGAATTATTCAACTTATACTCGGCTTTGTGAAAGCCGGTTTTATTGCCTACTTTTTTCCGTCTTCTGTTATAAAGGGAATGCTTACGGGTATCGGGCTTCTCATTATCTTAAAACAAATTCCACATGCTTTAGGCTGGGATAAGGATGTTGAAGGAGATGACGCCTTTTTTCAGGCAGACGGGCAAAATACTTTTTCTGAAATAGCAAAGGCGCTGGACTTTATTACACCCGGCGCTGTTCTAATAGCCGGCATCTCGTTAGCTATCCTGATATTGTGGGATTCGGTGCTGACAAAAAAACACAAGATCTTTCAGTTGATACAGGGTCCCATTGTTGTAGTGATACTTGGTATTGTAATGAATTACCTGTTTAAAGCGGGAACCCTCGATTTTAGTTTAGCCGAAGACCAGGTTGTACGGCTTCCGGTTGCAAAGAACTTAACGGAGTTTTTCAACCAGTTCACTTTCCCGGATTTTTCTGCCATAACAAATTTTGAAGTCTGGAAAATTGCCATTGTATTGGCAATAGTTGCGAGCCTGGAAACATTGCTCAGTGTTGAAGCTACAGATAAAATGGACCCCAACAAAAGGATTACCCCAACCAACAGAGAACTAAAAGCCCAGGGCCTGGGAAACATATTTTCAGGATTAATTGGAGGGTTACCCGTTACACAGGTTATTGTGCGCAGCTCAGCCAATATTTCATTTGGCGGCAAAACAAAATTATCGGCAATACTTCACGGGATTTTTTTATTGATCAGTGCTATTACTATTGCAGGTGTGTTGAATATGATTCCGCTTGCCAGTTTAGCAGCCATATTACTGATGGTGGGTTATAAATTAGCGAAGCCCATGCTTTTTAAACAGATGTACAAATTAGGCTGGGAACAGTTTATTCCTTTTCTGGCCACGGTCATTGGCATCCTGGCCACCGACCTGTTAAAAGGCATAACCATTGGTATCCTCTTTGGTATCTTTTATACGTTACGGCACAGTTACCGCAACTCCCACTACATGAAAGAAATAGTTACAGGAGAAGAAGGACATAAAGTGCATCATCTTGTACTGGCTGAAGAAGTTTCCTTTTTTAATAAGGCAAGTGTAATAAAAGAGCTGGAAGATATCCCGGAAAATTCAAAGGTTATTATTGATTGTACTAATTCTAAATCCATAGCATACGATGTAGTGGAGCTTATCCGTGATTTCAGAAGCAATGCAAAGACAAAAAATATAACAGTTGAAACGGTCAATTTTATTGAGCCGGTTTAAAAATAATTTTAAAAAACTATATAATTAAATTTAAAATGAGAGTTCATACAAAAGAAACAC